>NZ_JBUZWE020000020.1:0-48345 GCF_055730135.2 Mesocryomonas lacus | reverse complement strand
CGTCGAACGTCTGCAAATGAAAAAGCAGGTCCGAAAGGGCCTGCTTTTTTTTGTGTCAGTCCCTAAGTGCCGCGACGGCTCCCGGCAGCAACGGGCAGGGATGCGTCGATCGGTCTGCCGGAATGGAAAAGGCCCGGAAATCGATCACGATCTCCGAGCCTTTTAAGGCAGTGGTTCTAGAAGCCGGAATGCCGTACCGCCTTAGGACGGCACGGCGCTCTGAGCGGGATCAGATCCGGCGGTAGCCGATGCCCGACCAGCGCCGGAATTTCGTCAGCAGCGACACGTTGCTGTTGGCGGCCTCCGCCTGCTCGCCGGCGATCTGCTTCCAGGTCTCCAGCAGCGGCAGAAGAACCTTGCGGTCGTCGAACAGGCGGAAGGCGCGCTCGCGCGAGATTTCGTCCGCCTTCGCCCATTCCGCGTCGCTCCAGCCTTCGCAGGCCTTGATCAGCGCCACCGCCTCGTCCTCGGACGCATAGAGCCGGCCGGCCTCGCCGATGTACTCGTCGGCGCCCTCGACATTGCGGGCGACGACAGTACAGCCGGCCGCCATGGCCTCGGCGATCGACACGGGCATGCCGAAGGAGACGGTCGGGTCGTAGGTGTGGACGTAGATGCCGGCTTCGCTGAGATAGGCCGCGACCTCCTCATAGGTGATGTCGTGCACCATCTCGACCGGGCTGCCGAGATCGCGGTTAATCTGCTCGAGCTCGCGGTAGTGATCGTTCGGCCCGAGGCTGCAGAGGATCAGCACCGCACGGTATTCCGGCAGGCGGCTGGCGATGCGGATGAAGGTGGCAAGGTCCTTCGGCTGCTTGCAGGCGGCCGTCCGCACGATCATCTTGCGGTTCTTCTCGACCCGCGGCGCGAGCCACTCCGGATGGAAGCAGGAGACCATTGGCAGGATCTTGCTGGTCGCCGAGCCCCATTTGTTCGCGAGGTGCGGGAACATGTAGAGCCGCTCGATCGTCGGCTCGCGCTCGACGCGGGCGATCTGCTTCGGCACGAAGTGCCAGTGGCCGCGCGCCGTCAGTGGGATGCCCATGCGCTTGGCGGCATCCTTGTACTTCAGCGCGGTCTGGGTCCAGTGCGTGTGGACGACGTCCGGCTTCACGCGCTCGATGGTCTCGAGCAGCGTTCCGCGGTGGACGACGACGTCGCACTGCGCCTGAGACTTCGGCTCGCCGCGCGACCAGACCTCGATGTGCACGCCCCAGCCCTGCATGCGCTGGATCTCGGCATTGATGTAAGATTCGGACAACTGCGGGAAGCTATCCAGTGCGTAGAGCACCTTCAGCGGGGTTCCGTCCCGCTTCAGAACGGGCGGATGCTGCTCCGAATCCTGCCCTGCACCCCAATCGGCGACCAAAGCTGACATGACTCTTCCTTTCGGGAAATACTTCTCCGCGTGATCGTTACAAAAGATTGCCGGCTCACTCAACCAAAGCCTTGGCGTTGGCTGACAAAGTGATGCGCTGTGACATCGGCGACGATGCCGTGTTCACGCCTGATGGAAGGGGTGCCCGACCGTTAGTGCCGGATGTCCTGCATGAAACCTTGTCGCAGCATGGCCTCGGACCCCTCGAAACGCAGCGACCCGGCATAGCGGAAGTCGGCCTCGGCGTTGAATCCGGCATGGCCGACGATCGACTTGTAGTAGCTGGCCCCGTTGTAGTGGGTGCCGCGTGCCGCGATCTCGGTGAATTCCTCGACGGCGCCCGGCGAGAATTTGTAGTGCAGCAGCACGGCCTGGACGGGCGAGAAGTTCCGCGCGATCGGCAGCGGGCCATGATGGCTGCCGCCGTTGAACTGGGTGGCGTCGTCGGCGAAGATCACCGGGAACTTGGTCAGCCGCATGTTGGTGCCGAACAGGCGGCGGCGCGGGCCGCCGCGGATGGCCGTGCAGAACTTGTCGTTGCCGATGCCGTAGCCGTCGCCGTCATAGAGCGGGCAGATCGCCGTCGGCAGGGCGTCGGCGGCCTCCGCCTGCTGGGCGGCACCCAGCGCCCCATCAGGATAGATGTCGATCATCGAGGCCAGCGAGCGCTTGGCGCCGATCCGCTCGAGGTCGGCGATGAAGGCGGAGAGCGGCCGCGTCTCGCAGCCCGGAAAGATCAGGTATTCGTCGCTGTCGATCGAGACGTACCAGCGGCCGCGGCCATAGAGATCGACCAGCATGTCCCGCCAGGCGAGCCCCCCGCCGGCATCGCTGAAACCGACATTCGATTCGTAGAGATCGACATCCCTGGCGGCGAGGAGGAGAGGGCGCGTGCCGTCGCTCGAGCGATCGTCGACGAAGGCGAAGCGTTTCACCCCCAGCCGACGGTAGTGCGCGAGGAAGGAGGGCAGGTACTTCTCGGCATTCTTCATGATGCAGATCAGCACGACATCGGAGCGCCCGAGATCGCCCGAGGCGTGGTGCACGCGCGTCAGCTCGATGCCGTCGCGGCTCTTGGCCCGCTGGCGGAAACGCCGGTTGCGGAAGGGCAGCTGCAACCGCTCGAACAGGCCGGGCTTGCCGATCTGGCGCCAGTCGTCGGGGTGTTTCACGGGATACTGCATGGCACGGGGGCCTCGTTTATCGTCGACCCGCTCGTGACATATGCGTCCATCCGTGGCAACGCCGAAGCGCCGCCGGGCAAGGCGCGCGCGGGATGCCCTCGACATTCGGTGCTCCTTGTGGCGACGTCGCCGCAACGTTATCTGCCGGCAGCGCAACCTTTGCGCACCCGCCCGGCTCGACCGATCATTCAGCATGGATATCCGCAGTGGTAGATGACACCGGCACCGAGTTCTGGCGCTCGCTCTTGTCGACTTATGACAAGATCGTCCTGGTGGCCAACAGCGAGGAGGCGCTGGCTGTCGATCTCGGTGCGCGCTGGCCGAGTAGAACGCTGTTTGTCTTCTTCAACGATGCACGCCGTGTGGTCGCCGAGCGGTTCGACCGCGATGCGCTTCTGGTGCTGCGCAGTGGTCGCGAGGGGCCAAGCGTCATCCGGCGCAACCGCCTCGGCCCGGTCGCAGCCTGTTTCGCACCGGGGCGGCTGAAGGGGATCCTCAACCTCGTGGTCGCCGAGACTGAAGCACCGGCCAGCCTGCGCGAACACGAGGGTTGCCCGGTGGTCCCGCTGGATCTGACCGGCTATTTTGCCGATCGCTATACCGGCGGCAAGATTCCGAGCAGCGGCTACGCCATGGCGGTCTGGATCAGCGCCATGCTGCCGGACGCCCGCGTCGTTCTCTGCGGTTTCAATGCCCTGCGGTCGGAGAACTGGAAAGTGTTCGACATTCACGACTGGGCGTTCGAGCAGACGGCCTTGCGCCTCGCCACCCGCCTCGGCTCCCTCGAGATCGAGGGCACCCCGCGCGCGGGTCCTGATGCCGTGACCGCCCTGCAAGCCCAGTTTCCCGGCGCCGATGTGTCGGCGTTGCTCGCCGTGCACGCCGAAGTCCTCGCCGAGCGGCTCGAGCATACCAACCGTTTCGTCGACAAGCTCTGGTCGCTGACCCGCTTTAGCCGCCTTGGCCGCAAGCTGCTGACCTTCTGGCGCTAGGAATTCGTCCGACACGGTCGGCGAGAACTGCCATGATTCCTGTACCGATCCGACCGAAAGGGCTTGCCAAGCCGGCGGCCAGCGACTAATCGGGGATCGTTCTAAAGGGGCATAGCTCAGTTGGTAGAGCGGCGGTCTCCAAAACCGCAGGTCGTCGGTTCGAGCCCGGCTGCCCCTGCCAGAATTTTCAAAGACTTAGTTTGTTTCGGTTCTCTTCTCGTTTTCTACTGAAGCGCTCGGGTAACGCATAGGGTAACAGAACCGATCGAAGGTCTTCGCGTTATCGGGTCGATTTTCAGGATCTCGAAAACGCTGACTGCGTAAGCAAATGGTTGATGAAACTATTCTCGCGGACTCTAGGCGCACGATCTTGGAGCGGTATTTTTGGTGATGGACACTAACTTCTCAGCCCACATCACGCAAAAAAATAGGAAGCTCCCGTTCGGGGCTGTTGTACGAAACCGGCTTCAAAACAGATCTGTGCCTGCCACGCTGTAGGTAAAAGCAGCAGGCTGCGTATTGCTGTCGTGGGCGACTACCGGACGTTAGCTGGGTCCCGGGCTGTGATGCTGCGGAATAAAACCAACAAGTCGCTAGACGATGCTGAGGGTGACTCCCGGATGTTAGCGGGGTCCCGGGCTGTGATTATGCGGAATCAAACCAGCAGGTCGCCATCCGATGCGGTGGGTGACTCCCGGATGTTAGCTGGGTCCCGGGCTGTGATGCTGCGGAATAAAACCAGCAGGTCGCTAGTCGATGCTGAGGGTGACTCCCGGATGTTAGCGGGGTCCCGGGCTGTGATTATGCGGAACAAAACCAGCAGGTCGCCATCCGATGCGGTGGGTGACTCCCGGATGTTAGCTGGGTCCCGGGCTGTGATGCTGCGGAATAAAACCAGCAGGTCGCCATCCGATGCGGTGGGTGACTCCCGGATGTTAGCTGGGTCCCGGGCTTTAATTATGTGGGATAAAACCAGCAGGTCGCTAGTCGATGCTGAGGGTGACTCCCGGATGTTAGTGGGGTCCCGGGCTGTGATTATGCGGAACAAAACCAGCAGGTCGCTAATCGGTGTTGTGAACACGGAATAGCTGGCGGCTGGGTCCGGGGTGACGTGGTGCAAAATAACCAGGAGGTGCTGATTGTTGCTTCGGGTTTAGACCGGTTGTTAGCAATCCCGTAGCCTTTCACCAAATTGGGAGAGAAAGCCGACCGTAAAATTTTACTACCCGAACCGGTCCGGTACCCAAACGGCGAAATTTTGCCTGAGCCCCGGTAGGGGGGCGGAGTTGGGGAGCTTCTATGTTCAATCTGTGATTTCGAAAGAAGCGAGAAATCCGCTTCCATGCAGCTTGGTGGCCATCTCTCACACTCCCGCACATTGTCAGCGAGACCAAAGGCATCGTTTGTTTAAGAGCAAACACGATTTATTGGGTACGGGACGTCCTTGCCTTGTGGAGTGAAGGCGCGGCCGAAAGAGATCGCCTTTGCTCCACCATTGTTTGGTCGGGGGAGATGACCGCGAGAAGGAAACTTCGATCGCTAGTCGAACAGCGCGGGTCATCGACGCGTCCTTAAGGTGGACTTACGTGCGCATTTTGAACTGCAAAAAATGATCGTCTTGGTAACGTGAGAGACACATCCGGCAGCCGTTAGGAAGCCGAGCGCCCAAAATAATCAACGCAGCGCCGCAGATCCGATGCAGCTGCGAGCCGATGGCTTTGGGCGAAACACATGCCTAGGGCGATGGTCGCCAGCTGGCGGACGGCGGAATCAATGCGAAGGCATCGTCGAGGACTTCGAAATGCGCGTCCCGTGGCGTGTTCGTCGCGCCGCCCTGGATCGGGACGATGTCCTGAGGGCAGGCGCTGAAGGCGACGAGACAGTCCATCTCGGCGCGCAGGCAGACATGGTCACCGGGACGCCCCGGTGTAGGGCCGGTCAGCAGGCTGCGCCCGTCGGCGGCGACGGCGATGTTCATGAAGATGTTGAACGAGGCGAGGATCGGCACCGGCGCGACCTTGCCGGCCTCGGTCACGGCCTCGAACATGTTGTCGAGGCAGTTGCGATGATAGGTCTCGACGCCGAGCAGCCGGTAGCGGTGACAGTCGCAGGCCGCCATGAAGCTGTCGTGCACGCCCGGGGAGGTATCTTCGACGAGCGTCAGTATCGACCGCCGGAGCGTCGTGACGAAGCTGTCGCCGACGACGGGGTTCAGCCGTTGGTTCCAGACGCGGCTCGCCTCCATCGACATGTGCTCTCCGAGATCCTCGGCATTCCAGGCCCAGCAGTCGACGACCTGAGTGCCGTATGTGTTGACCAGGCGCACGGTCTGTCCCGCCGTTAGGAATAGCGCTTTGCCGTGTCCGGCGGGGATTGTGGTCATTGGTCTGTCGGACATCGGGTCGACCCTCAGAGCTCGTTGTGGACGCGGACAAGCAGGGCGCCCTGTCCGTCAGAGATGCCAAGATCGTTCGGCGCGGCGACGACGACGACGCGGCAGTCGATCAGGACGCGGAAGGTGACGAGTCGCCCCGGGGCGGGCGCCGAAGGCGTCGGACTGAGACGCCCGGTCTGCTCGACGGCGACATTCATGAAAAGGTTCACCGGATCGGGATGCTTGCGTGCGGCAACGCCGCTGGCCGCGATGGCACCGGCGAGAAGTTCGACGCAACCCGGTCCCGAGAGTCCGACAGCTTCGAGCGAGGCGCCCGTCGAGGCCGGCATCAGGAGGTCGTTCGTCCCCGCACTGTCGCGTCCGAGCACCATAAGCGGCCGCCGCCGGTTCGTCACGAGGCGCATGCCTAGGGTCAGCCGGTAGGAATTGCTGAACACCCGCGTGTGGTGAGGCGACAGGAACTCGTCGCGTTCGGCGTCGGTGAAGGCGAAGAGCTGCGCCGTGCGGTCGCCCGCGACATCCTCGATGGTCAGCAGCTGCCCGCGGCCGACGGCAAGGTCGGCCGCGGTTCCGTGGACGATCTCGCGGCAGCATTCCGGCGGCAGCGGTGCCACGTCGGGGTTCTTCATCAAAAGTGGCATGGCTCAGTCCTTTCCGGGCGTCGGCGGCGTGTCGGAAACGACGATGCGGATGTCCGTGACCACCAAACCGTTGCCGGGGATGATGTCCTGCGGGCAGGGCGATACGGCGCAGACGACGTCCATCAGTGCCCTGAGCACGAGATGGTCGCCCGGCCGGCTAACCGGATCGGTCACCGTCATCCGGCCATCGGGGGTCACCGGCCCGTTCTGGAAGAAGTTGAACGGCTCGGGAACGTGCAGAACGTCGATGCCGTAGGGCGCCAGCGGCTCGGCCATGTTCTCCAAACAGTTGCGGTGGCCGGGCACGCCGAAGTCGACGGCATAGCGGGTCGGGTCGCATGCCGGCACGTTGGAATCATGGTTCCCCACCGTGTCGGCCACAAGCTCGAACATCGGTCGACCGCGCGAGGAGGCGAGGAACTCGCCGACTTCGACGAACAGCGACAGGTTGCGCCTGCGGGTGTGGACTGGTGAGAGCACCTCGGAAAGATCGTCGCGGCGGAGCGCGACGAAATCGGCGGCCTGCCGGCCCTCCACGTCGATGAGGGTGATGTATTGGCCGGCATTGACCTCAAAGCTCCAGCCGAAGCCGCCGGGGACGGTCTCGTCGCAGGCGGTGGCGGCGAAGGATAGCGGCGCGCAGGCGCAGCCGCCGATCATTCGCCGACCGTGAAATGGGCTTCCGTTGGCGGATGGCCGACGCCGTTGATCGGCAGGATGTCCTGCGGGCAGGCGCTGAAGGCGATGACGAGGTCCATCTCCGCCCTCAGGGCGACGAAGCTGCCCGGGGTCGACACTGGCGCTTCGAACGAGATCGTGCGGTCCGGCTTCACCGGGATGTTCATGAAGAGGTTCAGCGGGCTCGGCGTTTCCGGTGCGTCGAGAGCGATCTCCTGCATGGCGGCGTGCAGGTTGTCCTCGCAGTTGTCATGATAGCCCTCGACGCCAAGGAAAGCGTAGCGATGCTTGTCGCAGGCCGCCACGAGGGTGTCGTGGATGCCGCCCGAGGTATCCTCGATGAGGGTAAGGATTGGCCGGCGACGGTTGGTCAGCATGGTGTCGCCAACGATCGGAATGATCTTCAGGATGTGGGCACGGCTGTGCTCCATCGACATGAACTCGCTGCGGTCCTCGGCATTGAAGGCCCAAGTGTCGACGACCTGATCGCCATGGGTATTGATGACCCTAACGATCTGGCCCTTCCTGACGAGCGCCGCCTTGCCGCTGCGAGCGGGAATAGTAACGGGATGGTCGGTGTGCACGATGTCCTCCTCGTGGGTTTCAGGCAATATGTCGCTTGTGCTGCCAGCGCGGCTGGGCGCAGATCTCGCCAAGAAAACCGATGATGACCGTCGCGGCGAGATAAGCGGTGGCTCCCGTGCCGACGTCGAGTGGCGGGTTGACCTCGACGAGGTCGAAGCCGACGACCTCGTTGCGTTCAGCAACGAGTTTCAGCGAGTCGCGCAGCTCCGCATAGGTGAGGCCGTCCGGCTCGCCGGAGACGCAGCCCGGCACCAGCGACAGGTCGAGCGCGTCAATATCGATGCTGACATAGACCGGCGCACCTTCCGGCAGGAGCGCGGCGATGCCGGCGGGGCCGAGGCGGTGGAATTCGGGCATGGTAACGACACGGTTGCCGCCGGCCTCGATGTCGTCGTGCTGCTGGCGCGAGCTGCGCAGGCTCCGGATGCCGATCTGCGTCAGGCTCAGCGCCGTCTCCAGACGGGTCATGTGGCGGAAGGCGTGGCCGTTGGTGAACCGCAGTCCATCGGCGTCCTCGGCATAGTCCATGTGGGCGTCGAAATGCAGGATGTGCACGGGGCGATCGAAGGCGCGGAAAATTGGATAGGCGATCGAATGGTCGCCCCCGAGGCCGACCGGCAGCGCGCCGCGGTCAAGGATGCCGCGCACCGTCGCGGTGATATTCTCGAAGCTCCGGACGACATTGGTCGGCGCGATGTCGACGTCACCAACGTCGGCGATGAGGCCTTGTTCCAGCTCCTCGACGAGCAGGCTGCGGCGCGTCGCCGGATCGTAGACGCCGCCGGTGAACCGCAGCGAATGCTCGCGGATGGCCCGCGGCCCCATGCGCGTTCCCGGCAGGAACGGGGAGCCTTCGTCGAAGGGAACACCGTAGACGGCGATGGCGGCATCGAGCGTCGCGATGTCCTGGCAGATCGGCGCCCGCAGGAACGAAGGGATGCCCACATAGGGTCGGTCGATACGGGGCATCTTCACTCCTTGTCTGGCGGAAAGCCTCCCGCGGCAACACCGTTAGAAGGCGTCGCCGCCGGCATGGATGAGCGCGAGGAAGGCAGCGACGCGCGGATCCTTCGGGGCGGTCATCACTTGGCTCGCCTTGCCGTCCTCGATGATCCGGCCGGCCTCCATGAAGGCAATGCGGTCGGCGACATGCGCGGCGAAGCCGATCTCGTGGGTGACGACCACCATGGTCATGCCCGTGGCGGCGAGATCGCGTAGCAACGTCAGCACCTCGCCGACGAGTTCCGGATCGAGCGCAGACGTCGGCTCGTCGAACAGCATGAGCGTCGGATCCATGGCCAGCGCTCGGGCTATCGCCACCCGCTGCTTCTGGCCGCCGGAAAGCGCGTAGGGGAAACGCTCGGCCTTGCTGCCGAGGCCGAGGCTTCCCAGGAGCTCGTCGGCGCGGGCCGTCGCTTCGGCGCGCGAGCGGCCCAGCACCACCATCTGTGGCAAGATAATGTTCTCGCGGGCCGAGACATGTGGCCAGAGGTTCAGCTGCTGGAACACCATGCCGATACGCGGCCGCATGGAGTCGATCTCCTGCCGGGTCTGGCGACGGATCGTGTCGCCGACCCGCTCTCGGCCCAAGGGCTTGCCGTCAACGAGGATGAAGCCATCGCTTGGCTGCTCGAGCCAAGTCAGGCAGCGAAGCAGCGTGCTCTTGCCGCAACCGCTTGGGCCGATTAGGGCGACAACCTCGCCCTTTGAAACATCGAGATACACTTCGTTGAGGGCCCGCACGCCTCGAAAACTCTTGCTAAGGGCGCTGACGCTGAGGGCGAGGTCGGGCTTCATGCATCCCTCCGGTCGAACGACAGGAAGCTTGCTGCCAGCCTGCTGCGGGAGACGTTCTCGCGCTCCGCCTGGCCGAATCGGCGTTCCAGCCAAGCGGCGGCCTGCGCAACCACCAGGCTGATCAGCCAGTAGAGTAGTGTCACCGCAGCGAAGGCCTCGAAAGGCGCAAAGGTGTTGCCCTGGACGATCAGACTCTGGAAGGTCAGCTCGCCGACGGTGATCGAGCTCAGCACCGCTGATTCCTTAATCATCGTGAGTGTCATGTTGGTTGAGGGCGGAATAAGCCCCCGCACGATCTGCGGGAAGACGACATGGCGCATCGACTGCAGGGGCGACATGCCGATCACTCGCGCCGACTCAAACTGGCCCCTCGGCAGCGCGAGGATCGCTGCGCGCACGATCTCGGCGTAGTAGGCGCTGGCGAACAGCGACAGAGCGATCGTGCCGGTGATGACCGCAGGAAGACGGATGCCGGAGAAGGGCAGGCCGTAATAGACGAGGAAGACGATGATGATGAAGGGGATCGCCCGCAGCACGATCACATAGGTCTTGACGAAACCGCGTGTCACGGGGCTCGGCACCAGCGACAGGAGGGCGAGGACGATGCCGATGGCGTAGCCGATGACGAAGGCGGCAGCGGTGATACGGATGGTCAGCCAAGCGCCCTCTAGAAACAGCGGCCAGTACTGAAGAAGAATGCCGGTATCGAATGTCATGCTCGCTATGCCCTCGCATCGGCGGTGCCGCGTTCAAGGACGGTGCCGACCGCTATGACCGCGAGATTGAGGACAAGGAAGCAAAGGGCCGCGCCGACCAGCGTCTCGAACGGGCGGTAACTGGCGCTGGAAATCGGCTGGGCGGTGCGCAGAACGTCGACGACGGTGATGACGGAAAGAAGTGCCGTACCCTTGACGACGATGGTGATCTCGTTGACCAGCACCGGCAGAATCTTCCGGAACAGCTGCGGCAGGATGACCTTCTGCCAGATCGCCCGGCGCGACAGGGCCAGTGCGCTCGCCGCTTCGATCTGTCCGGGGTCGATGGTCTGCAGGCCCCCGCGCATCATCTCGGTAATGAAGATGGCGCTGTTCAGCGCGATGGCCGCAACGCCCGCCGCCTCAGGCCTCAGGTCGATGCCGAACACGGGAATGACGTAGTAGAACAGGAAAATCTGGATCAGTAGCGGGGTGCCGCGAATGAACGAGATAAGGCCGGCAAGCGCCGCGTTGACCGCGGTAATCTTCAGCGAGCGCAGGATGGTGAGCCCCGTCCCGCCGATCACCGCGATCACGATGATGATCGCCGCGAGCCGGGCATTGATCAGCGCCGCCGTCGCCAGCGCCGGCATGACGGAAAGCAGGTAGTCGAACTGGAAGGACAAGCCCGATCTCCGCTTGAGGTCAAAGGGCGTTCGGCGGAAGGTAGCCCGTGTCGGGGATTTCCATCTTGAAGCCGAACCATTTCTCCTGCAGCTCGCCGAGGCGGCCGTCGTCGCGCATCGTCTTGATGACGCCGCTGATGAAGTCGCGGAGGTCAGTGTCCTCCGGACGGGTCACCCAGGCGAGATAGGTGTAGCCTCCTTCGACATCGACCGGCCCGAGAAGCTCGAAGGTCTCCGGGCGTTCCTTGACCAGGACGGCAAGTGTCGGTAGCGACTGAATCACCGAGTCCACCTCGCCGTTGGCGAGCGCCAGGTAGGCTTCGGGGAAGGCAGTGAAGAGCTTCAGATCGGCATAGCCGCTGCCGCCGGCGGCCTTCAGCTTTGCGTCGAAGTCGCGCGTTGTCGGCTCGGTCGAGGAGGCGAGTTGGGTGGCGACGACCTTGCCGTTCAGGTCCTCGGCTTTGGTCATCGGATCACCCTTGCGCTTGGCCGCATATGGCTGACCGTCGGCGATCGGGAGCGTGTAGGCGTAGCGCTTCGCACGCTCCTCGTTGATGCCGACGGTGGTCGCGACGAAGTCGAACTTGCCGGCGAGGACGCCCGGCAGGATGCCCTGCCAGGGCAGGTCCAGCTGCTCGACTTTGACACCGAGGGCTTTGACCACCTCCACAAGTATGTCGCTGCCGTAGCCGACGATCTTACCGTCCTTGACGAATTCGAACGGCGGATAAGCCGCTTCCGTGCCGACGGTGACCGTGCCGGTACGTTTAATCCTCTCGAGCGTCGTTTCGGCGAAGGCGAGCCGCGTCGACAGCGTGGTGGTCAGTGCAGCGCCCCCGGCGATGAGTCCGAAGTGCCTGCGGGTGATAGGCGGCATGGGAAGGCTCCTGGTTGAGGAAAGGTCGCGGGTTCGGCTCGGGGGAGGCAGGTTACTTTTAGGCGGCGGCGGGCTCGAAGTAGTCGGCGCGCACGGCCGCGCCGATCAGGTTGACGATCAGCCTGCCGGCCACGACGCTGGTGATGTTGTTGAGGTCGATCGAGGGCGTGATTTCGACGATGTCCATGCCCAGTACCCGGCCCTTACGGACCAGCGCGTGGATAAGCTTGCGCACCTGGTGGAATGTCAGTCCGCCCGGCGCCGGGCCTTCGACCGCAGGCATCACTGAGGGATCGAGGCCATCGGCGTCGATGGTGATGTAGTAGCGCCCGCCATTGGGAATACGGTCGATGATCGCGTCGATGCCGAGGTCATGCACCTCGAAGGCCGGGATGATGTTGGCGCCGTAGGATTTGGCCGCTGCCACTTCCTCGGGCCGTGCGCTGCCGGCCGAGCGGATACCGATCTGGTAGATGTCGCCGATGTGGTCCATCTCGGAAGCGCGGCGGATGGGGCTGGAGAGGCCGTCGGAGACGCCGTTGACGTGGTCGCGCCAGTCAATGTGGGCGTCGACCTGGATCAGTGTGATTGGCCCTTCGCCGTCGGCATCCTCGAGCGCCCGAAAAATTGGAATCGGGATGCCGTGGTCGCCGCCTACTGTGATCGGCATGGCGCCGGCCTTCAGGATCTTGCGCATCGCCGCCTCGGCGCGGGCGAAGTGGCCGCGGTGATCGGCGATGTCGAAGGGGACGTTGCCGACGTCCACGGTTTTCACCGCCCGGTCGTCGTAGATTGTCCCGCCGACGTCGAAGTCGTAGCGCTCGAGACCGCGGGAGATCCGATCGGTCACGGCGCGCACGGCGTCGGGCGCCCGGGTCTGGTCGTTTGAGACGGCGTGCGGCTCGTAGGCGTTGCCGTAGGGCATGCCGATGAAGACGATATCGGCGTCGAGGCTGTCGAGGTCGCTGACGTAGGGCGCGTAGAGAAACGTTTTGTGGCGCTCGGCAGGAGCGACGGTCAGCGGCTGGGACATGGCTTCCTCAATGGTCATTTCTGCTGCAGTCTGAACGATTATTGAACATGCATTCGCACAATGTTTAATCTCTTCATTACGATGCCTGTATTGAAGCAGTATCGCAATTGCTAATGCGGAAACCATGCTTGTATGATCTGCAACATGAACTATGCCTCACCAATGCCGATCGCGACTTTGACTGAGAGTGACCTTCGACTGATGCGGATCTTCCGGGTCGTCGCGTCCAGCGGCGGACTTTCTGCGGCGGAATTCAGCCTGCACATGGACCGCTCGACCATCAGCCGCCACATCAAGGCGCTGGAGCTCCGGCTCGGCGGCTGCCTTTGCCTACGAGGCCCCGCCGGCTTCGAGTTGACCGAGCTTGGAGAGACGGTCCTCTCGGCCGCCATCGCCGCCTGCGACACACTCGACGCGGTCCGTGATGACCTGAACCAAGCGCGCAACATCCTCACCGGGGAGCTGATCGTAGGCATTGCCGATAACTGTCTCAGCAATCCCGCCTGCCGCGTCGCAGAGGCGCTGGCGTTGCTAGGGGCAGAGGCCCCGGCGGTCCGCCTCCAGGTCGTGGTGCGTCCGCCGGCCGATCTGGTGCGCGAACTGCACGCCCGGCGTTTGCATCTCAGCATCAATGGTGCCGCGCCGCAGGATCAGGATTCAGTCCGGCACGAGCTTTTCGACGAGGAGTTCAGGCTCTATGTCCGCGGGGGGGAGGAGGTGCCGACGGTCGACGACCTCTCGCCACTCCGCTACTCCGTGGTAACGCGCTTTGCCGATCCGCACAGCGCCGGTTTGCTGGCCGCGCTGCGGCTGGAACACGCTGCAGTTGCCTCAGGGCTCGAGGCTGCGGCCATCCTCATCGCAGGCGGCCGCCATGTCGGCTATCTGCCCGACCACTATGCGGCGACGCTGCGTTCCCAGTTCGAACTCGTCGAAGTGGAGGGGTCCGTGCCCCTTCGCTATGGCATCAAGTTTCACCTGCGCTACGAGCGAAGCCGCCCGCTGACTGCGGCGGGCCGGCGATTTCGCGACATCGTCCGGCAGTGCCACGGCGTCTCGGCATAGGGGCGGCGCGGCAGGGAAAGTGCTCAGCCTCTGGTATGCCTGAAGCTTCGTATGTCCTTGTCAGAACGCAGGGTCCCGGCGAATCTAAGTTGCTATACTCCGCTGTAGACGGCCACAGGGCGGCGACTGGCGACGTTCAAATTGGGCCTGCCCGCCACCTCGGCCTCCATGAGAAATGCATTACGCTTTCGGTAACCGTCCTCTCAAAATTGCCATTAGCAGTTTTCGCCAGAAGCGCGAGAAGGGACATTATGCCCGCGATCCTTGTGCAGAACAGTGGCTGTTCGCGAATTTGCACGATGAGCTGACAGTCAGCTTTCGGCTCAGCCCCGACGTTTGAAATTTTGTCTCCCAGCACCGATTGTGATCAGCTTGTACCCTTACGATACGCCCGGGAAGCGCCGTACGATTACCTCTGATGTCGTCAAACGAGGTTGTCTTGCAACGATGCTTTGGCGGAGCCGGTGTAGGATCCAGCATGATACCGACCTCATACCCTTTTCCCACTGCGGGACGTGGGTGCCGTATCAGACCGCGCGCTCGGGAGCGGTTTCGATAAACGCAGCTATCTCGCCGGGCTGGGTGATCCAGACCTCGTCCCGCCGCGACGCGATGTGTTGAAGGGCACGCGTCAGCGCGCGCAGGCGAAAGGGCTGGCCGGAGATGAACGAATGAACAACGACAGACATCACCAGCGGCTGATCCTTCGAGGCCTCCAGCATCTCGTCGAACTCGTCGATGATCATACGCTCGAAATCTGTGGCGCTCGCTTGCCGCCCGATGATGGTCGAGGAATCGTTCAGTTCGAGCGCGTAGGGGATCGATAGCAGCGGACCCGAGCGGGTTGTGAGCCAGACTGGCTGGTCGTCCATTCTCAGGTCCATGAGGTAGCGATAACCGGCCTCCTTCAGAAGATCGATGGTTGCCTCGGTATGGGCGAGCCAAGGGCTGGACCAGCCACCGGGCCGATAGCCTTCCTTGCCCTCGATACGGTCGGCGACGGACGTGAGGTAGGCCGCCTCGTCCTGCGGCGTTCGGCCTACGAGCGTGTCGGAATTGGTAATGCCGTGTCCGATGATCTCGCATCCTTTCGCGCGGGCGAAATCCATGAGGTCCGGCGAGTGGTCGTAGACCGCAGTGTTGAGGAGGATCGTTAGTGGCATGTCGAACTGAGTGAACCGCTCGATCAGCCGGAACCCGCCGACGCGGTTGCCATAGTCGCGCCACGACGTGTTGACGTCGTCGGGCTTCGGGGCGCCTGGAAACAGATCCTCGGTCATGCCCTCGCCAAAGACATATTCCTCGATACCGAGGGAGAAATAGAGAGCGAGCCGCTTGCCGTTCGGCCAGACATAGTCCGGGCGCTGCGTGATCGGAGAAAAGCTGTATCGGTTCTGACTCTGCAGCATGGCGTGCTCCTTCAGGAATTATCACTGCGCGGAAGCAGCGCGGCAAAGCGGGGCGAAAGAGACTTCGCTGGCGGCGCGGCATAGCTCGCGTGTTTCGAGGTGGATAGCTCGCAGCGCACTAGTGTCTCGGCCATGCCAACGGCGACCGCGACCCCGTCAATCACCGGGATACCCAGCGTGGCGGCAATCGGGCCGGCGAGATGCCCGATCCCGGCGCAGCCGAGCACGATCGCCTCTGCTCCGTCCGCGTCGATCGCCAGCCGTCCTTCCGCCAGGATGGCCTTCAGCACCGCTTCCTCTTCAGTCTCGTCGTAAAGCACGGGCACATCGACGGCGCGGATGGGAAGGCAGCGTCCCGCAAGGCCGAGACCAAGCGAGGCGACGACACGGTGGGAATGGATCCGGGTGCGCGCCGGCAGCGTGACGATCGAGAAGGTATCGGCGATCAGTGCTGCCGCGAACAGGGCAGCTTCCGTCATCCCGACGACCGGGACGCTGGCAACCTCGCGCGCCGCGCCTATGCCCGTATCGCCGAAGCAGGCGATCACGAAGGCGTCCACGCGCTCGGCTTCCAGCCGTCGGATTTCCTCGATGACGCCAATGGTGGCGACCGCCTCCTCGAAATGGCTCTCGATCGACGGCGTGCCATCCCGCGGCTCGCTGGCAGTGACGCGGGTGCCGATGCCGGCGGCCGCGGTCCCCGCCCGCTGGTCGGCGGCGGTAAAGGCCGCCGTGGTGTTGGGGTTGATGATGTGGATGTGCATCAGGAGGCCTTTGAAGGGGAAGGTCGTATCATGTCGTCTGTTTCAGCCATTCGGCCGCGATCTCGTCGCGCCGAGCAATCCAGGCACCGCCGCGGAACTTTAGATGTGCGAGAAAATCCCGGAGGCCCGCAATACGGCCTGGGCGGCCGAGAATCCGGTTATGCAGACCGATCGTCATCATTTTCGGTGTCGTCGCGCCTTCCTCGTGCAGCCAGTCGAAGGCGTCCCGGCAGTAGCTCGAGAAATCCTCCGCATGGACGAAACGGCGGGTGCCGAAGAAGTTCATATCGTTGGTATCGAAGGCATAGGGCAGGACGACATAGGGTTTTTCGCCCGCGCGCAACGTCACCGGCAGGTCGTCGTTGTAGCTGTTGGAATCATAGAGGAATCCACCCTCTTCCATCAGCAGGCGGCGGGTGTTGACTGACGGGTGGCTCTTGACGTGCCAGCCAACGGGACGGATGCCCGTTATCTTGCGGATCGCCTCGACCGAGCGCGCGATGGTTTCGCGCTCTTCGTCCTCGGCCATTGCGTTGTGATGCTCCCAGCGCCAGCCATGGCACATCAGCTCGTGGCCGTTCGCCACAGCATGCTGGCCGAGCCAGGGTGTGCGGACGAGTGCACGGGCGCATAGGTTTAAGGTGGACACGACACCGGCCTCGGCCAGCACGCGCATGATCCGCCAGTAGCCCGCGCGGCTGCCATATTCAAAATGGCTCTCCATGCAGAAGTCCCGCTCGCCGACGAGTTCCTCCTGGACCTCGTACATTGCCTCGTTTCTCTCGTCGCCGGAGGAAAGCGTCCGTTCCGCACCCTCCTCGACATTCAGGACAAGGGAGACCGCGACACGGGCGCCGTTAGGCCAGACGACGCGCGGCGGATGCTCGCCATAGCCGCGGAAGTCGCGGCCGTCGGCGGGGGCCGACGCGCTCATCGGCCGATCCAGCGGGTGAAGCCGACGTCGCGGCCGGCGGCCATCCGAACCATTTTGCGATAGAAGGGCTCCACCTCGGTTGCGCTTTCCCGCAGCGCCGCGGCCTGGGCCCTCAGACCTGGTTCCAGTTTTCGAATATCGGCAAGGAGCGCCACTTCGTCGATCGTCGTCAGCCATCGATCGCGCATGACCACCGTGCCGCCGACTACCGTATGGATGACCGATGCGCCGGTTTCGTTGAGGACGAGCTGACGGCGGATATCGTGCAAGGGCCAATAGGCCGGCTTGTCGAGATCGAGGATCGCAAGGTCGCCGACGTAGCCGGGCTCGATCCTGCCCAGCGGGACGGGGCGCCGCATCATCCGGTTGCCGCCTTCCCAGACGGCGGACAGGATTTCCGGCGCCTTCGGCCATCGGTCGAAATCGGGATCGGACAGTGCATGCACGATGCCCGCCGCCTTGATTGCGCCCCAGAGGTTGTGGCTGTCGTCGCTCACCGCCTCGTCCGTGCCAAGACAGAGCGACACACCGGCGTCCCGAAGGGCGCGGAAGGGCATGACCCCGCTGCCGAGCCGCATGTTGCAGACCGGATTGTGCGCGACGGTGACGCCGCGGCGCGCCAGGATAGCAATATCGCCCTCGTCTACCCAGATCGCGTGTATGACCTGCATGCGCTCGTCGAGGATGCCGAGATCGTCGGCATAGCGCACCAGAGAGTGTCCGTATTTCTCCTCGCCGAGCACGCGCTGGAGCTTCGTCTCCAGGATGTGGCAGAAGAAGGGGAGGTCATGTTCCTTCGACAGCGCTGACAGGGCGGCGAGATAGTCGGGCGTCGCCCGCTGCGGCGCTGAGCAGGAGACGGCAGCGCCGATCCTGCCGTCGGCTGCACCGTGCCAGCGTGCGAGCAGATGGTCGTAATGGACAAGCATCCCTGCGGCCGTCTCGCGCGGCAGCGCGTCCATTCTGTCCTTGAGATGAGTTGGCAGGAGATCGGCGAGAAACGGGAATTTCTCGTACTCGACGACGATCGGCTGATCGAGCCCGATGGTCGCCCGCATTCCGCTCTCGGCATAGGCGCCGCACAGGGCGTCGATCGCCGCGGTCGAGGCCAGCGGCACAAAGAAGGCGTCGTCGGCCACGCTGGTAATGCCGAGCTTCAGCATTTCCGCAGCACCCATCAGCGTGCGCAGGCGGACCAGTGCCGGATCCTCCGTGTCGCCGTCGGTCTGCGGGACCTCGTAGAGCATGAAGACTTCGAGGGGCATCCCGTCGAGCGTCCCGCGCATCAGATTGCCGGGCGAGTGCAGGTGCGCATTGATTAGGCCCGGGATCACGAGCCTTCCCGTCGCGTCGAGCACATCGGCGTCCCCGGCATCGAGATCGGGCCCCACTGCCGCGATGACGCCGCTGCGGATAAGCACATCGGCGACGTCAAGCCTTTCGCAATCGGCGGAAGCGAGTAGGTTGCCGCCGCGGATGAGGAGATCAGACATGGTGGGGACTCCGGTGGGCTTGCACGGCGGGGAGGCGGCAGGAAGCGGCGGACCGCTTGCCTTCGCGTTCTGGGATGTTCGCGCGGATATCGTCCGCGATAATCTGGACCGCTACTGCAGGGAGTGCGGCGATGCGGTGATCGCCGACTGCGTGGCGGGGCGATACGACCTGGAGATCGAGGCGGCGCTGACGGCGGGAACCGGCCCCGACGTCTTCTATGCACAGCGTGCGGAGGCGTCGCTCTGGGCCGACCGCGAGCTGATCGCGCCGATCGAGGAGGCCCATCCGGCGATCGCGCCGCTGCTGACGCGCATGGATGCGCGCCTTGTCGCCGGCGCACGGGATGCCGCCGGCCACTTGCTCGGCCTGACCTACTACAATGGAGGCCCGTTCCAACTCTTCCAAAGGCCCGGTCGGGACATGGAGATCGACAGCTGGGAGGGGGCGCTGGACGTCTGCCGCAGGACCAAACGCGACGGCGAGGCAGAGCATCCCTTCGTTCCACGATGGCACCGGACGCAGACCGGACTCGTCTGGTCGCTGCTTTGTCACCTCGCGACCGAAGGGGTCACTTGTTTCTCCGATCCCAAGACTGAGGCCGTGCTCACGGAAGGCCTCCGCTTCCTTCTCGCTCTCCTCGCCGAGGAACTCGTCCCGCCGGAAAGTCTCGATGATGCCGGCGACGTCCCGGCCTTGAAGCGTTGGGCGCGGGGTCGACACACCATGACGTTCACGACCGACTATCTCGCCGCGGATGCCGCCGGTCTTGCGAGTCGTCCGGTCAGCCTGCCGGTTTCCCGCCTGCCGGGAAAGACGGGCACACCGCTGATGCCGGGACACGCGCTCATCTGTCTGCGCGCCGCCCTTGAGGGTGAGCGCGCCGACCGCGCCCTTCGCCTCGCGGCCTTCCTTGGCGGGACCGCGGCCGATGGGAGCCTTGCCGTTCACCGTCGCTGGCTCGAGACGAGTCTGTTCGCCGTACCCTATCGCGAACTCGGAAACGATCCTGCCGCCCGCAGAGAGATCCGGCAATTCTTCCCTGAGGGAGAGGCTGCGTCCTGTGTCGAGCGGCTCGTGGCGATCCGCGACGAGGCCGTGATATCCCCGATCAGCCATCAGCCCTTCATGCTGGCCTGGTCGGCGGGGACCGATGCCCTTGTCCGCGAGGAATTGCTGCGTCATCGCCGTCTTTGCCCAGCGGCTACCGCTCGAAGCATTCTCGACCTCTGGGCGGGATTGGACGCGGATCATCGGCGTCTTGCCTCAGCTTGAGGCCGCGAGGCGGCGGTGCGCTTCGCCGGGATCGAGCGCCAGCGCAGCTTCCGCACCCTCGGTGCCGACGACCATGCCCGAGGCGACAATGGCGCGACGCACGGCTTCGAAGGGCGTAAAGCCGAGCATGCGACAGGCGGCGTAGGCACCCCCGAAACTGTCGCCGGCTCCTGTCGGATCGGCCAGCACCACTGGCGAGACCGGCACGTGGGAGACAATGTCCCCCGCGCCGAGGAGGACACTGTCGGCGCCGCGCTTGATCACCACTTCGGCAAAGCCTGCAGCCCGCAGGTCGCGAACCGCCTGATCCCAACCGCCGCCGGCGAGATGTCCGCTTTCCAGTTCGCTCGGCAGGATCGCGTCGGCGCCGGCAAGGGCGCCTGCCAGGCCCCGCGCATCATGACGCTTGGCGGTGAAGGGCGAGGGATCGACGGAGATGAAATCCGACTGCCCCTTGAGGAAAGCCAGGCTGTCGGGATGCCGGTTGCGTACCTGCGGCGCGAGATGCACGGCTTTCGCCGGCAGCCATTCGGCCGGCAGATCGCGCGCCTCCGGCGAGAACTGGAGGAGATAGTCAAGATAGACATCGACATCACCCACTTCGCCCTCGGCACCGATGTGCTGCAGCGGTGCGTTCTTCGGCAGGCAGCGGCGCGAACCGCCGGTCTCGTAGACGATCCACTCTGTCAGATGGGGGAGGGCGACGTCCCGGCGGCGGATGTGCTGGATCCCTGCCGCGCCGAGCACCGCCTCGACGTCGACCGGAAAGTCCGGACCCCGGCGGAACACCAGCCCGATCCGCGCCGGGTCCAGCCACAGCCGCGCGCCGGCCGCGGCATAGAGCGCATTGCCCCCTACACGCTCCACCCACGGCCCTGGCGCCGCCGGCACGACATGGTCGACGGTGATCTGGCCGAGGATCAGGAGATCGGGCTTACTCATCAGGCCAGCGTTGCCACGTCGTCGCGGATTCCGCTGGCGGCGATCAGGCGGAAGCCGTCGGTGCGGCGCAGCGGGATGTTCTGGATGCCGGCGAGATGGGCCATGTAGAGGACCAGCAACTGTGCCGGCAGATGGTAGACCATGGGCGACAGGAAGTCGTCGACAGCCTCCGGCATCTCGAAATGCGCGAAGGCGCCCTCGATCGCGGCCGAGGCGGGTGCAACAAGAAGCGCGCGGCCGCCGGCGCCTGCCATGCCTTCGACGATTTCGCGCGCCCGATCGGCGCTGTTGCCGGGCGGGGCGATGACCAGCGCCACCGAGCGCTCGCGCCAGGAGAAATAGGTCAGGAAGTATTCGAGATGCGCCCATTCCTCGAGGTCCTGGTGGACGCCGTTGATCGGCATCTGTTCATGGA
Organism: Mesocryomonas lacus; assembly: GCF_055730135.2. Classification (NCBI taxonomy): domain Bacteria; kingdom Pseudomonadati; phylum Pseudomonadota; class Alphaproteobacteria; order Hyphomicrobiales; family Aurantimonadaceae; genus Mesocryomonas; species Mesocryomonas lacus. The sequence goes on along the minus strand of NZ_JBUZWE020000020.1, from coordinate 27,109 downwards.
ACTTGGCGGCGGAATAGGCGGCGGTTCCGCGGCTCGGCCCGGCGCCGATGGCGAACACGGTTTCGGTCCCGGTGATGTCCTTCGCGACGCGTCGTGCCGTCGCATCGATTGCCGCCGCCGTCGCCGGGAGAACGGCAACCGCGGCTTCGAGGTCGGCCCGCAGCTTCGTCGCCATGGTCTTGTCGAGCGTGCCGCGCTTCAGTCCGAGCTCGATGCCGAACACGTAGAGCGCTTGCAGCACGGCGACATACTCAGCGAAGTTCAGGTAGCAGCGGCCATAGCGCTCGGGAATGCTGGCAATATCGCCGACGGGTCGGTGAATCACCGCGTCCGCGTTCTTGGCCAGCGGACCGTCCAGCGTGCCGGTGATGCCGAGGGTGGCAAGGCCCTGGCTCTTCGCAAGAGCGACGCATTCGCGGGCCCGTGACGAGGATCCCGAATTCGAGACACTGACCACGACGTCGCCTTCGCCGAGAACCGGGATCTGGTAGCGGGCAAGCTCCATCGCGGTCATGGCCTGTACCGGAAGGCCGGTCCAGCGCGCCAGCGCGGGCGCCGCGGACAGGACGGCGAAATAGCTGTCGCCTGAGCCGGCGAGGAACAGCCGCTTGGCTCCGGCAATGCCGGCGACTTCAAGGGCCGCTGCCACCGTCCGGTCGACTTCGGCGGAAAGGTCATCATAGTTCAGCGCCGTCGCCATGGCAGTGGCGATCTCGTCGGCATGGGGCGGAAAGGCTTCGGACGGCTGGACGGTGGACAAGGGGGGCACTCCGGTCATGATCATAGGGTGGGTTGAAGGATGGTCTCGGCCATCGCAGGTGCGGTGGGCGTGGCACCGATCAGGTGGCAAGCGGCTTGCTGCCTTCCGTCCACCGGCTGCATCAGCGGCTCGACGTCGCGACACAGCGGCATCACATGCGGGCAGCGGGTGTGGAAACGGCAGCCGGAAGGCGGGTTGGCCGGGCTTGGTACGTCGCCCATCAGGCTCGGCACCTCGCGCGAGGCCTCGAACACCGGATCGGGCGACGGCGCCGCGGCGAGCAGCGCCCGGGTATAGGGATGCGCCGCGGCGCGGACTATATCGGCGGCCGCCCCGATCTCGACGATCTTGCCGAGATACATCACCGCCACACGGTCGGCGAAGCCGAAGACCCGGGCGAGATCGTGCGAGACGAAGAGATAGGTCAGCCCGAACCGCTTGCGCAGATCGTCGAACAGCTTCAGCACCTGCAATTGCAGCGACACGTCGAGCGCCGACAGCGGCTCGTCGGCGACGATGAAATCCGGCTTCAGGATCACCGCGCGGGCGATGGCGATGCGCTGCCGCTGGCCGCCGGAGAATTCGTGCGGATAGCGCCCGGCAAAGCTTCGATCGAGGCCGACGGCATCCAGCATCTCCTCGACCGCGGCGCGGATCGTGGTACGGTCGCCGCCGCCATGGACGCGCAAGGGCTCGGCCAGCGTGTCGAAGATCTTCATCTTCGGGTTCAGCGAGGCATAGGGATCCTGGAAGATCATCTGGAAGGCGGAGCGCTCCTGGCGCAACGCTTCTCCGGAGACATCCGTGATATCGCGGCCCTTGAAAAGGACGCGGCCCTCGGCGATCGGCAGGGCGCGGATCAGGGCGCGCCCGAGTGTCGACTTGCCGCAACCGCTTTCGCCGACCAGCGCCAGCGTCTCGCCCGCCGGGATGGCGAGGTCGACGTTCTTCACCGCCTGCACGGTGAGCGCTGGGCGCCGCGACAGCAGCCGGCGCCCCAGTGCAAATTCCACCGACAGGCTGCGCGCTTCGATCACCGGAACCGTCATGCCGCCGCTCCTGCCATCGGGTGGAAGCAGGCCGCGCGCCGTCCGTCGGCGAGGAAAACCAGCGGTGGCAGCTCGGTTCGGCAGCGCTCGGTGGCGCGGCTGCAGCGCGGCGCGAAGGCGCAGGCCCGGATGTCGTCGGTCGGGTCCGGTGGCGAGCCGGGGATCGGCTGCTGCTCAGCAAAGGGGATGTCGAGCCGCGACGTCGAGGCGAGAAGACCGGCCGTATAGGGGTGCGCGGGCGCCGCATAGAGCCGGTCGCTCGGCGCATCCTCGACGATGCGGCCGCCATACATCACCACGATCCGCTTCGCGAGGCGGGCCAGCAGGGCGAGGTCGTGCGTCACCCAGACCATCGCCATTCCCTCTTCGCGCTGGATGCGCTGAACCAGCCGCACGATCTCGGCCTGGACCGTCACGTCGAGCGCCGTCGTCGGTTCGTCGGCGATCAGCAGTTTCGGTTTGAGGGAAAGCGCCATCGCTATCATGGCGCGCTGGCGCATGCCGCCCGACAGGTGGTGCGGAAACTGCCCGACGCGAACCTCGGGCGCTGGAATGCCGACCTTGCGCAGCATCTCGATGGCCGCCTCGCGGGAATCCCCGCGCGACAGGCCGCGATGGCGGCGCAGGCCCTCGGTGATCTGGCGGCCGATGGTCAAGAGCGGGTTCAGGGCCGTTGCCGGATCCTGGAAGATGTAGGAGACCACCGGACCCCGGAACGCCTCGAGGCCGCGGCGATCGAGGGCCGTCACCGGCTGGCCGTCGACGTCGAGGCGCTGTGCTGAGATCGTCGCCCGCCGCGGATCCAGCAGGCGCATCGCCGACATCATCGTCACCGACTTGCCGGATCCGCTTTCGCCGACGAGGCCGACGACTTCGCCGGGCATCAGCCGGAGCGAGACGTCCCGCACCGCCCGCACGGTGGCATCGCCCCGCCGGAACGTGACCGACAGCTTCTCGATATCGAGCACCGGGGTCATCGCGACAGCCTCGGGTCAAAGCGGTCCTGCAGCCAGTCGCCGCAAAGATTGCCCCCGAGAACGGTGAGGGCGATGGCGATGCCCGGCATCGCCGTCAGCCACCACGCGCTCTGCAGATAGGCCCGGCCATCGTTCAGCATCGTGCCCCAGGAGGGGTTCGACCCGTCGACGCCGACGCCGAGGAAGGACAGCGCTGCCTCGGTCAGGATCGCCTGGGCCATCGAAAAGCTGGCGACGACGATGATCGGGGACACCGTGTTGGGAAGAATATGGCTCCACAGGATGCGTGGCGTCGGCACGCCGACGGTCCGCGCCGCGTGCACGTAATCCTGTCCCTTGACGCTCATCACCCGGCCGCGGACGACGCGGGCATAGTTCACCCAGGTGGCCAGCGCCAGCACCAGCACCACCGGCCAGAAGCCGCCGCCGAAGGTCGCGAGCAGGAAGATGGCGAGCAGTGTGAAGGGAAACGATAGCTGAACGTCGATCAGAAAGGACAAGCCCGAGTCGACCCAGCCACCGAAGTAGCCCGCCAGGATCCCGATCGTCGAACCGATCAGCGCCCCGAGCATGACGGCCGCAAAACCCACCGCAAGCGAGACCCGAGAGCCGTAGATCACGCGCGAAAGGATGTCGCGGCCGAGATTGTCGGTGCCGAGAATATGCGCAAGCGAGCCGCCCTCGATCCAGGCCGGCGGCTTCATGCGCGCCAGCAGGCTGATGGCGGTCGGCGAGTAAGGCACGATATGCGGCGCGGCGAGGGCGCAGGCGACGGCCAGGCCGAGGATCGTCAACCCGACAATGCCGAGCGTGTTGCGCGACAGAACGCGCCGCAGGCGAAGCGGGGATCTCATGCCAGTTTCACGCGCGGGTCGATGACGACATACAGGAGGTCGACGAGGAGATTGATCAGCACGAAGGCAAAGGCGGCGAACAGCACGACGCCTTGCACCAGGGGAAAGTCGCGCTGGTAGACCGCGGTTACCGCCAGCCGCCCGACGCCCGGCCAGGCGAAGATCGTCTCGGTGATGAAGGCGCCGGAGACGAGCTCGGCAAATTCGAGACCCGCCATCGTAACCACCGGGATCATCGCGTTGCGGAAGGTGTGGACCCAGAGCACGGCGCGCTCGCGCAGGCCTTTGGAGCGTGCGGTGCGGACATAGTCGGACTCCAGCACCTCGAGCATGCTGGCCCGGACAAGACGGGTCAGGCGCGCCGCCGATTGCAAAGCGAGGGTCACGGCCGGGAGGATGAGGTAGGCGACGCCGCCATAACCGGACACCGGTAGCAGGCGTAGCTCGACGGCTAACACGGCGATCAACATCAGGCCGATCCAGAAGCCCGGGGCCGATTGGCCAACCATGGCGAGAGCGGTGACGACGACGTCCCACACGGTGTTGCGCTTCACCGCAATGATGATGCCGAGCGGGATGGCGATCAACAGCGACAGCAAGAAACCCGCGACCGCCAGTTCCAGGGTTGCCGGCAGCCGCTCGGCGACGAGACCAGCGACGCTGGTGCCTTGGACGAACGAATGGCCGAGATCCCCGGTCAGCGCCCGTCCGACGAAGGCCGCGTATTGCGCAAGCAGCGGCTTGTCGAGGCCGAGATGCCGGCGCAACTCGTCCTTGGCCTCCTGCGAGGCATTCTCGGGCGCCATCAGCGCGACCGGGTCGCCCGTCAGATGCCCGACGATGAACGTCGTGAAGGAGACGCCGATCAGCACCAGCACGGCCATGAAGAGGCGTTTGACGAGGTAGCGCGACATCGGTTGCTCTGCTGGAGGGGGGCAGGCCCCGGACCAAGCCGGGAGCCTGCATTGCAAGAGACGCTTACTTGACCGTGATCAGGTAGGGCTCGATGTAGTTGTCGGCGCGGAAGTCGTAGGCAACGCGCTTCGACAGCCCGAAGACGTTCGGCAGACGCCACAGGTAGAGCCAGGGTGCATCGTTCCAGATGATCTCCTGAGCCTGGAACTCGAGGGCCTGACGCTTGGTATCGTCCAGCGTCTGGGCGGCTTCCTTGACCAGCTTGTCATAGTCGGGATTGCAGTAGCCGCTGGAATTGTCGACATGGCCGCAGGTCAGGATCACCAGTTCGACGGACGGGTTGATCAGCGCAGCCCAGCCCTGGAAGTAGATGCCCTTGAGGCTTGCCGAGGATAGGCCCTTGCGGAACTGGCCGAGCTCGACGGCTTCGATCGTCGACTTGATGCCGAGCGGCTCGAGGAAGGAAGCGACGACTTCCGACACTTCCTTGCCGCCGGCAAAACGGGTCGAATACTGGATGGTCAGCGGAAAACCGTCGGCGAACCCGGCCTTGGACATCAATGCCTTGGCTTTTTCCAGGTCGTAGGGGAAGGGTTTCAGGGCCGGGTTGTTGTTCGGCGGGTTGACGATGCTGGTCAGCTGCGAGGTCGCGCCGCCGAGCATGGTGCTGATCATCGTTGGCACGTCGACCGCGTAGTTCAGCGCCAGCCGAACCTTCGGATCCTTGAGCGCCGGCTGCTCGCCCTTCAGCGAGTAGCCCATGTGCATCTTGCGCAGGCCCTCGTTCATCACGACGTCGCTGACGTCGGATTTTACCTCTTCGGCGACGTCCGGCGTGATGCCAACGACCATGTCGACGGTGCCTGCCTTCAACTCGTTGATGCGCGACGACATTTCCGGGATGGCACGGAAGACGACTTCCTTGGCGCTAGGCTGTTCGCCCCAATAGGTGTCGTTGGCGACGAGGGTCAGCCGGTCGCCGCGCTGCCAGGAACTGAGCTTATAGGGGCCGGAGCCGACCGGCTTCTGGGCCACTTCGTCGGGCGGCGTATCGGTGATGTACTTTGGTGCAGCGATGAATGCCTCCGCCAGCCAATAGAGCATGTTGACGGTCGGCGCCCCGGTCACGAGGTCGATCGTGTAGTCGTCGACTATGTTGACTTCCTTCAGGCCGGTCTGGTCGTGCAGCTGCTGCAGCGTGTTGAAGGGGGCAGTGGCCATGCGGGCGAAGTTGACCTTTACTGCGTTGGCATCGAACTTCTCGCCGTTCGAGAAGGTCACGCCCTCGCGCAGCTTGAAGCGCCAGGTGACGTCGTTGGTCCGCTCCCAGGACAGGGCAAGGCGCGGCTGCGGCGTGCCGTCCGGCGCCCGGCGCACCAGGCTGTCGAAGATCGACCAGATCACCGAACCGGTAGGGTTATTGGAATCCAGCATGTGCGGGTCGAGGCTGATCACGTCCTCCGACGAGGCGATCACCACTGGTGCAACACTCTGCGCCCAGCTCGGCATCGGGGCCGCCGTCGCGAGCCCGAGCGTCAGCCCGGTGAACAGAATGAGACGTCTGGTCCAGGCACCATGAATTGTTTTCATCGCTCGTCGCCTTTGCTGGACCTTCAAGCTGCCGGCTTTCCGGTGGAAACTGACTTGAAGGCGGGTGGGAAAAGGTCTTGCCAGGGCAGGTTTGCCGCGTGGCGTTCTGCAAAGCTGTCGAGAAGCAGGGCGGTGATCCCTGCAATGTCCGCAATGGCGCTCGCCGGATCGAATGCGACCAAGGCGTGATCCCGGACCGCGCGTCGCCCGTGCACCCAGACATCGCGCGCCCTGCCGCCCGGCGGCATGAGGAACAGCGCGGCGAGCGGGTCGAAGACCGGTAGGACGCCCGGCGCCGCAAGGTCCCAGACGACGATGTCGGCGCGCGCGCCCTTGGTCAGGCGACCGAGGTCCCGTCGGCCGATGGCATTGGCAGCCTCGGTCGTCCCCGCCCGGAACAGCTCGGTGGGGCCTGTCTGCGCACCATCAAGGGACCTCGCCATGGCAAGGCCGATCTGCAGGTTCATCAGCATATCGGGCGGTGCCGTGTCGGTGCCGAGTCCGATCCGGATACCCTTCGCGCGCAGCTTGGCAAAGGATTCCAGCCGCCGGCCGTTTCGGCCGATCACCAGCGGGCAGTGCAACACCGTCGCGCCCGAGCCCGCAAGGAGGGCGATGTCGTTCTCGACCAAGGCGCTGTCCCGTGACGGGCCTCCGAGATCGACGGCGTGCGGGAGCAGCGCCCGTTTGCCAAGGACGCCGAGCTCTGCAAGATGTCCGACCGATGTCTTGCCCGAGCGCTGCCAGATCATCTCAGCTTCCGCCAGCGACTGGCAGCAATGCAACCGGAACGGGACGTCGAGGTCGCTGGCAGCGTCCGCGGTGCGGCGCAGGAGATCGTCCGAGCATGTCTCGATCGTCGACGGCACGAGCAGGCCGGAGACGAGCGGGCCGTGCGCGGCACAGCGGGAGACGAAACCGATCGCGTCTTCCAGCCCGGCCCATCCGAGTGCATCGTCGACATACTGACCGGCGCTGCCATCCTTCTCCAAGACGTTGATCGCTGAGCGGAAGCTCGGTCCGAGAACGAGTCGAATGCCCAGTTCCTCGGCGAGCCCGGCAATGGCGTCAAATTCGTCGGCGGATTCGGCCCAGCGCCGAAACAAGAGCGACGTCACCGGCAAGGCGGTGGTGGTCCCCGAGAGGAGCAGCTGCGCAAAGGCGAAACGCGCGGAGCTGACCTGCTGCGACAGGCTCAGCACGTCCCGGCGCGCTCCCTCGGCATATTTACGGCTCCAGCCCTTGGCGCCCCCGTCACTCCCGCCGCCGAAGCCGAGGATCGTGGTGTCGATGTCGGCAAGGGCGTTCAAATCGACGAAGCCTGGTGCGATCAGCGCCTGGCCGCAGTCGACGGTCTCGTCCGCCGTAGCATCGCTCGCCGGTCCCGCATGGAGGATCGTGTCGCCCTGGAACAGCACCTCGCCATCCTCGATCAGGACATGATCCGTCCCGTCGAAGCTCAGGACCCAGCGTGCTGATAATTTCCTGAGCAAGGTTTCACCATGTTCAATTCCGTTGCGCTGAGGCTAGATCGATCTTCGCCAAAGGCGCAACAAAAATTTCAAAGTCATTCAAAAAGAAAGGTTACGAAAGAAACGGGAAGCTTCCGCCACCTGCCTTAAAATGAGGCGGGCGAGGTTCAGAATGTTCTGCATTTATCGGCTTATTTGGTGCTTTGGCACATCTGCATTGCCTTATCATTGGGCGACGGCCTGCTGCTCGCAGATGGATGGCTCTGCGGAGAAAGTTTTGCAGAAATCAACTTTCTTTCGATTAGCCTTCCCGCCAGCCGAGGGCTGCGGGCCCTATCCCGCCGACCACCTCACGACCTGCGTTGGCGGCGAAGGCCAGCTGCGCTGCCGGGCTTTCGCCAAGGAGCACTGCTGCGGCCAGCCCGCCCACCGTCGCATCGCCGGCGCCGGTGGGGTCGGTGGCCTCGACCGGGGTGATCGGGTAGTGGAGCGTGCCGTGATGATCGATTCGCGACAGGCCTTCCCGCCCGCGCTTGGCGACGAGGATGGGGACGGACTCGGCGATGCGCCGGATGGCTGCGGCGTCATCCGGCTCGCCGGAAAGCAGGCGAATTTCGTCGAGACTGGGCGCGAAAATTCCGACGCCGGCAAAGGCCGCCAGAGCCTCCGCTCCAGCCGCGGCGAAGGCTTCGCTCGTGTCGGCGACGAAGACGCTTCCCGCCGCGATGGACGATAGCTGCCGGACGAGGTCGAGCGGAATGGGGCAGGCGAGGTAGCCGGCATAGCCGCGCCGTGGCAGCGGCGGCGCCAGCGCGTGCGTGCGCTCCCACCACGCGGCGTCGCGGACAGCGCTGGCAAGCCGCTGCTCGTCGGCACCATAGGTCAATTGCACCCGCCGCGTCGGTCCCGGCCGGCGTGCGACGGCCGAGATGTCGATGCCAAGCGCGCCGAGTTGCGCGATCCACGCGGCCGGAAAATCATTGCCGACGGCAATATGCAGCGTGACGCCGACCCCGAGCCGTGCGGCGGACAGAGCGGCATAGACGGCGCCCCCGCCGATCGTCTCCGCCGGGGCGCGTCCCGGCAAAGTGATAGTGTCGATCGACGCATAGCCGACAACGGCAAGGGTCGGCACGCGCGCGGCCGTTACTGGCCGCTGCCGACGAGGCTCAGCCGGGTCAGCCGGCGGCTGACGGCAAAGCGCTCGGTATCTCGCTTGAGATGCAGGCGGCGGTTCGGATCCGTGCCGTTGGCAAGGCCCATCCAGTAGGCGAAGAGCTGCAGCCCGATGCTCTGCCCGAGCCAGGTGATCGATGCCTTGCCAGGGACGGGCAGCCGGTAGCGCGCGCTCGGCACCGGTGCATCCTCGGGCTCGAGGGCCAACGTCGGGGTGCCGAGCAGCGAGAGGGCTGCTGCCGTGGCGTCGGCATAATGGGCGGATCTGGCGTCGACCGGCAGCAGCACGACGATCTCGTTGCGCTTCATCGACCAGTATTGCCGGTGGGCGAACTCCTCGATGTCGTCGCTCCAGGCCGGCACCGTGGTCACCTCCACGCATTTGGCAGCGCCGTAATCGGCGGTGGCGACGCTTTGGCCGACGCCAAGGAAACGCAGGCCCGGCGCGCCGGCGCCGGCTTCGAAGGCGAGATCGCGGACGAGCTGGCTGGCGAGCCCGATGAAGTCCGGCAAGGCGGGCAGCGTTGCTGCCAGGCGGTCGCCGCTGTTCGGATCGACAAGCAGCGAAAGGACTGCCGTGGTCGCCGTATAGCTCGCCGTTCCACAGAGAAACGGCGCGACATCCGGCAGGTCCAGCGACAGGTAAGGTGCTCCCAGCGCGCCGAGCCGCCCGCCCTTGCCGTTGGTCAGGACGGCAAGTCCGGCGCCCCGTTCAAGGCTTGCCTGCGCCCCTTCGAGCGTGCGGTCGACATTGCCCGACATTGAGATTGCCAGCACCCGGTCGCGCTCTCTGAGCTGCGGGGCGACGTTGAGAAGGAAGTCGAGCCCGCTCGCGGCCTGAGCCCGGGAGCCGGCGAAGGCGGTTCGCGCCGCGAACCAGCCATCGCCGCTGCCCACGGCGTATAGGCTGCCGCCGTCCAGCGGGGTGGTCTGCGCGGCGCCAAAGTCCTGGATTTCCGCCCGGCGCGACAGGATCTCGGCGAGCGTCTCCGGCTGGCGCAGAATATCCGCCAGCATCGCCTGCTCGGCGGCGGCGGTGGCGGGGAGGGGAATGGTCATCTGGAATTCCGATCGTCGCGAGGGCGGCGGCTTGACGCCGGCCGCGAGAGCTCAGGTCGCACCAGTGTCGTTCTCGATGCCGAAGGCCACAAGGAAAATCTTCGAAAAATATGCTTTCGATAACTTGCGATCTGCCATCGAACGAAATCAGGCGATCGCAACTTCGAGCCCAGCCGACCGCAGCTCCCTGATCGTCTCGGCGGACGCCTGCTTGTCGGTGATCAGGAGATCCGCGTCGCTGAGTGCGGCGATCCGCGCGGTCGCAACATGCTTCAGCTTGGAATGATCGGCCAGGAAAATGACCCGGCTCGCCGCTTTGATCATCGCCTTCTTGATCTCGGCCTCCTGCCAGTTGCTGTTGGTGAAGCCCTTCTCCGTTTCCACCCCGGCGCAGCTCATGAAGGCGACGTCCGCGTTGATCTCGGCCAGCAGCAGCGCGCCGAAGGGGGAAACGAGCGAGTTGAGGCGTGGCCGCACCGTCCCGCCCGTGACGATGACCGTGACGCCGGGGTGCAAGGAGAGTTCGGTGGCGACGTTGAGCGCATTGGTCACCACCGCGACATCCGTCAGGTGGCGGGGAAAGGCCTTGGCGAGCGCGGCCATGGTCGATCCGGTGTCGATGATCACCGTCTCGCCATCGCGGATCATCGCTGCCGCCACCGCGGCGATGGCATTCTTCTCTGGGCCATGCAGCGAGGCGTTGAGGTCGATCGGGCGTTCGTAGCGGCTGGGCTGGACGGCGATCGCGCCGCCGCGAATGCGCCGGAGCACCTGCGCCTTCTCCAGATAGAGGAGATCGGCACGGGCGGTGACGGACGATACGCCGAGCGCTTCGCACAGCGCGGTCACGTCGACGCGCCCTTGCAAGGACAGTACGTCGATGATGTGCCGATGTCTTTCCGTCGCTTTCAATGATGGCATATAGAAAAATCCTCCGTCGACTTCTGCGCTCGAATCTGCCATCACGCTAGCGTAATTCCTGCGTCGACGCCCGAATTCCCTTTGTTTCGAAAGCCGCACCGGCGGCGGAGTGCCCGTCATGCGCCAGCCCTTGCCGCCCGTCATCGCCGCTCTGCAGTTCCCCCCGTTCCGGGGCGGCGAGCGGCTGTCGATGTCCTGGTACGAGGACTTTCTCCTGCAGAATGCGGAGGTCTTCGTCTCCGGCGGGATCAAGGCGATCAAGATCCAGGACGAGACGCGCGAAACCGGCCCGGCGACCGCTCAGACCATCGCCCGCATGTCGGCGCTCGGCCGGGTGTTCCGGCAGGCCTTTCCCGACATCGCTCTCGGCATCATCGTCCAGGCGCATGATGCGATCGCGCCGCTGGCGATCGCCGATGCGGTGGATGCCGATTTCGTGCGGTTGAAGGTGTTCGTCGGCGCTTCGCTGAACGCCGAGGGCCTTCGCCAGGCGCTGTCCGTCGAGGCGACCGATTATCGCAGCCGGCTCGGGCGGCACGACATCCGGATCCTCGCCGACGTGCACGACCGCACCAGCCATCCGCTGGCTCCCGTCGGCAATGAGACGGCCGCGCTCTGGGCCCAGAACATGGGTGCCGATGCGATCGTGGTCACCGGCGCCACCTTTGCCGACAGCCTGCAGCGCATCGGCCAGGCGCGTGCGTCCGGGGTGAAGCGTCCGATGATCATCGGCGGCAGCATCGACGCCTCGAACATTGCCGAAGCGCTCTCCCATGCCGACCACGTCGTCGTCAGTTCGTCGCTTCTGTGCAAGGACGCCGGCGAGAAGGACATGGTGCGATGGGAGCGTGAGGCCGTCCTGCGCCTGATGGCCTCAGTGCACCAGGCGCAGCACACGGACACTTCCCGGTAACCTCGCTTAGTTCGAGACCACCGGCGAGGGGGGGGGGAGGCATCCTCGGCTAAGTCGATCCTCCGCCCCTCTGTCAGGCACCTAGTGGCCCATCGTCTACAGAAAGCCCGGCGCCGCTGGCGATGGGACGGAAGTCGATCAGCGTATCGAATAGGACCGAGGTTGCCGTCTCGATATCTTCGGGGCTGACATGTTCCTCGGGCCGGTGGCTAAGGCCGTCCTTGCAGCGGACGAAGAGCATCGCAATCGGGCACAGTTCAGCAACGGCCAAGCCATCATGTCCGGCCCCGCTGGCGATCTCGATCGGCGGAATGTGCTGACGAACCATCGCGACGCGCAGCTGCGCCATGAGCCCGCGATCGCAGAAGGTCGTCTGCTCATCGTAGAGAACCTCGGTGCGCAGGGTCAGCCCGCGCCGTTCCGAGATCGCGGCGCATTGGCGGAGGATGTCGGCCAAGACGGCACGTCGCAACTCATCGTCCTCGGCCCGGAGGTCCAGGCTGAAACTGGATGCGCCGGGCACGACGTTTACGGCGCCGGGTGACGCCAAAACCGTGCCAACCGTCGCGAATACGGCTGACTGCGTCGCGATCGTCTCGATCGCCAGGATCATCTCGGCGGCCCCGCAGAGAGCGTCGCGACGTTCCTTCATCGGCAGGGTTCCAGCATGGCCGCTCTCGCCTTCCAGGTGCAGCAGGACGCGCATCGCGCCGCTGATGCCGCTCACCAGGCCGAGAGCCTGTCCCGCATCCTGCAACACGGTTCCCTGTTCGATATGAACCTCGATGTAGCCGAGGACATCGTTCGGTCGCCGGGCAATGTCCGGGATCTTCAGCGGGTCACATCCAAAGTCGGTCAGCGCCTGGCGGAGCGTTATTCCATCCGCGTCGCATCCCGCCAGAGAGGCCTCGTCGAAACCGCCGGAAACGGCCCGTGATCCGGCAAAGGTCGTCGGAAAGCGAACGCCTTCCTCGTCACCGAACGCCAGAACTTCAATGGCGAACGGCAAGCGCCGACCCTGCCGAAAGAGCAGGCCGACCGCCGCAATGGCGACGAGGACACCCAGCGTTCCGTCGAAACGACCCGCATTGCGGACCGTATCGATGTGAGAACCAAGAAGCAGCGCCGGCAGGCCCGGCTCACTCCCCTCGTAGCGGCCCGAAACGGTCCCGGCGTCGTCGATCTCGGCCGCCATGCCGGCTTCTCTCATCCATTCCCGGACGAGGTCTGCCGCCCGACGATGCGAGGGAGACAGAAACAGCCGCGTGAGCGTCGCTGTTTCGTCGGAGATGACTGCGAGCGCCGCGATCCGGTCGAGGAGAGCGCGCGTGCTCTCCCCGATGGCGGCGTTTGGCCCGGGCCAGACGCTCATCGCGAGGACGACGGCGCGTAGAAGGGCGTGCGCGTCTCCCCGTCGAGGTAGTCTTTGTAGAAGGCCTTGACGTGCGGAAACACGTCGATCCCCATCTGCCTTTGGGCAACTTCCTCCGCAGTGCGGTCGGCGGAGTAGTGCCGCGCGATCTGTTCCATGACGGCATCGCGGTCGACATGGGTGAAGCGGCCATTCTCGAAGATGGTCTCCCCGTCGACGATCACGGCGTCCACGGCGTTCTGCTTGGCCCGCTGCATGACCGCGTCGAGCATGGGCACGTCCGGATCCTGGAACGGGTAGGTCGCGGTCTTCCAGTTGATGAGGACGGCATCCATGCGCCGGCCGGCGTCGAGACGCCCAATCTCGCGCCCGAAGGCCGTCGTGTTGGCGCCGCCTTCGGTCGCCATGCGGAGCACCTGCGGGCAGCTCGGCACGTCCTCCTCGTCCATGCCCGGCACGCGATGCGCCCGCAGGACCAGGCGCATCTCCTGGAGCATGTCGCGATCCTCGTTGATGCCGGCCTCGTCGAGCCCGATACCGACGTTCAGCCCGTTCTTTGCAAAGGCGTTGAGGGGCGCGACGCCCGAGCGTAGACGGAAGTTGGACGAGCAGTTGTGGCAGATGCACGTGCCGGTATCGGCCGCGATCTCGATGTCCTCCTGATTCAGCCAAACCCCATGGCCAAGGGTCATGCGGGGGGAAAGAACGCCGAGGTCATGTAGGTGGCGCACGGCGGTCTTGCCGCTCCGGCGCCTGGCGTATTCCTTCTGATAGGCGGTCTCCAGGAGATGCATGTGCATCGGGACGCCATGTCGTGCGGAACGGGCGTTCATTTCGACGAGGCTTTCGTCAGTGACCCAGTGGAGATTGGCCGGGGCGAGCTGGATGCGCGTGAGCGTCTGTCCGGCATTCTCGGCCGTCAGCTGGTCGAACAGCTGCATGTACTCGCGGAAGGAGAGAACCTGAGAGCCGAGATAGGCGGCCACCTGGCCCGCCAGCGGTTGCGGCAGCCGCGCGCAGAAATCCTCGTCCGCCTCGTAGACGAGACGATTCTGCTCGCGGACGGCATACGAATAGGACGAGCGCATGCCGATCTTGCGATAGGCATCGAGCACCTTCGACGCACCGCTGTAGATCTCGTCGTAACCGCCGGTCATCCATCCGTGGATATGGGCGACGGTGGTTATGCCCGACGCGATCATTTCGAAGGCCGAGTAAAGGGTGTCGAGGTAGAGATCGAGCTTCCGGCCTGGGATACGGCTGGCGAACCAGAGCTCCAGCGCGTAGTCCGGCGAGCCGAGCTGCAACGGCGTCATGCCGACGTGATGATGGGCGTTGACGAACCCCGGCAGCATGACGTGGTCGCCATACGTCTTTTCCGCGGCACCAGGCGATAGGCGACGCATCTCATCCAGGGAACCGACGGCGACGATGCCGCCGTCGCGCGAAAGAACGGCACCATTCTCGACGATTGACGGTGTGTTGCGGTCCTCGATGCCGGTGACGATCCAGCGTGCGCTCGTGATCAAGTCGCTCATGCGAATGTTCTTTCATGGGCCCGGTCATCCAGGCGCAGTTTTCGGTGGGTGGGATTGTTGGCGCGCGCGCGCTCGAGCAGCGCGGGCGCGATCTCAAGAAGGACGTCGTGTTCGCCAGCCGGCAGCAGGGCTCCGTCCGGATCTGCCGCCAGCGTTGCGCCATCATGGCGGTGTCGCCGGCCAGTTACCGTTTCGCAACCGAAGCGGGAGGATGCGAGGGCATAGACGGCGTTCGCCCGGGCATGCGTCCGGATCTCGGCCTCGAACAGCCCGGCGGGATCGCTGGCTGGTCCACCAACGAGGACGAGCACCACATCGGCCCCTTGGCGACCGGCCGCCCGCCAGCATTCCGGAAAGCGTCGATCGTAGCAAACGAGGGCGCTGAACCGGGTGCCTCGAAACTCGAACGAGCAGATCTCGGCCGGACCCGCGGCAAAATGATCCTCCTCACCGAATGCCTCACCCCCTCGTGGCGCAAGATGCACCTTGCGTTGGACTAGGCGAGGAGCCTCTCCGGGGACAGCAAGGATCACCGCGTTTGACGTCGTGACTCCATCTGGCGCCAGCAGCGCCATGCCGAACACGATGGCTGACCCTGTCTCGGTTGAGACGCGTCTGGCCCAGCGGCAGGTCGAGCCCTTGAGGTCCTCGACGACATGCTGCCAGTGAACCGGATTGTCGCCTGCAAAGAAGGGCGCGCCAAAGAGCTCGGGAAGCAGGACGAGCGCGGCACCGCGCGACGCCAGGGATTTTATTCCCCCTTCCGCCTCCCGGCATAGGTCGCTGTCTTCGGTGAACGGACCGATGCCGAGCGCTCCCACGCGCAAGACCGAGCTCAATGTCGGCCGCCTTCCTGTTCGGCAAAGGCGCGGTCGACTTCGTCGGCCAGAAGCTCGGTGAAGAGATCGCGGTATTCGTGGAAGCGGGGATCTCTTGCCGGCCGCGGCCGCTCCATCTCGATCTTCACGATCGCCTTGACCTTTCCCGGACGCGCCGTGAACACCACGACCCGGTCGGCGAGTGCGATCGCCTCGTCGATCGAGTGCGTGACGAGGATGATCGAGGCGCGACTTTCCCTCCACAGCGTCAGGAGAAAGTCCTGCATCTTGGTGCGGGTCTGCACGTCGAGCGCGGCGAAAGGTTCATCCATCATCAGGACCTTCGGGCGCATCGCGAGCGCTCGTGCGCATGCCGCCCGCTGGCGCATGCCGCCGGACAGCTCGTCCGGCTTCTTGTCGCCCATGTCGGCAAGACCCACCGAATGCAGGAGCTGCTCGGCGATCCGCCTGCGCTCCGGCAGCGAGACGCCACGGATCGACAGGCCGAAAGCCACGTTCTCGGCGATCGTCAGCCACGGGAAGAGCGACGCGTCCTGGAAGATCAGGCCCCGGTCCGAGGAAGGGCCTTCGATCGGCAGCCCATCATCCAGAATGACGCCGCCGCTGACTTCTTCGAGCCCCGCCATCATGTAAAGAAGCGTGGACTTGCCGCAGCCGGAAGGGCCGAGGAAGACCACGAACTCCTCGGCGGCGATGTCGAGATCAAAGTCGGCGAGTGCCCGGACGGGCTCGCGTCCCTCGCTCTGCCAGACCTTCGAGACAGATTTGAGCGACAGGGAAGGGACCTTCATCGGCCACCTCCCGCGCCGCCGGTCGTCCACCAGAGAGTCCGGCGCTGCACCTGCCGGAGGGTCCAGTCGAAGCTGAAGCCGAGGACACCGATGAGCGCCATGGTGAAGAAGGTCAGCTGCGCGTTAAAGGTCGACCGGGCAACGGAGGTGATCTGTCCGAGCCCCGACCCGACACCCACGGCCTCTGCGATCAGCACCACCATCCACGCAGCAAAGAGGTTCAGGCGCAGCGTCATGAAGAGCCCGGGAAGGATTGCCGGGAAGACCACGCGCCAGAACATCTGGTGCCCGTTCGCGCCCATTATGCGCCCGACGTTCAGGTAGGATTTGTTGACTCCTTCGAGCTGCGTGGCCGTCGACAGGACGATGGCGAAGAAGATCGTGATGAACACCAGGAAGATCGCCGGGGTGTTGCCGATTCCGAAGAGAAAAATGGCGACCGGCAGCCAGGCGACCGGCGATATCGGCGTGAGGAGAAGCAGGGTCGGCATCAGGATGTTGCGCGCGAACTTCACATAATGGACGAGCGCACCCACCGCGACGCCGGCGACGAAGCCGATGGCAAGGCCAACCGTGACCCGCAATGTCGTGAACAGCGTCGTCATGAGGAGTCCGACGAACCCGCTGCTCGATGCGTTCGCGCCGATGCGGTTGGCGTTGCTGAAGTAAGAAAGGGTCCTGTCCAGATTGCTGAGAAACAGATGGGGCGGGGGCAGCAGCAGCGGATTGGCCCAGCCGACGGCCCAGGCCAGTTCCCAAAGGCCGGCGAAAAGGCCGACCGACAGTATCGTCCAGCCGGCCGAAACGACGAAGGCGGGAGCGCCCCGGGTACGCGCTTCGCCGCTGCGAGCGGTGGCGGATGGAAGGGCGATCATGACAAGGCCTTTCGCTCGAGGAGAATGAGGGCACCCGGCCGCGAAAGCCGGATGCAGGAGACGAGGGCGATGCTGGTTCAGGCGGACTTGCGCTTCAGCGACGCATAGAGATCCGCGTTTTCGGAAATCGCCGCTTCCAGGAAGCTCCAGTCGAAGGCAGCCTTGTCCGGCAATTTTTGGACGTAGCCGAGTTCCTTCATCGAAGTGCCGCGGTCGATGATGAACTGGGTCTGGTTGCGCTGATCCACGACGATGGGCTGCTTCGAAGACGCGTCGCGGGCAGCTTCCATGGTCGTCTTGTAGTATTTGCCGACGGTATCGCGCAGCGCGGCCTCAATATCGGCCTCCGCCTGCGACTGTGCCTGCATCAGCGATTTGATTACCGCCTTCACGGCTGCCGGATTGCTTTCCAGAAGTGGCGTTCGGGCAGCCAGCACGCAATCCGAATAACCAGGTCCATAGATGTCGGTGCCGTCCGAAAGGATAGTCGCCCCGGGGCGGCCCTGCACGCACTGGGTGGCGTAGGGTTCGATGTGGCAGATCGCGTCGATCGCGCCGGCCATGAAGGCCTGTGCCAATTCTGGCGAGGTGTTCATGTAGCGCACATCGACGTCGGCAAAGGACATGCCGGCGGCCTTGAGGTAGTCGTAGGGGAGGACTTCCAGCGTATCGGCCTGGAAGGTGCCGAAGGTCAGGCCGCGCAGGTCCTGCGCAGATTTGATCCCCTCGCGCGCCACGATGATGCAGCCCTGCACGCCGCCGCCGGCAACGATCTTCACCGGCGCACCCGCGTCGTAGAGCGTCATGAAGTTGGAGTAGGGGATCATCGACATGTCGACGAGGCCGGCGCCGAACATAGTAGTGATCTCGGCATTCGACGGCGTGACGACAAATTCGAGTTCGACGCCTTCCGCAGCCGCGAGACCGCGCTCCTTGGCGAGGAAGATACCCATGTTGCAGAAGCCGGTGCCATGGGTGGCCTGGATGGTCGTCTCGGCCGCATGTGCCTGGCCGACGAGTCCGGCGAGGTGAGCCGGCAAAGCGAGTGTCGCCGCGCCGATCGCCGTCGTCTTCAGGAAGTTCCGGCGTGAGAAATTCGCATGGAAGTGGCCATTACGTTCGCACATGATCGTCTCCAATCTTGGATGGTGGCGGCCGACAGGGTTCTCTCGGACCGTACTCGCGACGGGCACGCCAACCCGGAAAAGCATCGCTGCTCTGCGCTTCGTCATCCGTGGTCGCCGACGCGCGGCGCCCGCTCGCTCTCCATCAGTTCATCGCGTCCCCTTCTCCTTGAAGAGAGGCAATGGCCTGCTCGATGTGGCGGGCGAGATCGAGCAGGGCGAAATCGCCGTGCCGGGCCCCGCACAGTTGGATTCCGGCGGGAAGGCCAGCGGCCCCGGTGCCAACCGGCAACGACATAGCCGGGTGGCCCCCGTGGTTGAGGAAGGGCGTGAAAACCGCATGGGCCCGCGGACCGACGGTTTTTCCGGCGATCTCAGTCGGGCCCAGCTGGTCCAGGGGCCATGGGAAGCAGGGCACCGTCGGTGTCAGCAGCGCGTCGGAACCGGCAAGGGCGGCGTCCAAAGCGGCGCGGATATCAGCCGAGAGGCGAAGGGCACGCGAGACGGAGCGGGCATTGAGGCGAAGACCCGCTTCGATCTGGACGCCAATGTCGGGGTCGAACAGGTCGGGAGATCGTTCGAAAGCCTCGCCGTAGAGGTCGGCTAGCATGGCGTGCTGCAACGGCATCAGCGCTGCCGGCTCCGCCCCCTCTGGCCAGATCGGATCCCGGCGCTCGATGGCAAAGCCTGCTTTGCAAAGGAGCTCGATTGCCGCCTCGAGCAATGCCGCGATCTCAAGATCGACAGGCACGTCCATACCGAAACAGGGACTGAAGATAAGTACCGGCCGGGCAGGCGCGGCTTCGCCGGGACGCGCCACGCGTCCCGCCATGGTCTCGAACAGCATGCGCGCGTCGACAACGCTTTCCGCCATGGGGCTCAGACAGTCGAGACCGATATCCAGCGTCAAGAATCCCGGGCCGTTGGGCACGGCTCCAACGCTCGGCTTTAATCCCACGCAGCCGACATGAGCGGCCGGTCGCCGGGCCGAGCCGCCGGCATCGGTTCCGAGGGCAGCCGGGACGAGCCCCGCGGCGACCGCACTCGCACAGCCGCCCGACGACCCGCCGGGGGTTAGGCCGGGGTCGCGAGGATGGCGCGTCGCGCCATGCAGCGGATTTTGAGTAACGCCCTTGCAGCCGAACTCGGAACTGTTCGCCATGCCGATGACGACGGCACCGGCCCTCTTCAGCCGCGCGACAGCGGTCGCGTCGCGCGGGGCGACAAAATCTGCGAAGAGGCGTGAGCCCTGTGTCACACGCCGACCCTCGACCCAGACAAGATCCTTTATCGCGATCGGAACCCCGGCAAGCGGCAGCACGTCGCCGTCAGCAATCCGCCGGTCCACGGCGTCCGCCTCCTGACGGCTGATCGCATGGTCGATCGAGACGATCGCGTTCAGTCCGCGCGCGGCTTCAATGCGGGTGAACGCGGCCTCGCATTCTGCGCGCGCGCTCGAGCGACCAGAACGGACGCTGCTGGCGATCCGGGCGACGCTCTCAACCATTCGCATGCGCCATCCGTGCTGCCAGGGCGGCGGGAAGGCCTTGGGAAAATTTTGGAGCGGGCCGACGAGGTGGATTGCCTTTCACCATGGAAAGACGAGCTAGCGTCTCGGCCTGTGCGATACCCGCCGCCACCTGTTCGACCAGAGGAACCGAGACCCTGTGGGCGATCCGCTGGGCAAGACCGGCAAGCGGAGCCCCGGCGAGAATGACCACATCGGCGCCGTCCTCGGCCACCGTCGCATCGCACAGCCCGGCAAGCGCCTCGCTTTTCTGGTCGGCGACGTCGGTGACGGGGCCAAAGCTCTCCGTTAGAGAGCGGATCGCGGCAAGCCGTGAGGACAGGCCGTATTGGCGGACGCAATCGCGGTACCATTGGGCGAGCGCTGGCGCGAAGGTTACGATGGAAAAGCGCTCCCCAAGCATCGAGGCGGTGTGCATGGCCGCCTCTGCCATGCCGACCACTGGAATATCGAAGAGTTCGCGCGCCGCCAGCAGGCCCGGATCGCCGAAGGCTGCGATGACAGCCGCATCGTAACCCTGCGCGTGCTCGGCCAGCATTTCGAGCACCACGGCGCCCGCGACCTGCGCTTCCGCCCGGCACGAGATATAGGAAACGCCGCGCGGCGCGGTCAGCGCCGTGATCACGGTGCCGGGCAGGGCCGAAGTTTCCGCCACCACGCGAAGCCGGTCAGTGATCGTTTCCGAGACGTTGGGATTGATCAGGAGGATGCGCATGCGGTCGGCCTGGCTTTCAGTGCGCCGGCCGGCAAATGCCAGCCCTCTTAGATCGCTTAAGGAAGAAGCCTGCCGCAACGCATGGCGCTTTGATTGGCGCGCGGCGGTTCGCGAAGGCAGCACGGACGGAGAGCGCCATGGACTTTTCCCTGTGTTCAAGGGGCATGGTGCAATCTGTGTGCCAAACGCCAAAAACCGGCAGTCCGCCAGTTGCAGCGTCTCTCCGCTGCAAAGCGCCCGAAGATTGTGCATAAAAACCTGAAATTGTGCACAAAATTTTCGCGGCTCGGCGCTGGAAAGTTCCCACCTGTCTGATTTATGGTTGGGAGGGATCGGAGACGCACGAGCGACTATGGATGACACAGACGTTCACGCCATCCTGACGCGTGTGCTTGCCTCCGGCATCGCGGAGCCCGGCACAAAGCTCGGCGAGCGACAACTGTCAGAACTGTTCGGCATTTCGCGCGACCGTATGCGGCGCATCCTTCACCGCCTTGGCCACGAGCGAAAACTGGAACTCGTTCCAAATCGCGGTGCGCGCACGATCGATCCGGGACTTGCCGATGCGCGCGTCGTCTACGGGGCGCGACGGGTTCTGGAGGGCGGCATAGCGCTATCTGTCACGCGAGGCCTCACACGTAGCGAACTGGATACCCTCTGCGACCAGCAAGAGCGGGAGCGGGAAGCCATCGCCCGGGACGACACGGATACGGCGCTCGTGCTCGGCGGCGCTCTGCACATACGGCTTGCGGAGCATACCGGAAACGCGCTGATCGTCGGCATGCTTCGCTCGATGGTGGATCGGACGTCGACCCTTCTGTCCTTCTTCGGTCCCCATGATGGGCCCGCCTGCAGCTGCCGCGAGCACGGCACGATCATCGCCGCCTTGCTGACTCGTGATCCCCTAGAAGTGCGCGACGCGATGTGCGCGCATCTGTCTTTGGTGGAAACACGGCTACACATGCGTCCTCGCTGCGAGGCGGTGGACATCGACTCGTTGATCCGCGGCGAGCTCGAGCGACAAGACGCAGAAACGGGACTGTGCCCCGCTATCGGGCAGCCCATGCCTTCCAAAGAAAAGGACAGTCATGACCGAGTTCGTCATCGAGATCGACGGGGAAGCCTTCCCCGCAATTCTGGAAACCGCCCGGGCCCCGAGGACGGTGGCGGCCTTCCTTAAGGTCCTGCCCTACTCAGAGCGGATCATCCATGTGCGGTGGAGCGGCGAGGCCTGCTGGATACCGCTCGGCAGCATGGATTTCGGTGTCGGGTACGAGAACGCCACCAGCCATCCGGCGCCAGGGGAGGTGATCCTCTATCCCGGTGGTGTGTCGGAAACCGAAATCCTTCTGGCGTACGGCCCGACGTCCTTTGCCTCCAAGGCCGGTCCGCTTGCAGGAAATCATTTCATGTCCATTACCGGGAAACTCGATCGGTTGGCTGAACTCGGGCGCGACACCCTTTGGTCTGGCGCAAAGCCAGTCTTGTTTCGAAAGGGTCCGTAGCCGACGGAGGGCCGCGTTGGTCGATCGACCGCGCGGCGTGGATGCGAGCTTGCCCTTGATCTCCTGCCCCACGCCCATCCGGCTTGTGCTCGTCAACCCGAACACTGATCCGGTCGTCACCGCGACGATGCTATCAATTGCACGCAGCCAGCTTCCGGCTCATGTCTCGCTCAACGGCGTGACCGCGCCTTTCGGCAGCCGCCTGATTGTAAACGCGGAAGGCCTGTCGGTGGCCTCTCGGGCCGTGGCATCGCTGGCTTCGAGCCTTGCGGACAGGGCGTGCGATGGCGTCGTGGTATCTGCCTTTGGTGATCCTGGTCTTGAGGAGCTGCGCTCTGTTCTCGGCTGCCCGGTGACGGGCCTCGCCGAGGCCTCCATGGCCCGTGCGGCCGAGAACGGCCGGCGTTTCTGCGTTGTCACGACGACGCCCGCTCTTGCCGAAACAATTGCCGCAGCCGCTTGGCGCTACGGGCACGGGACGAATTTCGTTGGCACCTTCTGTACGCCGGGTAATCCGGCGAACCTGATGCGCGACCCCGTACATCTTGAGCATCAGCTCTTTCAAACCTGTGAAACCGTCCTTGCTCGCCATCGCGTCGAGGCGATCGTTATCGGCGGCGGCCCACTCGCCGCTGCGGCACGCGCCCTAGCCAAACGCTTGCCCGTGCTACTGGTCGAGCCAATTCCCGAGGCTATGATGCTGGCCATTGCGCGTTGCGAAAATCGATCTCGACAGGGCTAAAGCTTTGGCCACGGGCGGACGGCGTGCCTCGGCACGCAAGATCTAGGTCGTGAGTGCCTTGACGGTCGCACGCCGGTCCGGTTGCCTTATAATTTGAAGAGCGATCCCCAGCCGGTGACTCGCCTGGCATTCACGCCGGCGACCGACAGCGATTTCCAGACGCTAGTAGACACGCTGTCGTAGAGCGGGATCCCGTGGCCCGCTTCCAATTTCTCGGCGAGATGGGCGGCCCTCAGATTGGTGCAGAAGGTGGTGATGGCCGCCGGCCGGCTTGCCGCAACCTCCCCGACCAGTCTCTCGATATCGGAAGACGTAACGGTCGCGAAGTCGAAGTTGCGCGAAATGCCGATATGCCGCTCTGCGCGGCATTCGAACCCGGCACGTGCATAGTTCTCGACGATCTTCTCCTGGACGTCTTCGGTATAGGGCGTGACGAGGCCGAAGTTAATGATCCCGGCCTTTACCATCGCCTCGTTCAGCCCCAGAACGGACGTGACGAAGGGAATGCCGGTCTCCGCAGTCACCGCTTCGGCAAGGCCCCTGTCGGTGTCGAAGCCGAGCCAGCCGGAAGAAGTCCCGTTCCAGCAGATGACGTCGACCAGCGCGTCCGCCAGCATTTTGGATGCATCGACGACGGGCTGCACGTTGAACTGCTCGAGCCCAGAGGGCGACAGGTCGATGCGGGTGACGGGGAGACGGCTGAAATGCGCGGAGACGTCAGGAAGACCCGCTAGCATCGACTGGACCAGTGGCTCCAGCGCCGTGTTGGAGGAGGGAACGAGAACTCCGATCCGCGCCATGCCTGCTGTCCCTATGTCTGCGACATGCCTACCGTGCGTAGTTTAAACGATTGCGTGTGGGGCTTCCGATGCGTGCCAATATCCGACGCTGACACTGCTCTGCTGCGGGAAGAAAGACAGGGCAACGGCGGCGGCGGCGAGAGAAGGATGGCGGTACACGGGCTCCGAACTTCTTGAACGGTCGATTGCGAAGAGGTTGGCTCAGGACCAGCCTTCCGGAAGCCTAGCAGGTTCCGGGCCAATTTCGGTCGTGTCCGTACCCGCCGCAAGCCGGGCCACGCGACGCGGCGCTCCCACGCGTAATCCAGCCACGACCCGCGCCTTCGCGATCGCCGGTGCGACCCCATCGAGGACGAGGATCGGCGAACGGCTGCAAAGACGGTGTGCGATGACGGCAACCGCCGCGCCAGAGACAACCGCGACGTCGATCCCGCGATGGTCAAGCCTTTGCACCGCTTACCCAATGCGCTGATCAGTCGCCGAGCGTTCGAGATAGTCGGCTGCTGCCGTCACATCGACGGTCTCGATGCCGCCGAGCCACCGGTAAGGCCGATCCGCGCGATCAAAAATTTCGTAGAGCGGAAGGCTTACCCCGACGTGAACGATCAGGCCGAACCGGCACTTCAGAAGGCAGGCGGTATGGACCGCCGTTTCCGTCATGCCGATGACTGGGAGCAGCAGAAGTGTCCGGGCGGGAAATGCGCCGGTGTCGTAGGAGATGGCGAGGATCGCGGCATCGAAGCCTGTATGTTGTGGTGTGAGTAGATCGAGGGCGGAACAGGCAGCCAGATGTTCTAGCCTTCCATCGACACGAAGGATGCGCAGAAATTTTCGGTGACTGCCTCGTTGGTGACGGAAGCAGCGAGGCCTTTTCGAGCCTCCGCCCTTTATCGCGATGGCGCACGTTTGGGCAGGGCCGCTTATTGGAAAGGGTTTCCGCTTTGCGCCCGCCCCGGCCATTCGAAGTCCTTCTTGCTTCTCCTCAAAAGCGGACATTAAATGATTGGGCGGCTCTAGCCACGATGCAAACGACTTCAGATCAGCTGCTCGACGATGCCAACCAGTTGACATATCTGGCAAGGCAACGAATGAACGAAAACCTGTCAGAGTGGCCTGAAGTATTCTCACGCGCCAAGGAACCCGCACTTCCTCAGCATATGCTGACGTGCACCACTTCAGCGGCGTCTCGGAATTTGTCGCGACCATATTCGTCGGAGTTTTAGGGAAGTCTTTGGGGATGGCAATGCGGGCCGTGTGTTCGGTCCGAGTGTTTAAGTCGGCCGGAGATCAACGCCAAGAACCTTAGCCCACCGCAATTAATTCCTGCCGCTCGCCGAGCCATTCGACGAATGCCTCGGGCAGCATCGGCCTACCAAAATAGTAGCCCTGTCCCTCGTCGCAACCGGCTCTGACGAGCAGATCGCTGGTAGCCTTGTCCTCGATGCCTTCGGCGACGACGCGGTATCCAAGGTCGTGACACAGCGTGATCATCGCCCGGACGAGCGTTAGCGCCTTCTCGTCCTTCGCGATGTTCAAGAGGAAGGACCGGTCGATCTTCACGACGTCCACCGGCAGCTTCTGGAGATACGAAAGGCTGCTGTAGCCCGTTCCGAAATCGTCGATGGCGAGTGTCATGCCCATGGACGAGATGGCCCCGAGTTTGTCGAGACCCTTGCCCCCCTCGCGCATGACGGCTCCTTCGGTGAGCTCGAGCTCTATCCGATGCGACGGAATCCCGTGACCTGACAGCTTCGCTTCGAGCATGGGCAGGAATTCCGGGTCTTCGAGATTGCTCGGCGAGATGTTGACCGACATTCGAACCGTGGTCTTCGTGCGTTGCCATTCGGCCATCTGCGCGAGACTGGCATCGACGACCCACGACGTTAGCGTCCGGATGTCGCCGGTGGATTCGACGATGGGGACGAACTCCGCCGGCGAGATGGCCCCGGCTTCGGGGTGTGTCCAACGGACAAGGGCCTCGATGCCCTTGCATTCGCCGCTCCAGAGGTCGACCCGCGGCTGGTAGACCAGATGCAGCTGTCCGAGTGCTATCGCCGACTTGAATTCACTCAGGATCCAGTAGCGGCGGGTGTCAGCCTGGTCCACGTCCCTGGAATAGAAATTGACTGTCTCGCCTGCGATACGTGCACCCTGGGACGCGACATGTGCGGTTCGAAGAACCTCACGGGGCTCGATTTCGCCAAGGCGGAACTCGGTTACGCCAATACGGGGACTGAGCAGAAACCCAGATCTCAGTGTACGATGCTGCGCTTGTGTCCTGCTCCGAAGCAATGTCGCATATCCCGCCTTCTCCACGCCGATCGGCGCCATGAACGCAAACTGCGTCGATCCCACGTGGTAGAGCGGACGATGCGGGCCGATGATGGCTTGTATCGTCGCCGCGGCGGCCTGTACGACTTCGTCGAAGTAGCTTGTCCCCATCACGCGGGCCGCCTGATCCATTTCCAAACTGCTCGCGATCTCCACCAGTACGACCATCCGGGTAGTTCCCGGCTGATCGAGTGCCTGGTCCGCCAGGTCGTCGAGGAATTGATTGCGGTTCGGCATGCCGCTGATCGCGTCGACGCGGCCGACCGCATGCAGCATCTCGGCCTGCGCCATCACGATCTCCGCGAGGTCTTGGAGAGCACCGATTTCCTGTTCGGATGCAGTCCGAGGCTCGTTGCCGAGGACGCAGAGAGAACCGATGCCATGTCCTTGCGGCGTCACCAGCGGCGCGCCGGCATAGAAGCGGATACCAGTCCGGGCGAAGGCGCCGCCGCGATACGCCTCGCTCTCCAGAAGATCCTCGACGACGATCACGGTCCCGGTCCGGACGACGTCGGCACACGGCGCAGCCCTTCTCGGAACCGACTCCGCGGTGACACCGACCCGAGACTTGAACCACTGCCGGTCCGCATCTGTGAGTGAGATTAGAGACATCGGCAGACCGAAGATCTGCGCAGCGAGGCGAGTGACGCGGTCGAAGCCTCGGCTCGGCATCGTATCGAGCAGATCGAGCTGCCGCAGCGCATCGAGGCGCGAGCTTTCCGTCGATGAAGACATGGATGTTCCTTTCGACGTGGGGCCCATGATGACGATGCCTTGCATGCTTGTCGACTAGATGTTGTAAGTCTGTCGTCGAGAGCTGACGGCCGTCCGCTCGGCGGACACCGGCGACAACATTATCTCATTGCCGTCAACGTCAGTAGTCGCGCCGGATGTCGGTCATGAGCTTCGATGAAGAAGGAGCGACCGATTTTGAGCTTTGGGCTGCCTGCCGAGTGGTCGACGATCGTTCGCAGAGAAATCGGCACACGGACGCCCTAACCTGGGACGGGGCTTTATTGCGTTTCTGGATGCCTGATAGAAATCCTTAAGTGACACGACTCACTCCAGAAGCGAGAGCCCTCGTACGTCAACAGTATGGATCGGAGAGCACAACTCCGTTACTCGTTACTCCGATGTCTTAAGTGTGAGCTGGGGTAATTCTGTATGAACGACGAAATCAGCTCGGCTGCGGAAGGCCGCTTCGAGCTTCTCGTCGACTCGGTCACGGACTACGCGATCTACATGCTCGATCCGACGGGGATT
>NZ_JBUZWE020000019.1:0-60498 GCF_055730135.2 Mesocryomonas lacus | reverse complement strand
AAAGCCCTGCGGGTTGAACGGCAGCACGCCCTGCAGGCGCATCAGCGCGTAAAGAAGGACGAATCCGAGGCCGTTGAACACCAGCATGCCCACGGTATAGGCGAGCCAGCCTTGCTCCTTGGCCGGGTCGATGCCGGACAGTTTGAAGAAGCCGCGCTCGAGGGGGCCGAGCACCGGCGAGAGGATATTTCGCTCACCCGCAAAGACGCGCGCCATGAACGCACCGAGCGGCACGGCGCAGACGAGCACTGCCGCGAACAGGAGGACAATCTGAAGCCAGCCAATCGCTGTCATCGCTATGGTTCTTTCGATGGGAGATCGCCGACGCCGCGCGCAGGCATTCCCCGGGCCAGGCGGCGCGGGGATGCGGACGAGCGACATGTCGGCGCGGGATTAGAACTTCTCGGGACGCACGAGGGCGAAGACGAGATAGCCGAGCAGCCCGAAGGCGACGGCGGAGCCGAGGATGAGATCCAGCATGGCTCAGGCCTTCGCGGCCCAGCGGGCATAGCCCGCCATCACGGCGAAGAAGCCGATGCCGACGGCGAGATAAACGATGTCCATGTAACGGGTTCCTTGATGCGGTCCCCGATAGCTACGCCGTCCCGCATAAGCTCTCGATACGGAATGTGGGGGCCCGGCATAAGGAAGCCGTAAGGATCGACGAGACGACCCGCCAACCGTCCCTCACCGCCGGCGATGGGGCTCTTTTGCGGTCCGCGGGGCGCCGTGCGCCGGATAGGAATTCAGAGAGGACGCTCTGTGACCCGAGCGTCCGGGCCGGGACGCGGATCGTGGAGGAAAGACGGAGTGCGCCTCACCGAGCCCGCGTCACGCCGTCACGCTGACGGTCGGCCTGGGGGCCGGCCGTTGCGGTATCGTCGCTTAAACTCGAGAGCGCCTAAGCGGCCTGCGACCGGGCGTCGATCTCGACCGTCAGGTGCGACAGGTCGTGGATGTGGGCGAGCTTGGCGCGATAGGCACCGAGCGGGCGCGGGCGCTCCGTCGCGATCGAGACGATCGCCGCGTGATGGCCGGGCCCGACCTGCCAGACGTGGAGATCGGTGATCTTGTCGCCGTCCACCTCGATCGCCTCGCGGATTTCCTCCGGCAGGTCCTCGCCCTCCGGCACATAGTCGAGCAGCACGCCGCCGGCATCGCGCACGAGGCCCCACGACCAGCGGGCGATGACCAGCGCCCCGACGATGCCCATCACCGGATCCAGCCAGATCCAGCCATAAATGCTGCCGAGCCCCAGCGCGGCGATCGCCAGCACCGAGGTCAGCGCGTCCGCCAGCACATGGACATAGGCGGCGCGAAGGTTGTTGTCGTGCCCGCCGCCGCCATGAGCGCCGTGCCCCTCACCGTGGCCGTGATCATGCCCGTGCCCGTGCCCATGGTGATGCGCGTGGTCGTCCTTCAGGAGCCAAGCCGAGACGAGGTTGACGGCAAGGCCCAGCACGGCCACGCCGATCGCCGACCCGAACGAGATCGGCACCGGGTTGGCGAGGCGCAGGAAGCTCTCATAGGCGATGAAGACCGCGATCAGCGCCAGGATCACCGCGCTCGCAAAGCCCGCGAGATCGCCGAACTTGCCCGTGCCGAAAGTGAAGCGCGGGTTGGCGACATGCTTGCGGGCGTAGAAGTAGGCGCCGGCCGCGATCAGCATGGCGACCGCATGCGTCGACATGTGCAGCCCGTCGGCGACCAGCGCCATCGAGCCGTAGGCGACCCCCGCGGCGATCTCGACCACCATCATGGCGACGGTCAGCGCGATCACGGCGCGCACGCGGCGCTCGTTGCGCCCATGATTCCCGCCGAGGAAATCATGGCGGTGGGTGGTGTTGGAAACCGGCAGGTCCGTCATGGCGTGCTTTCTCACTTCAGATAGGTCCGCAGCACCGCCAGGAGGTCGGCGGCGCCCTTGGCCTTGTCGGGATCTTCCTCGGCGTCGGGATCGACCACGTGGTGGCGCACATGATCCTCGATCAGCTCCACCGTCAGCCCGTTCACCGCGCCGCGGATCGAGGCGACGAGCTGGAGGACCTCGCCGCAGGGGGTGTCGGTCTCGAGCGCCCGCGCCACGGCATCCAGCTGCCCCTGGAGGCGGCGGATGCGGGCAACAAGCTTTGCGGGGTCTTTCGACAGGTGTGCCATAGGGTACCCCCTACCCTATCTCGGGAAAAACGTCTACAGGATCCCGGCACCGTCGCGCCGTCGACGGCAACGAGGTCGATCACCCCCATGCCGAAGGCTGCCTCCCCCTGTACCGACGTCTGCCTCTTCGATCCCAAGAACGAATGGTGCCATGGCTGCGGTCGCAGCCGGGAGGAGATCAAGGCGTGGCAGAAGTTGACCCCGTTCCGGCGCACCGCGCTCGAACGCGAGCTGCCGCGGCGGCTGGCGCGGCTGAACCGGACGGCGACGCCGGCGGGAAGGCCATGATCGGCAAGCCTGCCGGTCCAAAGGGCGCCGCGTCCGCCGTAACGGACGAGACGCTGGATACCGTCGGCGACGCCAAGGCGGCGACGGTCGGCAGCATCAGGATGGTTGGTCCAGGCCCGACCAAAATGGTGCCAACGTCAGCAGGTCCGATGCCGGGGTGATGGTGGTACCGCGGGAGCCGCAGCGCCGGGGGCAAGCGGCCGCTGCAGCGCGCCGGCCGCCTTCTCGCTGAGATGCTCGCTCTGGCATTCGCCGTGATCACCGAGCACCTCGATGACCCGGCAGCCGGCGACCGAATAGTTCGAGCAGTCCGCCATTCGCGCGACCTCCCCGCGCAAGGCGGTCAGCCGCGCGATCTTGTGGTCGATGTCGGCAAGGTGCGCGGCCGCGATCCTGTCGGCGCTCTCGCACGGACCGTCCGGCTCACCGGCGAGCGCCAGGAGTTCGCGGATCGGATCGATCTCGAAGCCGAGCTCCCTTGCGTGCCGGATGAAGCGGAGCCGACGCAGGTCGGCGGCGTCGTAGAAGCGGCGGTTGCCGTCGGTCCTCGGCGGCGACGGGAGAAGGCCGATCTGCTCGTAGTACCGGATCGTCGGCACCTTGATGCCGCTCGCCCGCGATGCCTCCCCGATCGGAATGCCTCTCGTCATTTTCCGCTTGCTCCTCTAGCCACTAGAGGACGTAGGCCTGCATCAACGATGATGCAAGGAGAGCGCGATGAGCGCCGTGAAACACGAAAGCCGCTACCGGGTCACCGGGATGGACTGCGCGGCCTGCGGCAACAAGGTCGACACCGCGATCCGGCGGCTGCCGTGTGTCGAGGACGTCGCCGTCTCGGTGTCCGCGGGAACGGTGAAGGTCGATCACGCCGAGGGATTCGACGGGAGCGCCGTGGTGCGGCAGGTGCGCAACCTCGGCTACGGCGCCGAGGCGGCGGACCGGGGATCGACGTCCCCGAGCGAACCCGCAGCCGACGGTCACCCCGGGCATGGTCATGACGATCCAAGCGAGGCGGCTCTGCCTTGGTGGCGGACACGCAAGGCGCGGCTGACCGCGGCGTGCGGCCTGTCGCTCGTCGCCGCCACCATCCTCGGCCATCTCTCCCCTGCCCTCGAGCGGCCGGCCTTCCTGGCAGCGCTCGCCGTCGGCCTTGTTCCCGTCGCCTGGCGCGCCATCACCGCCGCCCGTTTCGGCACGCCGTTCTCGATCGAGACCCTGATGAGCATCGCCGCTATCGGCGCCGTCTTCATCGGCGCCGAGGAAGAGGCTGCGACGGTCGTCCTCCTGTTCCTCGTCGGCGAGATGCTGGAGGGGGTCGCAGCGGGCCGCGCGCGGGCGAGCATCCAGGGCCTCTCCGCCCTCGTGCCGAAGACGGCGCTCCTGGAGACGGACGGCCAGACGACGGAGGTGCCCGCCGAAAGCCTTGCCGTCGGATCGACCATTCTCGTGCGGCCCGGCGACCGCATTCCAGCCGACGGCGCGGTCGTCGAAGGGGAAGGAGAGGTCGACGAGGCACCGGTCACCGGCGAGAGCGTGTCCAGGCGCAAGGCCGTCGGCGATCCCGTCTTCGCCGGCACGGTCAATGCGGGCTCGGTGCTGCGCGTCCGGGTCACGTCAGCTGCGTCCGACAACACGATCGCCCGCGTCGTCCGCCTCGTCGAAGAGGCGCAGGAGTCGAAGTCGCCGACGGAACGCTTCATCGACCGCTTTTCCAAGGTCTACACGCCCGCGGTGCTCCTGGTCGGCTTTGCCGTCGCCGTCCTGCCGCCGCTCGCCCTCGGCGGGAGCTGGAACGAGTGGATCTACAAGGGTCTCGCCATCCTCTTGATCGGCTGCCCCTGCGCGCTGGTGATCTCGACGCCCGCCGCCATCGCCGCGGGCCTGTCGGCGGGCGCCCGACGCGGCCTCCTGATGAAGGGCGGCGCGGTCCTCGAAACCCTCGGCCGGATCACCGCCATCGCCTTCGACAAGACGGGAACGCTGACGGCCGGCAAGCCCGTCGTCACCGACATCGTCGCGGGCAGCCGTTCCGGGACGCAGGTCCTGTCGCTGGCGGCCGCCCTCGAGCGGGGGTCAAGCCATCCGCTGGCCATGGCGATCCTCGACCGCGCGAAGACGGACAGAGTACCGGCCCCGCCCTCCTTCGACGCGAACGCAATTGCCGGAGAAGGCATCGAGGGCGGCGTCGGCGGCGAACGGGTGTTCCTTGGATCGCCGCAGGCAGCCGCGCGGCGCGTTCCCCTTTCGGCTGGCGACGAAGCCGCGATTTCAGCGCTCAATTCCGAGGGCAAGACGGTGTCCGTGGTCGTCGTCGGCGGCATGATCGCCGGCTTTCTCGCCATGCGCGACGAGGCCCGGCCGGACGCGGTGGCGGGCCTTGCGCGCCTGACGGCGTCCGGCGTCAAGACGATCATGCTGACGGGTGACAACCGGCGCACGGCCGAGGCCGTCGCGGAAGGCCTCGGGATCGAGGCGCGGGCCGAGCTCCTGCCGCAGGACAAGCAGCGCATCATCCGCGAGCTTCAGGCGGAGGGCTTCACCGTCGCCAAGGTCGGCGACGGCATCAACGATGCGCCGGCGCTCGCCGCCGCCGACATCGGCATCGCCATGGGCGGCGGCACCGACGTCGCGCTGGAAACGGCGGACGCGGCCGTCCTGCACGGACGGGTGATGGACATCCCCGACATGATCGCGCTGTCGAAGAGCGTCATGGGCAACATCCGCACGAACATCGCCATTGCGCTTGGGCTGAAGGCGGTGTTCCTGGTGACCACCATCGCCGGCATCACCGGCCTCTGGCCGGCGATCCTCGCCGACACCGGCGCCACCGTCCTCGTCACCGCCAACGCCATGCGCCTGCTCGGCTGGAAGCCGCGCTGAGCGGGGCCGCGGCCCCGCCCAGGCGGTGACGCCACGACGGCAAGCGGTTCGCGGAAGGCAAGTGATCCGAGGAGGCAGCAGCCCGGCTTGCCCGGGCGTTCGCCGCCGCGCTCCTGTACACCCGCCGGAAGTAGTGCGCAGTAGCGCAATAAACCGGAAATTTGTTTTACCGAAATCAACACGGAATCAATGTGTTACCATTTTTTCGTAGTTTTGATTTTCCGGAAATTAGAGCGATCAAAACCGGAAACTGCTCCTTCTTGAGCGCTTGAAACCGGAAATTCTCGACAGATCCAACTTCAGCCGGCAACTGAGACCTTCAGGTTCTGCCTCTCGCTCACCCGAAATTTGCGTCAGCCAACCCTCCGCTCGGGCAGCGCCCCGAACGCCCGCTCGATGTTTGTACGATCGTAAAGTTTGAAAAGACGGCTCACGTCCACCAGGGGCTCGACGCTCGAAGCCTTGACGACCGTCCATGTCGCCTTCGGTAGTATTGCCCGCAGCTCTAACGAATGGGTGTAACGGCCGCGGAACTCCTCGACGGATGCCGTAGTGATTCCGGGCTTGCCGAGCCTGCCCACGGCGGATGCGGGATCGACGGTCAAGAAGCCCCGGTCGACCATCGCCGGGAGGAACACCTCCGGCACCATCGTCTCTTCGGATGCCTGCTCGAAGGTGAGATGCGTCGTAACCGATCGGACGAAAGCCCGGACGCAACGGTCGTCGAGGACAAAGGCGTCGACGCCGCGCGGGACCCGGCCCTTGTGGGGAGAAGGTGGCCCCGAGGGCCGCCCGATAGGGATGCGACCGTCGAGCATTTTTGCCAGCAATTGCGGGACGGAGACCCACCGGGTCCGTGTAGCGCATTCGGACACCCGGCGGTCGTCTGGGCCGCCCTTCCTGGACCCGGCCAGCTCCAAGAGCCGCCGCAGGAGGTCGTCGATGTCGTCCCTCGAATAGTAGGTGCGGCCGGCTATCTGCCGTGTACCGACGAGTCCTACCGAGGCAAGCTCTGGAACCGAAGGGGTTCCCACACAGAGTTTCGGTGCGGCCCCATCGTCG
The DNA here is from genome assembly GCF_055730135.2 of Mesocryomonas lacus. Classification (NCBI taxonomy): domain Bacteria; kingdom Pseudomonadati; phylum Pseudomonadota; class Alphaproteobacteria; order Hyphomicrobiales; family Aurantimonadaceae; genus Mesocryomonas; species Mesocryomonas lacus. Next base: position 54,111 of record NZ_JBUZWE020000019.1, on the reverse strand, counting down.
CCCAACCCCGTTTCGCGCCGCTCTTGAGCCCGGCAACGTTCGTCCCCGACCGCCAGGTCATCTCGTTGGCCGTACATCTCGATCTCGCATTTGCCTTTTCTTGTCGGCTGCGCCGACAGTCGACGCATCTCCGCGATGAGGTACGCATCCTTGAGGCCAAGCATGCGGGCCGCCTCGGCGTGCCACACGTATCGATCGGGGTCGAAGTCGACGGCCTCGAGGCCACGTCGGCTCAAACGCGAAAACTGTTGGCCCGCAACCACTTCCCTGCATTCGGCGAGCAACATGTTCCGCGCCGCGTGTCCGAAGCGTCCCGGCGCATCGAGAGTGACGAGCAGGCCGCGCCCGATCGACGCGCCAACCCGGTCCTCCACGAGGATTCGGTGGAGGTGGCGGCGCATGGGTCCCGGCCAGTCCTCCAGCACGGGCGCGGCAAGCGCGACCACGTCGAGCGGCCGAATGCCCCGGACCGCGTGTGCCGACCCCGATGCCTCCCGTAGCAAGTCGCGGCCGACCGTCGAGACGAGCAGGACAAGGTCGTGCAGACCGAGTTCATCGGGCCGGCAGGTATTCGTTGCGCGATGACTCGTCGGGTCGCATGCGTGGCGGAGCATTCTCATCAGGTCCACCAAGCCGTCCGCAAGGTTCACCTGGGGCGAATCGAGCAGGTCATGGCCGCAGGGGCACCTCCCGATGTCGCGCCTGCCCCAGGTGAGCCTCTTTCCGCAACGATGGCAGGCGTCCACCAGCATTCGGCGGTGTTCGTCGCAGCCTACGTGCAGGGCAAGGCTCCATGCAGCGCGGATACGCCCGTGGTTGCCGATGCAATCCGGACAGATCCTCCCTGTGGACTCAACTTCCAGCCTGGACACGACATGCCCTGGCACAGGCGCCCAGCGCCCGTTGCTGCCGAACATGAGTTCGAGGGGAGCGGCTTGGCCATCGGTCATGCACAGCAGCGCTTGTATGCCCTCTACAGGCGAATGCCCGTATGTCCGCGACACCTCGATGAAGACTTGGTGGTGGTTGAAACCGTTCTCGGCCGCGAGCCGCATCAGGTAGCCACGGAGACTTTCGTCGCTCGAGGGCGCGAAACGAACGACGAGCCGACCGATGTTCATGGTCCCGGCGCCCCTTGTCGAATTGACGTGGACGCGGACTGGCTGAGCCATCGACCAAGCGCTGCACTTGCAAGGTGAAATGGAGCGATGGTGACTGCGACCGCGCGGCGATCGTGCAGGCACATACCGACGATGCGCTCATCAGGCGGGAGCGGGCGTTCGGAGGTTGGCGCGGTTATGGATTTTTCATGGCAATGGTTTTGCAAATCACCGCCAGGCCCGGTCCCGTCACTCGTGCACCAACCCCTCACTTCGTCAGACGATACGTCAGGTTCGCTTTCCGGGCTTTCTTCTTCGGCGCACCCTTCCGTCGGCGTCTCGTCGGAAAAACCTTGAAGTTGTCGCTCGGCGGGTCTGGGGGCAGTGCAACGACGAAGGACGGAAGGAACGGGTTCTGGAGCGTGGTGCCCTTCGTCTCGCGCCTGAACACCTTCTTGAACGCTTTTGCGAGCATGGGCTTCGTGATGACCGTGGCCTCGGCATCCTCCGCCAGCATCACCACCGCGTGGACGAACTTCTTCAGGTAGCCCATGAGCCCGCGGGAGGCGTAGAAGAACAGGAACGCGTCGTCCTCGAACGACACGTCGATGTCCGTGTCCCATTTGAGCTCCACGGCGTTCAGGACGGCCTTCAGCATGCTCATGAACTCTAACCGGGTACCGAGGCGGTCGTCCCCCTCATTTCCGAAAGCCTCGACGTTCGGGTCGCCCCACGTATAGCCGTCGAAGCGAAAGGGAGTGTCCCAACGACGGTCGATCTGCGTGTCCTCCTCCATCAAGGCCTCGGCGCGGCCGAGACCTACCAGGATCACCGCGCAGCCCTGGTCATGCAGCTCCTGGAAGAAGGTGGCTATGCCGCCTTGCAGGACGGTTCCCTGCCGATCCGTGGGCCTGTGCGCCTCGTCTACGATGATGGCCACGGTGCCGCAGGCCTTGAGGAAGCCCTTGAGGGCTTCCTTTCCTTCAGCAGTGTTCCTTTTCTTGGGACGCGGATCGCCCATCGCATCGAGCAACGCCACTACCAGCGTCGACACCAATGGGCTCTCGGGACATTCGATTCCGACGACCGGAATGTCGTCACAGGTCGCAACGGTGCCATCGCGCATTTTCAGGCGCCGCCCGTCTTCCCGGCTGGGGTAGGCGGCCATGACCTTCGTCACGAGCGTCGACTTGCCCGCGCCCGAGTGTCCGGCGACGAGGATGCTGTACTGGCTTCCCTTCCGCCGTTTGCAACGTTTTATGAGGTTGAGGACTGATTTCAGCGTGTCGGCGAAGGTCGGGTGCTCGACGTAGAGCTCGATGATGGCATCCTCGGACCTGGTGTAGACCGTCGAGGGACCGCCGGGATCGTCGTCGGGGAACTCCACGACCTCGCTGGCAAGCTCGGGCGTATAGCGTATCGTGGCGGGGACGCCCGGCGACTTGTCGACCATCAAAGCGACCTGTCCGTCTTGAGTTCGGGAAGAGCGAGCGGCCGGCGCTCACGCGGTGCAGGCGGCTGCGCGGCGCCCGAACCGTCCGTCCGGTCGAAGCCGACGAGGGCCGGCCGCTGTGGCGTCAGGAGCGGGCCGGGTTCGGGCATGACGATGCGTCCATCGTGCCGCTGGTGCATGAAGAGGTTGGGGGTGCTGATGCCGAGGACGCGGGCACCACGCTGCAAGTTCGCAACCTCCATGCCCTCGTCGTATCCTCCCAGCATGGCGGCCTTAAGTGCGCGCATGCTGTTGACGCGGCCCTCGACGGATTCCTTGCCAGTTTCCTCGAGCGACTGCGCGTTGAGCAGTTCCAACACATGCTCGTCCAGAACCTCCATCTCCGGGTGCTCGTACGTGGTTGCGGGATACCAGCTACCGTCGTGCGCCTGGATGTGGACCTTGCGTATGTCGAGGGGGTTGCACTTGATGTTAACTTTGCTTACGGCGCCGCGCGTGCGGCGGTCGGCGCGGGCGACGTCGGAATCGTAACGAAGCCCCCGGAAGAGGACACCGCGCTCGTCGAGCCGCTTGCCCTGTCTGATGACGCCGAACAACGCCTCGAGTTCGGCCGTGTCCGAAACGTATTCGGGTTCCACCGAAGCCGTGCCATCGATCCAAAGCTTGTTGGGCGCCTTGCGCTTGCCTCTTGCCCGCGGGTGTACGCGCATGGCGATCCATGCGTGGAGCAGGGAAAGGAAGCGGCCGAAGTCCATGAGGGCGGTCTTCTGGGGATCATAGTCGGAGAGAGAAACCTTCCAGAACGGTGGGAAGGTATAGCCACTCAGGCCTTTCAGCAGTGTGTCCTCGAGGAGCTTGAACATTCCCTCGACCATGCTCTTCATCCAAGGCGCCTTCGCCGTGGTGAAATCAAACTTGATGTCGATGTCGCCGCAGATCGCCTGGACGCTGTCGCCATGAGCCTGCAAGCTGTTGTCGAATGTCAGGAGCTTCATGATCCCGGCATGAAACCAAGGTTCGGTAATGCCGGGATAGAGGTCGAACATGTAGGCCTTGGGTAGGCACGCATGTTTCATGGTCTGTGCGATGACGTGGTCACTTGGCGGGGTGAACCCCAAGTAGATGCCGACGAGACCACCGCTGAAGAGGTCGACGATCCAAGCCAAGTGGGGCTTGCCCAGCGGAATGCCGAGGGATTGGTGGTAGAGGAATATCGGGCAGTGGGTTTCGTCGAAATGGCACCACTGTAGGGCGTACGTAAGGTCTCGCGGGAAACCCTTGTAGCGAGCGCTGGCGTTGGCGCTCACCGCGCCCTCCCGGACGAGTTGCAAATCGAATTGGTCGACGTCGAGCCGCAAGATCTTGCTGATGGTGGTCCGGTGCGGGACCGCGATGTCCGGATTGCTTTCCTGCCGACGAAGCGCCTCGACCGTTGACACCACACATTCGTCTATGTCGCCTGCCTTGAGAAACTCGTAACCGGGCTTGTTGCGCTTTCCCTTCCACTCATCAACCAGCTCGTTCAGAGCCTTGACGATCGCCCCTTTCACCCCCACGCCCATCGGCTCGCGGTTACCGCGTTTGGAGTAACCTCCCTTAATCGTGTCGGTGTCCACCGCGTTCCGATGCTTCCTCACGTACTCGTAGTACTGGGACATCGAAAGCGTCTTGATGGCCCCAAAATATTTGATGCCAAGATCCGCGGCGAGTTTTTTCAGGAGAACCTTGAGACGGATCTCCTTGGTATCTTTGTCCCGCGATGTCTTGTAGCCCTTTGAGGTGTACTGCGAAACGAGCTTGATGATCTCCCTCTCGTAGTAGATCCTATTCCGCTCCAGAGGCCGCAAGTCGGAGACTGCCCTCGTACCGGAATACTTCTTCGGGGGTGGCGGCCCCTCGCTGTCGTCGACGAGCTTGCCCTTGAGTTGCGCCATGTCGAGCAAGCGGCGGGAATGGGACTCGACTTGCCTCCTGGCCCGGTTCTCGACTTCCCATATCTCGGCGCCCAGTTCTCCGCTGCACCTCATCAATGTTATTGGCACGCCGTAGAAAAGCAGGCGCTGCCCTCCGACGAACTTCATGCGCCTCATTTTTCGGACTTCCACGTGACGACGATCGAGCCTGTGGCGGACGATCGCGTCCGCCGGGGCCGATGTCGAAAGACGACGCGGCGGACCTCGACGCGAAACCAGCGGAAGAGGCGTTGGTCGTCGATAGGGAGTTTCAGTCTGCGTACTGCGACGAAGGTGTGCATCAACCGGAAGAGCGCGAATAGCTGGCTTGACGTGAGGTCGGCAAGGTCGTCTGCGGAAAGCCCTGCGACGAAAGGAGGGCGGCGCGACCTTGCGGGATCGTCCGTATCGGAATGGGTTTCGGGATTGCCCCAGCCTATGGTCGACCAAGTTTCAAAGTTCGGGTGACCGAACGGCGAATTCCGTGTCGCCGCATGACGCCAATCCTTCATAGCCGTGGTTCCCTTTTGAAATGGACCGAGCCGGGCACCGGAGGTGCCGCGCAATCGCTCCGGAACGCGCCGCCGACGCGACGTATGTCGCGGCGGAACCGATGGATCATGCTGGCGCCCGCGAAGGGACGGTCGAGGTCGTCGATCGCGATGAAGGTCAAGCGGACAAGAGCCAGGACTTGTTTGCTCGTCAGTTCGGGATGGGCTGCCGAAAGCTCGGCGACAGTCATGCCGCCCCCACCGAGGGTCCGCCAGATCGCGTCCAGCGTCGGATCGTTCGGCACCTCGGCGTGGCGGCGGGACATGAAGAGCTCGACGTTCGCCATACGGGGGGGATGCCTCATCCGCAGGTCGGTGACGACGCGGTAGGGGTAGCCCATCGCCGCGACCGCATTGCCGATGGCTATCCACTTGTCCTCCAGGAGGGCCGCGTCGGCCTCGTACTTCACCTCTCGGATCTCAGGCGGGCCGCGCAGCATCCACACGAAGGCGTCCGGGCTGACGGTGCGGCCGTCGGGAAGCTTTAGGGACAGCGGCTGCTCGCAGATGCAGGCGACGTTCTTGTCGAAGTCGGCATCGAGGACGTGCTGCCCTTCCAGGAAGGAGGCTCCACGAATGACCCGGCCCGCCTTTTGGCTGAAGTAGCGCGTTTGCCAGCCCCTCGATCGCGAGCGCGGAGAACGGCCGGGCTCCCTGACTTTGATGCCCGGGAAGAACTCGGCGATTTCAGGCCGCACCCAGCGAACGACACAAGGAAGGTGGCCGCCCTGCCCGGGCTTCCATAGACGATCGGGAGTCCGCACTCCGGGCTCCACCCGGCGCTTTGTCTCCGTTGAAACCCTTTCGATCTGGAACTCAAGGAAGCCTTCCAATTCTTCATCCATCCAAAGGACTCCTGATTCGTCTGAGTTCCGTCGTAGGAAACTTAGAGGACTCAAGTCAAATTAAAATCAAGCTTGCCGTAGTCTTCAAGTAGTCCCGACCTCGGCGGTCATGGGGTCTTTAGGCCATGGGGCAGAGAGGCCGCCATGGAACCTCCGATGGCGATAGCAGGGAGCGGAACCGGGAAACGGCACGATCCCTCGACAACCAAGACAGCGGCCTTACGTCCTTTTTGGGCGCCCGCCGTTCGCCCAGATAAAATTCTCCGCTTCGCTTCTTCTCCATACCGACGAGATGCCCTTCGCGATGTCGGACGGGATCACGGGCTCGATCCCTCCACCATCGAGACATTGCAGCAGGACCCGTGAACTCGTCCCGATGAGGGCTGCCAACTGGCCTCCCGTCGCGAATGACTCCTGACACATGCGAACGGCCTGCATCTTGATCCTTCGACGCTCGCTGCTTGCGGAAGCCGCCAGGCAGCCTGCCTCGATGAGTTTCGGCACCAGCCTCGTCGGAACCTTCAGCACCGTCGCAACCTCCCTGACGCTGAGTCCCTCCGCCACGACGCGAAGCAACTCCGATCTCGACACGCAGAGCCTCCCGAACGGCGGGCGGCAACACGCCTCGAGGCGCCAGACCCGCAACGCCCCCGACAGGACGAGAGACAGCGCCAGGGCGAGGGTTGGCCCACGCAGCGCCGTCACCGATGCCATGGGGATCGCATCGGGAGGCAGCGGCTCCGTCGAAGAGAGGGCCTCCAACTCGCCTATGAGACTCTCCGCGGCCGCCTCGGCTGTGGAGGCCGTGGATGCCGCCGGAAACCCTGCCTTGCGCAGGCCTGTCACCTGAGCTTCCGACAGCCCGAGGATCGGAGCGATGCTAGCTTGCTTGCCCCGTTCCAGACAGGCGAGCCGGATCACGTCCGATCGGCGCACGGAAATCGCCCTCCTGCCCCCAAAACGGAGCAACCGCCCCGGCAACTCGCCGCTCTCGATCCGCCGCGACACGGACTGCGGAGATATCCTGAGGAGCTCGGCCGCTGCGGCGGCGTCGATATTCGGGCTATCCGGTCGGTGGTAGGACGACAGAGACCGGACGGGCATGAGATGGCTCGCGTCTCGGACCGCTTCGGCGGCCGCTTGCGCGATGGGTCCGCCAGCAGCGCCGAAGACGCTCTTCAGGTCGGCCAACACCGGAAGCTGCTCGTACAGGCTGGCGGAGCGCAGTTCGACACGTCGTCGGGAGGTTATCCATTTCGAGAAGTTGGCCGGCCAGTCCTCTACGAGGTCCACCACTCGGCGCAGTGACCGCCAGGTCGCCTCGATGGTGGGCCTGTCGATGCTGGCTCCCCGCTCCAGGATGTCACCACTCCGCACCGAGGCAAACCAGGTCAATTCGATTGCGTCGGAAAGGGACAACGGGAACGTTGCGCCGCGGTCGATTGAGTCGATGGTTCGCGCGAGTGTCACCGCGGTGACGGGTGCCGAAGGCGTCGGCTGCCGGAAGGCGCCCCCACACCGACAACTTTCGACCTGCATGCGGTTCCAGTCGAGACGACGTCCGCATTCCGGACACGCGTCGCGCAGCCAGCATGCATGTCGCTCGCATGCCAGGACGATCTTGACGTCCCATTGCCATCGGAACGCCGTGTCTTCTGCGAGGCATGCGGGACAGACCCGGCCCAAGGGTCGACCGAGCGCCGTCGAAGAGATCTTGCGACCGCAAAGGTTCGTCCTGCCCGATCCCGGGTCACGCCATCTTGCGATGCTTTCGAGTGTCCCCACGTCGTGTGGGGCGCCGAGCACCTCTGCGAGCCTCGAGAGGACTGAACGCGAGCTCCGAACCGTCTGGGCGAGGCCGACCTGTGCAATCAGCCTTCTGGGGCCTCCGGCGCCGTTGCACTCGCTTAGCCGCATCAGGAAAAGATCAAGTGGCTCGGTCAGTACAGGTGTGGGTCGCACGACCAGGCGCTCGGGAGAGGTCTCCCATTCCACGTGCCCCTGCACCCCGCTGGGCACGCCCGTCACCGACGTGTCCTTGGCACCGGGCGCCAAGGCGTGGCGGGACCGTCCAACGGGCCGCCTGCTCGGATTTGGGCACAAGCCATCTCGTTTGGGCAAACACCCAGGTCTCGTTGACCCCCCGGCACATCGGTGTAGAAGTCTCGCGAGGGGTTACGCGGACGTTTGGGGATGATCTTGGAACCGGATAGACAGGCCATTTATCGTCGCCTACTCGAAGAGGTTCGCGAAGAGCTTACTGCCAAGAAGGCGGAGACCGACCGCCTGCGCGCTGAACTGGCAGACCTACAGGATCAGGAGCGCCAACTCTCTGCGCTCTGCGGAGAGCGTGCCGCGTCGAAAACGAGACAGCCAAGCGATGGTCCGGTCGCCCCCGGCAACGAGACCAACACGGAGGCGGCGGACGCGGAGGCGGGCCAAAATTTCAGCTCGGAAGTTCGCCGTGTGGCGCGAGCCGCGATAGCGGCTGCGGGACGTCCGATGAACAGGGCGGAGATACTGCGAGCAGTCGACGATGCAGGAATACCTCTTCCTTCCAGAAATCCCGAAAAGAAGATCAGCAAGATCCTTTGGGCTGACAAGAAGCTGAGGAATGAACGCGGGGCGGGATACGCCCTCGTCGGTTCATGATTATACCGTTGTTACTGGAATGCTTAGCCCTAAACACATCAAGGTAGACTGATCCGGTCTTTATTTTGCAAAGCCGTACATTCGCGGCAATGATATGTGAATTCGTATTACGCTTGATCTCTACTGATTCAGTAGTCTCTCGACATTTGAGAATAGGAACATGATGTTCCTTTAGAGTCAACCACATTGTTAAGTGTACATCCGACTCTTGCTGGCAGGTGGACGGATGAAGCCGCCCGGCAACCGTCTTCGACCCCGGTGTCATTGTACCGCGCCCGGCGCTGGGAACCGTATGCCGACAGGTCGAGATCACCCCGCTTCACTGTTGCGCAACTCGGGCAGCCCGATGAACGATGTGATCTGAAGGTTGCATACTGGCCCAACGTGCGACCTTCAGTGCACATTGGGCGGTCGGCCAGACTACGCTTAATGCTGTCGGCCGATGACCTTCGCTCGAATAACGACAGCCGCCCGCATGCTTTACGATCAAGTCGCCAACGGCAAACATCATACGCGTCAAACGGACCCGTTGGATCCGAGCGACCGCGCCCTTGGGGTGCGACCCGACGCCTTCGACGCGTCGACCGCCACCGCGAGTGCACCCTCGAATGTCAGGAACGTTGCGCCCGCGTCCTCGAGCACCGAGCGGATCCGCAATATGTTACTGTCCCGCGGCCTGCGCATTCCATTCTCGAAATCGTTTAGCAAGCGTCTCCCGCACTCCGCCATCGAACAGAGCTGCTCCTGAGAGATACCCAACATCGCCCTGGCACCGCGACATGCGGTTCCGTCGATCAGGGCGTCTGTCGCTAGCGGAAAACCGCTCACCACTTTAAGGCCGAACGAATCACAGTTGACTCCAAGCGGCACATCATGTTCCCTTCAGTCAAGGCAGGCATCAAGCAACCTCAAGGTTTGCCGAAGAACGCCCCCCCCCTAAGAGGAAGTTTCCGGCCGAGTATTAGCGCAACTGGCGCAGGGAGCCTTGTCATGTTCCTTATGATGTTTTTCAGCGATCAAAGCATCGCCAGCGTCTCCCCAGAGGCGATGCTTGCGGCGACCGGGCTTGCCGCATGCGGTCACCGAACAGCGTACGCCAACCTGCGACGCAAAGGATCGGCGACGGATGACATGATGCCTGAATCCCTCACTGGCGTCGACGTCGTAAGTTTTGATTGGGATTCGTGGGTTGAGTCCCGCCCGACTGACCTTCCTTGCAGCGGCACGTCCGCTTACCGCCAGATGTCGAGCGAGAACACATTCCTGGTACTGGATGCGCCCCGAGGGCTGTGGACGTCGATGCAGGAAACGGCCTGGTCCGACGCGACGATCGTCACTGACATACACGCGACGTCCATAATGACGGTGCCGTCGGGTGAGCACTGCTCCGGGGGCGGACCGCAGTTCACCCGTGCCGAAGTTTCCTCGCTACTTGCAGGCCGGCCGTTGCCTCGTGTCCGATCGACTGCTCGGAACATGGCTGCATACCTCATCGGGCTGATGGAACGCGACAGCCGACGGCGCCATGAAGCTGGCCTTACATGGGACGGTTCCCTCATCTGCCTCCAGCCCGATGTCCCGAGGCAAGCTCCTCGATAGAGGACAGGCTCTTGATGTCCTCTGGGGGCGGCATTCGTCGAGTTGTTTCAACCGCGACCGAGGATCGGGCCAATATGCATGTCCCGATGTCGCCATAGCAGTGGGAGAACTGACCATGGTCCGAAGCAACCGAGACAACCGGGACGCAGCACCCCACAGGCGGCTTCCCGACGGAAGCCGAGCTCAAACGTCAGGGGAGAGGCTGCCTCTCGTTTTTGGGACGCCGCGTGCAACGAATGTCGATCCCCTTCGGCTCGACCTCGAGTATCTCATGACGCACGACGGGGAGGTCGAGCTCTTCAAGACGCGGCCTACGGTGTTCAAGTGGCAAGACGGCCTGACTGGGCGGAGCCACCGATTTGCACCGGACTACCTCGTGCAGCGGTTCGACGGGACGCAGGTCTACCGCCAGGTGCGCTCCAGTCGAAGGTTGATCGCAGACCGGGATTTCGGGGGGCGCCGCTGCCGCATCGAGCTTGAGTGCCGTGCTCGCGGTGCGGAGTTCGAGGTTTGGACAGAACGCGAGATCCACGCCGTTGACGGCGTTTCGGTGTTTCTGAGGGCAGCGACAGCTTTGGAACGTTCCTCCGTGTCCTGCCCACTCGCAAAAACTCAATTGAGCGAGACGCCACCATCCGGTGGAATGGATGCACGGTCGCCGTTGTTGGCGATCATCATGCGCAGCTTCCGGATACCGACGGTCAATCCATGTGGGACAGGTTGGGCGGGCCGCTCCGACCTCACCGGGATCGACATGGCAATCCTCTGTGATCTCGAGAAGTCCGCGAAAACGGGCCTGCTGCTGTGGAAACCGATGCTCCGCCGCGTGCGGCCACGCGATACGAGCCGCTGCGACCGCGGCAGGCTTCGCCTGCGCCGCGATTGATTGGTTTAGTTCGAGTTGATACCGCCGTTGGATCGGCATTCGATGCGGTTGGAGGACGATCCGCATTCAAGTGGCTTGGCGACGCTTGCTGCTCCAAGGCGCTCCCAGCGCGTTCGCGAACGACCGCGAACCCGACAGCCACGTCGGCGCCGCCTGCGGATCAGAGCGGGCCCTGACGGTCGCCTTCGCCCTTCGAGCCGGCAAACACCGTCACCAATGCTGACGGGCCGAGGTCAAACGGTGCCGGATCGTTCGCGAAGACGACGAACTGGGTGTCGTGCGACTGGTCTAGGCGGTACCGATGAAAATGGTCCTTCAAGCCCGTCTGCTTGATCGCTTCCTTGTCGGACTCCAGGCCGACCCGCTTCGAGGTATGCGGATCGCGGTGACTTAGCAGCGGGCTGTCCAGCACCAAGATGCCAACTCATCTCAATCATCTGGTGGTGATAAATAGGGATTTGGGATGAAGTCGCTCCACCAAATGCCGAACCAGCAACGCCGACGTTGCCGCGGTAACCCTGATCCCTGACCAGCGGATGAACGGAACACGAGGATATAAGTCACTCGTGGGGCCGCCTGGAACCTCCCAATGGTTCTCGTCGGCAATTACGAGTTCCATCTCGAGCTCGGCCGTCTCGGCACGGACCAGGATCGTAAGGGTTGCACCGTCTGGCGGGGGGGACCGAAACTTCGGATCACGAAGCGTGCATTCCGGCATCACGATGCGCAACTCAGCGTACTGCCACCATGCTGGATAGCAAAGCAGTTCGTCCGCCACCTGCCATATGTTCGAGACAGCCCGTGATGCTTGTTTCGTCAGCATGCGAATCCTCCCCAACGCGGTTACCGTTCCGCCGAAGGAAGCATGGCACTAGGCCGAAGAGACCATACCCGGAAGTGCCGAGGTTTGGAGGTCGGCCTTTGAAGACTGCGGCGTCACCGAGTCCGACATCGGTCACCTCGGGGACTTCCTGGACAGCGACCAGATGCTCAGTCATCGAAAGGCTGCCATTCCGCCTAAGCCCACCGCAGCGGCGTTCGCAAGCTCCGGTCGGATACCTGGCGACTGAAGACCACCATGTTGATGAGGGAAGGGGAATCGGGGCGATGGCGCGGTAGCCGGCCGCGAAGTGCGCGTTTCGAACGTCGAGGCGCAACCCGACAAGGCGTCTTCACCCGTTCGGTCGTCGACATGGGCATGATCATGGGTGGCGGACCGAAGCCCTGACGCCGGACTGTCAGACGGCACGGCAGAGGACGCAGAAGCGTGGCCGATGGCATCGTACGTTCGGCTATTGCGGCGCCGACCGTCGCCCTCAACGAGAACAAGAATTAGAGCGGGACCGACGGGCAGCACCATTGGTCGCAACGCGAGAGGCCGAGCTTGCATTCCCGGTGCGTGCAACGGAAAAGGGAGGCCCTGTCCCGGCATCGTTCGATCCGGTCCGACCCGCGGAGGCGAGATGACCAAGACCTTGAACACCATGCCGATATCCTCGGGCATTCCCGGCCTCGACGAGATCCTGCGCGGCGGGTTGCCGCCGTCCAACCTTTACATGCTCCAGGGCGCACCCGGGGCGGGTAAGACGACCGCCGCGCTCCAATTCCTGCTCGCGGGCGTCGCGGCGGGCGAGAGTTGCATCTACGTCAGCCTGTCGCAGACCAGGTCAGAGCTGGAGAGCATCGCCGTCTCTCACGGGTGGACGATGGACGGCATCCGCGTCGAGGAGCTGTCGGCTTCGGACAGCGTCAACGGCGCCTCCGACCAGACAATCTTCCAGACCGCCGAGCTCCGGCTCGACGAGACCCGGCAGGCGATCGAGCGGGCCATCGAGGAGCACAAGCCGAGTCGCCTCGTCTACGACTCCCTCCTCGAGATCCGGCTCATCACGGGCGACACGCCGCGGTTCCGCCGCGAGCTGATCGGCTTCAAGGCGTTCCTCGCCAAGCGCAACGTCGTCGCACTCCTTCTCGATACCCAGAACGGTGAGTCGATGAACGGCGAGGAGGTCGAGGGCATCGCCCACGGCGTCATCCGCTTCCACAAGTCGCTCGAGGATTACGGCTCGGTGCGCCGACGCATCGAGGTCAGCAAGATGCGTGGCGTTCCCATAGCGGACGGCTACCACGACATGGCCATCCGCGAGGGCCAGGGCGTCGTCGTCTTTCCGCGCATTGTACCGGGCGCCGTGGTCGAGCAGACCCAGCCAGAGCTGATCAAGTCTGGCGTCGCGATGCTCGACGACATGTTCGGGGGCGGGCAGGAGTCGGGAACGATCACGCTCGTCATCGGCCAGTCCGGCACGGGCAAGTCGACGATGGCCTCGCTTTACGCGACGGCGGCGCTCGAGCGGGGTGAAAGCGTCGCCCTGTTCCTCTTCGAGGAACGGCTGGAGACGTTCTTCCGAAGGTCGGAAGGCCTCGGGATGGCGCTCCGTCCCTTCTACGAGAGCGGCAAGCTCATCATCCGCGACTTCAATCCCAACGAGATCTCGCCGGGCGAGTTCGCGCAGGTGGTCCAGGGGATCGTGTCGCAGGAGAAATCCCGTGTCGTCGTCATCGACAGCTTCACGGGCTACCTCAACTCCCTGCCGCACCGCGACAAGGCAGTCCGGGACATCCAGTCCTTGCTGAAATACCTGGCGCGGGCCGGAGTGCTCACGATGCTGATCGTCGCCCAGCATGGCCTGCTCGGACAGAACGTCGGGATCGACGTCGACGTCAGCTTCCTTGGCGACACCGTGCTGCTGCTGCGCATCGCCGAGCACGACGGCCGGCTCCGGCGCAACATCACCGTCGTCAAGAAGCGCCACGGCCCGCACGACCTCGACGTCCACGAGCTCTTCATCAAGAGCTCGGGCATCACGGTCGTGCCCTACAACCCGCTTCCGGAAGCGTGAACGCTCCCGAGCCGGACGACGTGTCGTCGCTCGACCACGTCTTGGTCCTCGCGCCCTACAGGAGCGACGCGGCCCATATGGCTGACATGCTCCGGGAGCACGAGATCCGTGTCGAGGTCGCGTCCGGCACCGCGGATCTGGCGAAGCGGCTTTCGGCGGCTCCCGGCGTCCTGCTTCTGACCCACGAGGCGCTGACGCCGGCGTCGATGGCCTCGGTCGCCGACCACCTCGGCGAGCAGGAGCCCTGGTCCGAGATGCCGATCGTCGTTTTGCTGGACCGCAACTCTCCCGACGCCCGCATCAAGTCCGAGCTCAGCCGGGCGTGGCCGAGGTCCCGCCAGTTGTTCTACAAGCGCCCCGTCACCGCAGTCGAGCTGATCAGCGGCGTCCAGTCGGCGCTCCTTGCGCGCATCCGGCAGCGCAACGTCCGGGACCACATCTCCCGCGAGATCGAGCTGCGGCGCGAGCTGAATCACCGGGTCAAGAACATCCTAGCCAGCGTCGCCTCCATCTTCGAGATGACAAGACGGGGCGCCACGTCGCTCGACGGGTTCTCGGACGACTTCCGCGGACGGCTGGGTGCGCTGGACAAGGTCCATTCGGCCGTTTTCCATGCCGATGGCGAGATGGTGTCGATATCGGAGATTGCCGACATCACCTTCGAGCCTTATCGCAACGGGGGGGTGGAACGGATCCGGACATCCGGGCCCAACATAATGCTTCGCCGCGAGGGCGGCACGACGCTTGCCCTCTGCCTTCACGAGCTGACGACGAACGCGATCAAGTACGGGGCCCTGTCGGTGCCCGGCGGCCGCGTTGAGTTCGAGTGGTCGGTGACGGCGAACGAACCACGGGAACTGGCCATCGCCTGGCAAGAAAGCGGCGGCCCCGTCGTCCAGGAGACGGGGCGTTCCGGTTACGGAACGCGCTACATCCGGTCGGCCTTGGCGAGCCTTTTGGGGCGCAAGCCCGTCATTTCTTTCAGGCCCGAGGGGCTTCGGTGCGAGGCACGCGGACTTCTTTCACGGATCTCCGGCAACCCGTGATCACGGTCCGCGTTTGTAGGCCATGATCGATCGAGCTCCCGAAACCTCCAGGGCTTTGCGGATCCTCCATGTGGAGGACAATCCCCTGATCGCGATGCATGTCGAGCAGATGGTCGAGGACCTCGGGCACCGGGTCGTCGCGTCCTTCGACAGCTTCGAGGCCCTGAAGGCGGGGTGCGGCGACCTTGCCTTCGACGGGGCGCTGGTGGACATCGACCTCACCGACGGACGCACGGGTACCCTTGCGGCGGAGTGGCTGCATCGGCAGGGCGTTCCGTCGGTGTTCCTGACGGGCCAAGCGGAGTTCGCGGCCGGGTACGGGCACGTCTCGCTCGGAACACTGACAAAGCCAGTCGACGCGCGGCAACTGTCGAAGGCGCTGGAGCTTTTTGGTCGACGACTGGACTGAGGATCCGGTCACGACCGGATGTATCGGCGGATTAACACTGAGAGCCGAGGACGATCGCTACGCTTGCTGGTCGTCGATGGCGAGCGGAACCACGGCATCAGCGAGTTCCTGGTCCAAGGCCGCGCCTGACCCTTCCGGGAGCGGCCCGTCGAGAAGTCCATCGGGATCAAGTCCGCAATCGGGATCCGCGATGCCGAGTTCATGAAGGCTCATCGAGTCTTCTGGGGGTCGCTTCGGGGGCATCGGTCAGCTCCGTAGCTTTGATCTGGGCCAGGGTGACCTTTACCACGTTCGACACCTCGATGAGACGACGGCCCGGTGAAGATCCGTTGGTTGGATGGGGTAGCCCATCACCTGTTGATCGAAGGTCAAGCCGCAGCACGGCGCTCCGAACGGATCCTGTCTGCACGCTCGGTCGGTCGAAGGCCGCTGTCAGGCGAACGAACGCGAAGGACGTCGATATGTTGGCCGTATGCCAGCGTCGCGACGGCTTCGAGGTCACTGCGGTCCAGCGCGCCGTGCTTCTCCCATACGTCGTGCAGGTTCATGCCTTCGGACAGGTCGGCGAAGACGTCGTCCAGGAGGACGATGGTGCCGCGGAAGACCCAGCGTCCGCTCCCGGACCAGCCTGTTCGACGTGACGATCTCGCCGAAGATCGGATGGAACATGTGCATGGGTACGACCTAGATGTTTTCGAAGCGAGCCCAGCCGATAGCGGCGGTCGATGACGGGGTGATGTCGATGGGTCAGACGGTCGGCATCGCGCCATCGATTCCTCAGCGGTTGAACATCCGGCCCTGGCTTTTGCGGACGACTTCGCGAGACCGCTCGTCGGCTTCGTCAAGTTGCTCGCGCGGAACGGCGCCGTCGCCCTCGTCGCCGAAGAACCCGTCATCGTCGGAGTGTCTGATTTTCTCGACGTCGGTCGTGATCGGGCTGATCCCGGGGGTGTTGCTCATCTCGGCTCTCCCTCGTCCATATCGGTGTCTTCGGTCACATCGCCTTCGACCATCGCCATCTCCAGCATGACGCCGAGGCTCGCCGTCTCGCGGGTCGGCATAGGGTCGAAGACGATCTCTTCGGGCAGGCGCGTCATCCGGACGACGTCGCCGTCCTGCTCGATGAAGGTGTCGAAGTGGGTGAAGTTGCTGGTCGTGAGGTCCAGCACGGGCTCGCGGTTGGCTTCCATCGCGGCATCGAAGTCCTCGACCGAGCCCGTCGCCACGAGGAAGTCCGACAGTCGGCGGAAGAGCTTGGGCAGGATCACCGCGTCGTCGGTGATCGAGGCGAGCGACGTGACCCGCACGCCGGACTGCGTGACATCCTCGGCGAAGACGCCCCTGCCCTCTGCCCGTGCGGTCTTTGCGGCATCGGCCAACACGGTTCGAAGATCGGCGAAGAGGCCCCAGTAGAAGGTCGGGTAGACGAGGCCGGCCGCGAGCGCTGCCTGATTGTAACTCCGCGCGAGCCCATCGGCATCGAGGAACACCTCGTCGCCGTCCTCCTCGTCCGCATTCCCGGCGAAGACGAAGGCGATGACGCGACCATACTTGTCGACCGAGCGCGTGAGAATGTGGCTGGGCGCCCCGTCCGTAGCCGAAGCGATCGAGCGGCGCTCAGCGGTCCAGGCGACGTCGCGGATCCCGGCGAAGTCGAGAAGGAAGTTTGTCGCGGCTCGGGCCAGCGGCATCGGCTGGCTGAGGGCCCCACCGCCCGAAGGGGGTGCGTAATGGCTTTCCAGCGCGTCGATCCCCTCCAGCCTCAAGGGCACGTGGCCGCGAACGTTGAAACGGGCATCGTCGAGAAGGTCACCGAAAGCTTCCCGATCATCGGGCTCGAAACGGATGGTGTCGCCGTCGGGGGAGTAGGCGACGACCCGGTAGCGGCCCTTCACGAGGCGGTACGGCATGGCATGTCCTCAGCGGGAACGGGGCTCACCTCAGGCGCTCACGATGACGTTCCCGCGACGTTGCCCGGCCACGCAACCGTTGACTGTGACCGGCCCCTGATGGAGAGCCACATGACAGCTTGATGACAAAGGAGGCCATCGTGCCCAAGATCGAAGCCCTTGCGGCAACAGTCCAGGAACTCGCCAAGCCGGGAGCGAAAGCGAAGGACATCATTTCCGACGTGCGCGAGCGCCATTCGGGAGCCTCCAAGAAGGACGTCGTGCAGGCAGCGTTCTTCGCGCTCACGGGCGGAATGGACGAGGATCCCGAGAAGGCCAAGCGCATCCACGCCTTGGCTATCGCCGAACGGTCGGCCGATGACGCGGCCCCTGCGGATGCCCGTCCAAAGAAGCCAAAGCGCAAGCGGAAAGCTGGCGAGAACTCTCCTCAGGCGTAGCCGAAACGACGAGAGCGCGACGCGGCGGGCCATGAGGGCAACCGAAATGGTCCTCGCCTCTCTGTCTCGTTCGAAGGCATCGGCCCCGTCCGCCATCGCGATGGACGACAGTCCGGTCTTGAAGACAACCCGCTGATCGCGTCCACAAGATACCTGTTGCTCGAAGGCCCTCGCGAGAACATTACGAATCCGTATTCAGCGAATGGTCCCGCTGTCACAAAGGTGAGTAGACGGTGTTGCTAGGCCCGGACGCCGAAGTCTCGGCCCAGCTCCAGGAGAGTGCCATGCGACGATTGCCTCTTGCCCTATCCGCCTTCCTCATCCTCGCCTCCTCGACGGGCGCCGCCTTCGCCGAGGACGCCAAGCCGTTCGCGGACGCGACCGAAGTCCGTCTCGTCGATCTCCTCGCGCCCCCGCCGGCGAACGATTCCGCCGAGACCCGCGCCGAGCTCGGGGTCGTGCTCACCGTTCAGGTGACACGCACGCCCGAGATGGAGAAGGCGGCCATCGCGGATGCCGAGGAAGACATTTGGCGTTATGCCGACGTCGTCGCCGACCCGGCCTTCACGAAAGAGAAGTTGCCGATATTCGCGGCCTTCTTCGACCGGATCGTCGCCACAGAGGGGGCGGTCGTCGATCCCGCCAAGAAGACATGGATGCGGCCCCGGCCTCATCTGTACAGCGACCTCGTAAAGCCGGTCGTCGAACTGTCGAAGTCCGGCGCCTACCCATCGGGTCATGCGACGGTGGGCACGCTGATGGGCATCGTCCTGTCCGACATGATCCCCGAAAAGCGGGTCGAGATCATGGCCCGCGCCAAGGACTACGCCCACAACCGCCTCGTGGCCGGAATTCATTTCCCGTCCGACATCGAAGCCGGACGGATCGCCGGCACCGTGATCGCCGAGGCGGTCGGGACGCACGACGACTACAAGAAGGAGTTCGAGGCGGCGCGTACGGAACTGCGCCAGGCTCTCAAACTACCGAAGTCGTAACAGCTTCCAGCTCGGAAAGGACCGGATGCCTCGCTTGGGACATCCGGTCGGGATCCACCCCGCCTTTCGCCTCATTGTTTCAAAACAAGATCCTTTCGGACTGGAGGATACGAAGGCGCCATCGAAAGTTGGCGGGTAAAGGCGTTGCAGGTCCTCGCAGGCAACGGAGCGACCATCACTCACCTGCACCGGAACGTAGGATTCGTCATTTGGCGCCCGTGATGCTCGAGAGCTGCACGGGACACTCGACGCCATCTGACGACGCCCCGCCTGAGACCATGAGAGCGCCGTGCGGGAATCAAACCAATCAGCCGCCGGTCGACCCGGCGCGGTTCAGTGCCACTCGTGCTCGAACGTGGCGCCAGTGAAACCCAGGCACAACCAACGAGCAGGGCCTCGACATGGGGATCACGAGCCGGACGCTGCACCGGATCATGAGCGGCCATGCGGCGATCACGCCCGCCATGGCCATGGCCATCCTGCTCTGGTACTTCGAGGCAGCAGGCAGCGTTCGCCTTGCCGTGTCCGTGATCAAAAAGCGTGCCGGGCAGCACGAGGACACGATCAGGGAATTCAAGTTCGGCAACGGGGGACTCTCGGTGGGGGAGCCGCAGAAGAAGTTTCAGGGCGTCCTCCGGGGCGTTCCGACGCTTGTTGACCACGCAGCAACACACGGACCTTCAACGCCTGCCGATGGCGCCTGACATGCGATCGCCGACGGTCCTGATCCTCGCGCCAAGTGGGCGGGACGCCGTGGTCGCAAGACCGCGGAGTTCGCTTTGAAGCGAGCAAACAACGACCTCGAGATGAGGTCGGAACACCTGTGGCCCCCTACTGTCCCGCTGAAAATCAGTCAGGCGTTTGATCGGCTACTCATGGAAGCCCCTGCTCCCGCATGATCGCAGGAATGCGCTCCTTGAACGAGAAGAACCCCTTGGTGGCATGGGGCCAGAACTGTGTGTCCCATGCCCTGCGAACCTGCACGAGGGAGATCCCTTCGGCGGCGAGGATCGGCGCCGCACCGTTCAGCGCGTCTGCGACAGGACCGACCGGAGCGTAGGCGGTCACGATCTGCGTCGCGCCGGCGGAATGCGCCTCGCGGACAAGGACGGCAGGATCGATTTCCATCTTCACCTCCGTTTCGCAACGGAAATGCTTGGCGATCCGGGAGGCCGCGTCCTGGGCGGCGGCGCCGACAAACGCACGGGCACCGTCACCCCAGAGAAGGTCGGACGGGGTCGACACGACGGCCGCCTCGATCGCCACTTCGACCGGGATGACCGATTCGGGATGGAGGTCCTCATGGGTTACCAGAAGGATGGACCGCCGAGAGCCGCTCGGCGGCGCAGGAACGGCCAGCTCCATTGCGGACGGGATCGGCGCTTCGGTGAGCGCCTCGGCCTCGCGGGCCAATCCGACCGGAACGAAGCGGCCGTCGGTGTGACGGGCGATGTTGTCAGCCGTGGCGAGATAGATCTTGCCGACGGTCTGCAATCCCGCGACCCAGCGCCAGGAGAGCGTGTTGCTCGCGGCATCGGCGTCTAGCAAATGGCGCAGGAAGAAGTCGGCGCCCAACGTCCACGGCAGACGGAGCGTGAAGATCCAGATCGACGCGAACCACATCCGCGCGTGGTTGTGCAGGTAGCCTGTTGCCACGAGTTCGCGCGCCCAGTCGTCGAACCCCTCGATCCCGGTCGACCCGTTCTCCGCAGCGGCAAGCGACCGTGCGTTGAGGAAAGATCGGCGCTGGCGATCACGTTCATCGACGAAACGCGTCCAAACGGAGGGCCGCATCGCCAACCAGCCCTTCCAGTACGTCCGCCAGAGAACCTCCTGGACGTACTTCTCCGCCGACTTGGCTGCGTTTTCGGCGAGAACGGTCGCGACGACTTCCCGCTCAGTGAGGAGGCGATACCGAAGGTAGGGCGAGAGCATCGAGACTGCGGCCTGTTCCCCCGGACCCTTGTCCGTATTGCGCCCGGCGGAATAGGGATGGCCCGCCAGCGGAGCGAAACCAGCCAGTCGGGCCGAGCCTGCCAGCCGGGACGGTTCGAAACTGCGTGTGGAAATCTGCATGCGAACTCAACTAGGCGGCCGACCTCGCCCGTCACCCGTGACATCGGCGCACGCTCGGGCCTAGTACGGGCCGATGCGACATGCCGAAGTCGACGGACACCCAACACGCATTGACTCCGTCACCTGCCCGGACGTAGCTTGGCTCCCATGCGCAACGAACGGTCGACATCTCTGACCTGCACGCCCCGGGGACGGATCGCCGCCACGCGTCTCGCTATCGCATACTCCAGCATACGTTGACCGCCAAACCCCATCGAGGTTCAAGGACGCGCGGCCCTGCCCCGTCCGGCGCGGAGTAACGTCATGTTTCGAGACAAGCCTAGCGTCGCCGAAGCGCCTACGGCGTACCCTCGGGTCGCCACAAGCCTGGCGATTTTCCACGAGATGCCCCACCCCGTCGCGTCCATGACCGCGTTCACGCTCGCGTGCCTCGTTGACCTGGACGTCGACGAAGCCATCGGCATCCGAACCCGGGCGATACGCCGCGAAGCCTGACGCTTCTCGCCCGCATCCCTTTCTCGGCGTCCGGCCAGCCAGTGGCCGGCGATCGGAGTCCCGTGCCATGGCCATCCTCGTTCCGCCCTCCGGCGAACCTATTCAACTCCGACAACACCTCGACCTTCTCCGTCAGCTCTTCGCCGACGTCGAGGCGCTCGCGCAGGGGCGGCACCCAACCAGGCATGCGCTTTCCGGCGCGCCCATCCTTGAGGAATGGTCGCTCGTTTCCCGAGGGGTGCCATGCCTGACTGGACAGTTCCTCGGGCATCCCAAGATCCGGTCGGGCCGGACCGGAATCACGTCCGATCTTTGGATTCACGCTCCTTCGCACGGCTATGCGCGGACGCTCTCGCGTTTCTACCGACTTGGCGATCCGGCTGCCCCTCAAGGGGAGCCAATCTGATGACGCGGCTGGACAGGTACCAACCGATCGACGTCGGCGAGGTGGAGCAGGAGCGCGAGCGGTTCGACACCTCCGCCTTCATCGCGACGGCGCTTGTGAAGCGGGCCTTCAGGGCCGCAGGGTTGCAGCATGCCCTTGCTGGGGCGCCCTGCATCGTCGCTCTCGTCGGCATCCCCAAGGGCGCGGCCAGCATCTTCGAGGATGCGGTGGAGGCCCTGTTCCGGAAGGAGGGAGCGAGCCCCGGCGGCAAGGGATTCAAGGTGCAGGACCGCACGGGGACGCGTGCCGACAAGTCGCCGGACATGACCAGCCTCGTTCGCTGCCTCCACGCGTCGCACCACGTCTGCTGGCTCTTCGACTCAGCCGAGGCAGTCCCGCCACAGATCGCCGCGCTGACGGACGCCATCGCGATGCTGCCGCCGCCTGACGAGACGATCATGCGGGCCGTCGCGCTCCTGGCCTCCGACCTCCGGATGCCTTCCAGCCCGGATGTCGAAGCCATCTCGTCGGTGCCGTGGCCGCTCCTGTCGCTGCTGCTCGACGGAGGCCGATCCCTGAAGTCGGCGACCGACCTTGCCCGGCGCATCGGTGCCGCGAGGCTGATCGAGGAGGCTGGCGGAGCTGAAAACCCTTCCGGCCGGACGACCAAGGCGACCACCGACATCCCCCCCGGCCCGACACTCGACGAGTTGCATGGGTTCGGCGAAGCCGGACGATGGGGGAAGGCGCTGGCGGTCGACCTGTCGGACTACGCGGCCGGCCGCATCGGCTGGGACGACGTCGACCGGGGCGCCCTTCTGTCGGGTGCGCCGGGAACGGGCAAGACCACATTTGCCCTCGCACTCGCTCGAACTTGCGGCGTCCCTGTCTTCATCCACTCGCTCGCGCGGTGGCAGGCGGCAGGCTACTTGAACAAGTTACTCGAGAAGATGCGCGGCGCGTTCGAGGAGGCGAGGGCCGCGGCACCGAGCATCCTGTTCGTAGACGAGCTCGACTCGTTCGGTGACCGCGCCAACGTCAGCGACCACAACGCGTCCTACTCCCGGGAAGTCATCAACGGCTTTCTCGAATGCCTCGATGGCGCCGAAGCAAGGACGGGCGTCGTCGTCATCGGTGCCACCAACCATCCCGGGCTGATCGACCCGGCCATCAGGCGAGCGGGCCGACTGGACCGTCACCTCCACATCCCGCTTCCCGACGAGACAGCGAGAGAGGGCATCCTGCGCCACCATCTCCGGGATGGACTGGCGGCATGCGACCTCGTCGACGTCGCGAGGTTCACCGACGGCATGACGGGCGCGGACATCGAGCAGCTTGTCCGGAACGCACGGCGCACGGCACGCACGTCGCGCCGGGCGTTGTCGACGGACGACCTGCTGGGTTGCCTCCCTCCCCCAGTTTGGATGGGCGACGACCTCTTCCGCAGGATCTGTATCCATGAGGCCGGACACGTCGTCGTCGGCATCGCGTTGGCCAACGAGTCGGGATCAGTGCCGACGCGCGCCAACGTCTGCCGTGAGGTCCGCGCCGGCACAGCGAACCAGACGGAGTTCGCTTCCGTGCAGGGCTTCGACCGGACGCGGTCGGCCTATCTGGCGCTCGCCACCACGATGCTGGCCGGAATGGCGGCCGAAGAGGTCGTGACGGGGAAGTGCGGAGACACGTGCGGGGGCTCGCCGGAGTCGGATCTGTCGAAGGCGGCCGACCTTGTCGCCAGGCTCGAGCTGACGCTGGGTCTAGGCGACGCGCTTCTGACCATTGGGATGCCGACGCCGGAGGCGATCACGCGGCGGCTCGAGTTCGACCCCGTCGCGCGGGCCAAGGTCGAGAGGGTCCTGCAAGAGGCCCTCGGTCGGGCCCGCACGATTGTCGTCGACCGGCGCGGGGAGGTCGAAGCCATCGCGGCATGCCTTGCCAAGACTGGGACATGGTGCGTGGAACGGCTGGCGGGCAACGGGATCCAGACGGCTGTGTGACGGCAGCCAACGAACTCGATGCCGTCGTGCGGCTGCGGCCCCGTGCCCATCAAGGGGGTAGCCTATTTCATGGGGTCGAGCGCCCGGTTTATGTGCGAATGCCGCCGATGGCTGTCTTTGACAAGTTCTTCGGGGCGCTACGCCGCATAGGCACCCTGGGGTGTCATTCGGCGTGCAATTTTGACCCCCTAGACGGGGTCATCGGCGTCCAAGATTGCCCCCCATCCGACGTATCTGAAGAGTCCGCGTTTTCCTCTGAAAGACAGGCGGGCGGGGGATGAAGGGCGTGGATACAGTTGCGCGCATTCGGCGCGAGTTCTTCGTGCGGGGCCGAACGATCAGTGAGATCGTCCGCGAACTCCTTGTCTCTCGCAACAGGATGCGCAAGGTGTTGTGCTCGGACGAGACGGCGTTCGATTACGAGCGCTCGGTGCAACCGATGCCCAAGCTCGGCGCCTGGAAGCCCGAGCTTGATCGTATCCTGGCTGCCAATGACGCCCGTCCTGCCCTCGAGCGTCTCCGCCACGCAGCTCTGGAACGCCGCGTTGGTCGACGTCGTGGCGTCCATCCTTGCGGAAACGGGGTTGGCCGCGTCCCGGCTGGAGCTCGAGATCACGAGAACCGCCGTGTTGCAGAACCGCGAGCTGGTTTCCTCCGTCCTGCGGGAGCTCAGGGCACTCGGAGTCCTCATTGCCCTCAACGACTTCGGGACGGGCTTCTCGTCTCTCAGCCTCGTGCAGGATCTCCCGCTGACACGCGTCAAGGTGGACCGCAGGTTCGTGCAGGGGTTCGACTCGACCCCGAAGTCGACCACGGTGATCCGGGCGGTCGCCTGTCTGTGCAAGGGGTTCGGCCTCGCCTCCACGGCGGAGGGCGTCGAGACGAACAACAGCGGACGATCCTGCGCCAGCAAGGATGCCAGGACCTTCAGGGCTGCCTTATGGGGAGGCCGCAACCGATCGTCCACTGGAAGGACGCGCTCCTTGAAGCCGCCCAGCCGGCCGACGCGTTGAGACAGGCATAGGGGGCTGGAACCCGAACTTGCCCGTGCATCCGCTTGTGGCCTGTCAGATGAACTGCGTCTTGGGGACGGCTAAACTTCTTCGCATCCGTCGCGCGGCGTCGGAATGAACCCAACGCTGTAGCCGAAGGTCTTCGCGATGCGGCCGAGCGTCTGAACCGTGGGATTGGCCTTTCCCGACTCGATCTCGGCAAGCTGTCGGACCGTCAGTTGCAGCACCTTGGCGAAGTCCGCCTGCGTGAAGCCGATCGCGTGCCTCATCGCCCGGACGCAATCGGGATAGCCGAGCCCTGCCGAGGCCGCCAGCTCGTCCAGACGTCGGCGCCTTTCGGATATCTCTTCGCGCGAGGCCTTTCGCATCCGCCCCACCTCAAGGTCCTCGCGAGGGCGTAGCCGGGCCGAGCTTTGCCAGGCCGTCGGCGACGACCCGGCTTCGCAAGCAGCGTTCGACGACGCTCGAAGGCGTTCCGAACGATGCGGCGATGGCCGCGAGGTCGCGGATGAAAGCCTCCTTCTCCGCGAGGATCTCCATCAGTTCGGATGCGGCCATCACGCCCTCGCTCGCCGCCTCGCAAATTGCCTCCCAATCGGGATCGGAGTTGCGCCCGGCCTTTGCCATGCAGTCCCACTTGGTTCCGCGGGGGATGGTTTCCGCGGCAAGGCTCATCGGCGCGACGTCGAACACGGGTGAAAGGCCCACCCAACCGTCGGGACGCTTCGCGATCGCCGTGTTGCGACCATGGTTGTCCCTGACCCCCAAAGCCTCGAACAGGACGTCGCGCAGCACATACTCGACAACGGTCTCCCTTGGGTCGGTCACGACCTTGCGCAAGATTCTCAGATACGTCTCATGCGTGATGGGCAACTGCGTGTCGACCACCTCGGCGGCGGAGTAGAGGCTCTCCTGCCCCATCCGGGCGACACCGTCCTCGACCTCTCGGTCGAAACGCGGGATCAACAAGACATCGTCCCGATATTGGAGGGGCCGCCCCACGCGGAGACCGAACTCCCTCGCGATCTCGACGTACGGGGCCTCGCTCGCGAGGATCGCCCGGTCGATCTCCGTTCCGCTCTTGAGCAGCTTGACGATGGCGTGGTCGAGCGCGGATCCGTCGGGAACGACCGGGTCCGGATACCAGAACCCGTCGTCGCATAGGGTCATCGAGATCTTAGGCCATTCGCCCTGCAACCCCTTCGAGCCGGAGGCGAGCATTGAGAAACGGTCCGCCAGATCCATGAACTCGGCAGACCGGGCATGGATCTGCTGCGTCGTGACGCCGCGGACATCGCTCGTTCCGAGCCGCTCACTCTCGGCCGCATGCGCTTCCTTCACGCGCAGGTTCCCGATCGGGGCGCCTCCAGAGCGGAGAAGCAGGGCAAGGCTCGCTTGGGGAGAGGCGTCGGTCAGGTCCAAGTGCCGGAGCAGGCGCGTCCTCGCGTCGCCTTGGGGCAGCATGTCCAAAACGAAGACGGGCCAGTGCGGTCGCCAGGACCTCGACATGTTGACGGGATAACGGACCGAGACGGCACGTGCGTCCACCAATGGGGTCCCGGCGTTGTATGCGTTCATGCCGACGCCGTAATAGTATTCCGGGATGTATTCCACGAGCGAGGGGCTCGCGATGCCCGCCTCGGGAGTTTCAAGTTCAAGGATGGCGGCGTCGTGCCACTGGCCTCCATGATGGAGCTGAAGCGTCAGTTTCATTTTCGCAACCCATTCCGATGGGTTTCAATACCACCCCTGATCACGATATTCTACCATCCTAATGGTTCTTTCAGCGGAAGGTGGGCTAACTAGGCGCGTCAGCGCGCCGCGCTTGGGGAACATTGGCCGCGATCTCCGCCTGCCCCTTTGCCCTGCGTTGCCTTTTAGTCCTGCTCGCCGACGACGTCGGGGGACCGCACCAGACAAGGCATCAAGGAAGGGCGCCGGGGCTGATGGGACCGCCGCTCCGCACGTCGTCGGGCGACACTGTGACGACAGGACGCCCGGCATGCAGAAACGATGGCGGCACAAGCGTCCCGGCTACCTTTCATTTCTTCCTCCGGGCCCCAAGTAGGTCGAGATCCATCGCTTGGGAGCTACATGGGAATGCCGACGCTTGAACAGACCCGACAGGTTCCCGCCCTTCGCGTTACGGCGGATCGCCTACGTCGCTTGGCCGGACGATCGAATGCGATCAACAAATGGGACCTCAAGTACCTCTTCGAACGGGGCCGGGTTCTCGAAAATGCGGCGTCGCTCACGAAGGGAAGCTTCGGAACCTGGGTCAAATCGGAATGCCGGATCGAGCCGAGCACGGCGTCCGGATACAGGAAGGCTTACCGGGTTCTCGGCAAGCGACAGGAATGGCTGGTCGAGCACCGGGTCTCGCCGAGCGTCGCCGTCATCCTCGCCTCCGCTCGCGAGGCCGGGCGTGAGGCCGCCATGGACGCGATCGGGTCGGGCCGCTTCCTCACCGCGTCCGAGGCACGGCGGATCGTGCGTGGCACCGTCGGCGGCGACGGTGGCACGGTCGGCATCGACAGCCTACGGAAGGTCGCGATGGCCCGCCTCCGCGACGCCTTCGCGGTCATCAAGCGCCTGTCGACATTGGCATCTAGCGACCTGACGGATGGCAAACACCTTGAGAGAGCTGGCGAAGAGGCACGGACTATCCTGCCCTTAGTCCGGCTTCTCCTCTCATCCCCAGACGCTGGCGTCGCGCATCCGGCGATGATCGCCATCGAGACCTTAGCGCAGGCGGCTGGGCGGGAATGCACCATCGCTGCCTCCAGATCCCTCAAGCAAGCCGTAGCCGAGACCTTCGTCCCAGATCCGGGGTTCCCTGCGGTAGAGGAGGCCGCGTCGAACGGTGCCGATGGAGTGGCCGATTCCCTGCCACGGCAAAGCCTGACGGCCATCGAGATCTGCGCCGGCGCGGGGGGAATGGCGATCGGGCTCTCCGAGGCCGGCTACCGTCACCTCGCGATGGTCGAGCGCGAATCGAACGCATGCGAGACGCTGCGCGCCGCGTTCGGCGGCAAAGTTGTCACGCAAGGCGACGTGAAGGACTTTGACCCGGCGCCGGAGGACGTGGGGAAACTCGACCTCCTGTCCGGAGGCGTCCCGTGCCAGCCGTTCTCCAAGCTCGGTTTCATGGGCGGCGCCGGCGACGGTCGAGACCTCTTCGGCGAGGCAATCCGGCTGGTGGAAAAGCTGCGTCCCCGCGCGCTGATGCTGGAGAACGTCGCCGGGATTTTTGCGCCGAACTTCGACATCCACCGTCTCAGCATACTCCGTCGTCTTGAACGGGCCGGCTACGCTTGCGAATGGCGCACCCTCGACGCGTCGCATTTCGGTGTCCCGCAGAAGCGGATCCGTTCGTTCCTCGTGTGTTTCCGCGAGCCGAGCGCGATGGCCAGGTTTCGCTGGCCGCAGGCGGTCGAGGGCTTCGACGTCAAGCCGCGGACTGTGTTCGAAGCCGTCGAACCCCTCTTGCGGTCCGGCGGATGGCAGCCGACGCCGGAGGTCCGGGCGAGCATGGACCGTACGGCCCCTACCCTGACGGGGGCCAGCGACCGGAAGTCGGGCTGGGACTTCGGGCAACGCAAGGCCGCTGGCGTCTGGCGCCGGATCGGCTTCGCGACCTCCGGTGTCGGCGACCGTCCGCCGCGCATCGGCCACCATGGCCCCATCTGGGCGACGAACGCCATGCTGGCCGCGATCCAGGGGTTTCCAAACGGTCATCCCTTCCGGGGGTCGAAGGACAAGGTCGCCAAGCAGATCGCGAACGCCTTGCCGCCGGCCGTCGCCTTGCATCTCGGGCGCGCCATCGCGGAGGCGTTGGAAAGCGGGACTGCGGTCACGGCACGGCGGCAGGTGAAGGCGGACAGTAGTCCGGGCTCGGGTATGAGCAGCGTCCTAATCCTTCCCAAGTCGAGGGAGCAAGGACTTCGGATCATCGACGCCGAGGCGGCATAGGTAGCACGCGACGCTCGTCAATGAGGTCGTTCATGCGGGCGCCGCCTTCGACGCTGTTGTGGTGTCGGTCGGAGGCGGAGGACTGCTCTGCGGCATCGCCGTAGAAGTCAGCGCTTTCGCGGAATCATCTTCGACACGATCCCGTCGCGCCTGACGAGATGGTCCGCCGCACCAGCCACGTGGAGCGCAAGCAATATACGAGGATCACGGTCCAGAGCAGCGCATCGATAACGCCGAGGTTACATGCGGTGAATGCCAGCACGTAGCGACCTCTGCAATTGCGGTGCTACATAGCGATTTGCGCTTTTGCGGATCTCACTTTTTATCCCTATAAGGCAAGACGAGATCATATGGACGAGACCGCGCTTTTCCTGCGTGACGGCGGCGAGATGGGTGCGCGCATGCGTGCGCATGACTGGTCGACATCGCCCCTCGGACAACCCGAGACCTGGCCTCGGTCTCTTGGCTCTACCGTTGCCCTCATGCTTGGCTCGAAGTTCCCCATGTTTCTCGCTTGGGGACCCGAACTCGGTTTCCTCTACAACGACGCGTACTCGCAGATGCTGGGCACCAAGCACCCGGACGCACTGGGAAGGCCGTTCAAGGCGATCTGGCACGAGATCTGGAAGGACATCCTGCCGTTCGTTGACGCGGCGCTGGGTGGTCGGGCCACCTGGTTCGAGAACCTTCCTTTCGTCATGCACCGCCACGGCCATGACGAGCAGACCCACTTCACGTTCTCGTACTCCCCGGCCTTCGACGACAACGGCCAGGTTGTCGGGATGTTCTGCGCCTGCAACGAGACCACCCGGCAGGTGATGGCCGAGAGGCACCGCGACGCCCTGATGCTTCTCGAAGAGCGCTTGCGGGACGTGCCCACTCTGGCCGGCCTGACGGTAGCCGCCTCGGAACTGCTTGGTGAGACGCTTGGCGTGGTGCGCGTCGGTTACGGTCACGTCGACGCGGAGGCAGGCACGATCACCGTCGAACGCAACTGGGGCGCTCCAGGGTTCGGCGGTGTCGCAGGCCGTCACCTGTTCACCGAGTATGGTTCCTACATCGACGATCTACGGCGCGGCGCACATGTCGCCATCGGCGACGTCGAGACCGACCCCCGAACCGCATCCAAGATCGCTGCCATGCAGGCGATCGGTGTCCGCGCGTTCCTCGACGTTCCGGTGGTCGAGGATGAACAGACGGTCGCCGAGTTCTTCGTGCACTCGGATGTGCCGCGGACCTGGAAGCCTGAAGAGATTGCATTCGTACGCGATTTTGCCCAACGGACGCATGCGGCGATCGGTCGGCGAGAGGCTGAACAAGAGCTGCGTGACAGCCGGACGCGGCTGGGTACGGCTCTTGCTGTTGCGCAGCTTGGCACGTTCGAGTGGGACCTGCGGACCGATGCGTTGACCCTCGATCAGGGCGCCCGCGTAATACTCGGGCTTCCCGCGTTCGGGACATCCTCGGCGCGTCAGATCATCGACCTCGTCGATCCCGCCGATCGATCCCGTGTCCGGACGGCTGCGCTTGCTGCCAAGGAGGATCTGTCCCGTCTGGAGATGGAGTACCGGATAGTTCGGAAAGACGGCAGCCGCCGCACGATACGCAGCATAAGCGACGCCGTGATCGGGACGGACGGGAAAGCCGATAGAAGGGTTGGCGTCTTTGACGACGTGACAGCGCGCCGGACGGCCGAGCTACGGCGTGACGCACTAATTGAACTCGGCAACGTGATCCGCGATGTCGATAGTCCCGCCGATCTCGTTCGCGCGGCGGCCGCGATCTTGGGGACTGCATTGCGCGTGAGCCGTGTCGGTTACGGCACCGTCGACCACGATAGCGAGACCCTTCATGTGGATCGTGACTGGACCGCTCCCGGCATCGTGTCTCTCAGCGGTCCCATCTCCCTTCGTGAGTACGGCTCGTTCGTCGATACGCTAAAGCTGGGCCAGATTGCGGTGATCGTGGATGTGCACAGTGATCCGCGAACGGCGATTGCTGTTGAGAATTTGGCCGCGCTAGATGTTGCCTCCTTCGTGAACGTTCCGGTCCTTGAGCGAGGTCGGCTGGTAGCGCTTGTCTTTGTCAACGCTGATGCCGCCCGACACTGGGAGCGGGATGACATCGACCTCATCCGGGAGTTCGCCGATCGCTTGCGAGCAGCGGTGGAGCGAAGCCGCGCCACCGATGCCCTGCGGCAGAGCGAAGCGAAACTTCGCGAGCTTAACGAGATACTGGAGACCCAGGTCGCGCAGAGGACCGACGAACGCAATCAGTTGTGGGCGCTGTCGGAGGACATGCTGGCGCGTGCCGACCTCACGGGGATGATGACGGCCGTCAGTCCGGCTTGGACGCGGGTGCTCGGCTGGTCCGAAGCGGAGCTCCTGAAACGTCCCTACTCGAGCTTCATGCATCCCGGCGACGAGGGGCCGACATTGGCTGCGCTTGCCCGCATGGGTGAAACGGGACGTCCCACGCGCTTTGAAAACCGCATCGCGACCTTGGAAGGCGATTGGAAATCGATCGAATGGACCGTGTCGCCGGAAGAGGACGGTATAAACTTCGTCGCGGTCGGCCGCGACGTCACGATCGTCAAGGCGAAGGAAGCTGAGCTTGCCGCCGCGCAGGAAGCCCTGCGGCAAAGCCAGAAGATGGAAGCCGTCGGCCAGCTCACGGGCGGCCTCGCGCACGACTTCAACAACCTCCTCGCCGGGATCTCCGGCAGCCTGGAGATGATGCAGTCCCGGATCGCGCAGGGGCGGATAGGTGACCTTGACCGCTACATGATCGGGGCGCAGGGCGCTGCCAAGCGCGCGGCCGCCCTCACCCATCGCTTGCTCGCCTTCTCGAGGCGGCAGACCCTCGATCCGAAGCCGACCGACGTCAACCGCCTTGTCGCAGGCATGGAGGATCTCATTCAGCGCACCGTCGGTCCCGCGATCACTGTGGAGACGGTTGCGACGGGCGGCCTCTGGTCGACGCTGGTCGACCCGCCACAGCTTGAGAATGCCCTCCTGAACCTTTGCATCAACGCCCGCGACGCGATGCCTGACGGCGGCAAGCTGACGATCGAGACTGGAAATCGCTGGCTGGACGATCGCACCGCGAAGGAGCGCGACCTGCCCCCCGGCCAGTACGTCTCGATGTGCGTCTCCGACAACGGCTCGGGCATGTCGCCCGACGTGATCGAGCGCGCCTTCGATCCGTTCTTCACGACCAAGCCGATTGGCGTCGGCACCGGACTTGGCCTGAGCATGATCTATGGCTTCGCCCGACAGTCGGGCGGACAGGTCCGGATCTACTCGGAGGTCGGCGAAGGGACGATGGTGTGTGTCTACCTGCCCCGGCACCACGTCGAAGCGGGCGCCGAACGTACATCGGAGGCATCGCCGATGCTTGAACCCGTCGGGTCCGGCGAGACCGTCCTTGTGATCGACGACGAGCCGTTGGTTCGTATGCTGGTCGTCGATGTGCTGGAAGATCTCGGCTTCAACGCGATCGAGGCCGGGGACGGGCCGCAGGGGCTGAAGGTGCTCCGCTCGGATGTGCGACTCGACCTCCTGATCACCGACGTTGGCTTGCCGAATGGCATGAACGGCAGGCAGGTAGCTGACGCCGCACGTGAGCTACGGCCAGACCTGAAGGTTCTCTTCATTACGGGTTACGCCGAGAACGCCGTACTCAGCCACGGGCATCTCGATCCCGGCATGCAGGTCGTGACCAAGCCGTTCGACATGGCGATGCTGGCAAACCGAATTAAGATGATGATTGGCGATCAGCAGTAGGCGTTGCTCTGAGAAACGAACAGCCGCCGAGAAAACCTGCCTCGTGTCAGGATGGTGGTTTCGCGAGCATCCTTTGAACGATTTCCAAATCCTGATGTTGAGCCCTCATAAAGCGCGCGCTCCGCACGCCGAACGGAGGACCCGTCATGACCCCGACCACCACCAGCTCACTACCGCACGACGACCTGGGCACCCGCCCGACTGCGGTCGACGATGCCCACACTATCCTGATCAACAAGGTCTCGTGGGGCGCCATCTTCGCCGGCGTCGTGGTCGGGCTTATCACCCAGGTGCTGCTGACGATGCTGGGTGTCGGCATCGGCATCGCAACGCTCGACCCGATGACCTCCGACAACCCGACCGCATCGTCGTTCTCGATCGGCGCAGGCATCTGGTACGTTCTCTCCGGCATCGTAGCGGCCTACGTCGGCGGCTACATTGCCTCCCGGATGTCGGGCAAGACGGTTCCGACGACAGGTGCCCTGCATGGCTTGACGACCTGGGCGTTCACGACGCTCCTCGTTCTCTACATGCTCTCGACTGCGGTCGGCGGCATCGTGGGCGGCGCGTTCTCCGGAATCACGTCGGCCATCGGCGGCGCTACGCAGACCGCGGCGACAGCGGCCGCGCCTGCCCTCGCACAAGCCAACCCGCTCGAAGCGCTCGAGCAGCAGGTCCGCTCGACGGGCACGGATCCAGACTCCCTGAACAATGCCGCCATCTCCGCGATGCAGGCCCTCGTGCTTGGTGACGAAGCCCAGAAGACCGACGCTCGCGAGAAGGCTGCCGCCGCCATCGCCTCGGCCAAGAACATCCCGATCGAAGAAGCACGCACCCAGGTCCAGCAGTACGAGGCCCAGTACAACCAGACCGTCGAGCAGGCGAAGGCCACGGCCCTCTCCGCAGCGGACACGGCGGCCTCGGTCATCTCGACGGGTGCGATCCTTGCCTTCGTCGCGCTCGTGCTTGGCGCCATCGCCGGCTGGCTAGGTGGCCGCTCGGGCGTTGTGCACCCGGTCTACGCCGACCGTGTCATCCCCTCGCGCCGGGTTGTCTGACGATGGCACGGGAGGAGGATCGTTCTGATGTGATCCCTCTCGTTGAGGAGACGGTGCACATCGAGAAGGAGGACGTGGTCACAGGCCACGTCCGGGTGCGCACCGTCACCGAGGCGACCGACCATGTCGTTGCGCAGGAACTCGACGCCGAGAACGTTGAAATCACCCGCGTGACCATGGACCTTGAAGTCGCAGCGGCGCCCGCCATACGCCAAGAAGGCGACGTGACAATCATCTCGCTCGTCGAGGAGATTATCGTCGTCACCAAGCGCCTCGTTGTCACAGAGGAAGTCCACATCCGCCGCATCAAGTCCACCGACCGCGTCGAGACCTCGATTAACTTGCGAAAACAGCACGTGGTCGTGGAACGCACGGACATCGGTGCCGATTCATCTGTCACTGCACCAACGGGAGAAAACCAATGACCCAGACCATCACCGCCTACTTCGATACCCGCACTGAAGCCCAGGCCGCGATCGACAAGCTCGCTCTTATCGGTATCTCGGGTTCCGAGGTCCGGATCGCCGACTCCACAACGACGACCTCACGCGGCACGACCGCGGAGGAGGACAAGGGTTTCTTCGAGGCCATCGGCGACTTCTTCATGGGCGACGACGAAGACGACCGCCACACCTATGCCGAAGGCGTGCGCCGCGGCGGTACGGTCGTGACCGTCAGCGCTCCGGAGGGCCGCTTCGAGGAGATCGCGGACGTCCTCGAGGGCGAAGGCGCTGCCGACATCGACGAGCGGGCCGCTACCTGGCGCTCGGAAGGCTGGGAAGGCACGTCGGCATCCAGCAGCCGGGCTTACTCGGGCGGCTCGATTGACCCGGTCGGTGACAGCACTGTTGCGACCACGGGTATCGGTTCCTCGACGGGCACCTCGTATGCCGCCGCATCTGGCGCCGCTGGCTACTCCGAGCGCGACACCCTTGGCACTGACCTCTCGAAGGATCGGGACGGGACCATCGAGGTGGTGCAGGAGAACCTTCGGGTCGGCAAGCGCGACGTTAGCCACGGCCGTGTCCGTGTCCGGTCGTACGTCGTCGAGGAGAACGTCTCCGAAGATGTGAACCTGCGTAGCGAGAACGTCGAGATCTCCCGTCGTGCCGTCGACCGTCCGGTCGGTGCGGTCGATGCTTTCGCGGAGCGGACCATTGAGCTCGAGGAGACGGCGCAAGAAGCCGTGATCTCGAAGGAGGCGCGCGTCGTTGAGGAGATCGATCTCAAGCGCGAGGTTCGTGACCGCACCGAGACGGTGTCGGACACGGTGCGTCACACCGAGGTCGACATCGCCGACGAGCGCGTCGGCGAGACCCTGACGGACGCCGAGCGGGTACGTCGCGGCCTCTGAGGGCAGACAGTCGGGCCGGCGGGGATCTCCCTCCGGCCTTTTCTTATTTCGGGAGGTATCGATGGGCATTCTTGAAGACGTGATCGGCAGCGTACTCGGCGGCCAGCAGCGTGGCGGCGGCATGCAGGGTGGCGGCGCGCAGGGTGGGTTGCCGGGCGGCCTTGGCGGCATGCTTGGCGGCGGATCCCAAGGCGGCATGTCGCCCATCATGATGGCGCTGATGGCCTTGCTGACGCAGCAGGTGTCAGGCCGCGGCGGCGGTGGCCTTGGTGGCGGCCTTGGCGACCTTATCGGCGGCTTGACCAGGCAGTCGGGTGGGATGGATCGGATCGGTAGTTCTGGCCTGGTTCAGCAGCCGGATCGCGAAGAGCGTGCGGATCGCGACCAGCAAGAGCTCGACCAGGGTGGGCTTGGCAACCGCGGCGAGTTCAGTGGCGGCCATACGGGACCCGGCGGACTTCTCGAGCGCCTCGAGCAGGCTGGGCACGGGCAAAAAGCTGCATCTTGGGTTGGGCATGGTCAGAACGAACCCATCGCCCCACACGAGCTTCAGCAGGCACTGGGGAATGACACCGTTGAACGTCTGTCGACGCAGACCGGGATGTCACAGGGCGATTTGCTCTCCCAGCTTTCGGAACTACTGCCGGGAGTGATCGACAAACTCACGCCGAACGGCCGGGTACCTGATCGAAGCCAGAGTGTCAGTTGGTGATCGCGGCTTCGTCTGCGAATTGCCAGGGGACTTATCGCGGAACTTGAAGGCTTGACGCGACATGGGGCACCGTCCCCATGAAGCTCAGGCGGTTTGATTGATTGGCGGGGATAGGGTTCCTTTCAGATCGAAGCAGACACCCGACGGGTCGAAGGTCAACTTGCCCTTCCCATCGAAATAGGGCGCGACGATACGCTCGATCAAGCGCGATCCGAACCCGCTCCTTGTCGGCATCTCGACGGCTGGCCCGCCGCTCTCCTGCCATCGAAAGCTAAACGATCGGTCTGACATAACAGCCCATGTGATCGACACCCTGCCGTCGGCAGACGAAAGAGCTCCGTACTTGGTAGCGTTCGTCGCGAGTTCGTGGATGGCCAGAGAGAGGCCGAGTCCCTGTTGCGAAGAAAGATCAACAGCCGGGCCGGTCGCCGTGATGCGATCTTCCCCGGAGCGATGGGGACGCAGCGCGTCCTCTACAAGATGGCGTATGTCGGTGGCATCGACCCTTGAGTGGGTAAGGATGTCTTGGGCACGGGCGAGTGCGGTCAATCGGCCTGAGATGGCTCCCTGACCCTCTTCGAGCGACTGAGCAGTACGGAAGGTCTGCGTGGCGATCGCCTGCACCATCGCCAGGGTATTTTTCATCCGGTGCGCCATTTCCTGCATCAGCTCATCACGACGGAGTTCGGCCTCGCGCTGGTCGGTACGGTCGCGCAGGATCTTCAGAAACCCAACGTGTCCGCTCTGATCGTCCAGCAACGGCATCATCTCGCCGGACGCCCAGAAGCGGGTGCCGTCTTTGCGCAAGTGCCATCGCTCATCAAGGGCCCTACCCTCACCACTGGCTGCCGCCTTCTCTTGGTCAGGAGCGCATCTTTCTCGATCCTCGGATGTGAAGATGACATCCGCCGATCGGCCGAGCATCTCATCCTCGGACCAACCAAGGATCCGCTCGGCACCGACGCTCCAGAACGTCACGTTGCCTTCGAGATCCGACGTGAGCATCGCAAAGTCGATCGCACTGTCCACGATCTGGCGGTGTCGCGCCTCGGCGGCGCGGGACTGCGCAAGCAGACGGTTCTGCGCGGCAAGGGAGCGACGAAGCTCCATCTGGGTCATCGCCTGGCGAGCAAGCAGCTTCAGCGTCCGCACCTGCTGGACGTCGAGCTCACGCGGGACGACGTCGAATACACATACCGTTCCCAGGGAGTGGCCCTCGCGGGTCTTGATAAGCGCCCCGGCGTAGAAGCGCAGCTTGGGATCCGCGGTCACCAACGGATTGCAGGAGAAGCGTAGGTCGCACGCCGCGTCCGGGACCATCAGGAACTCGTCTTCCAGGAGGGCGTGACCGCAGAAAGCAAGGTCGAGCGGCGGCGCGGGCCTGTCGCCGACGCCAACCTCCGCCTTGATGAACTGACGGTGCGTGTCCACAAGGTTCACGATCGCGATCGGTGTACCGCACACGTCCGCCGCGATCCTTGCGAGATCGTCGAAGTCCTGCTCACGCGGTGTGTCGAGAAGATCATAGGAATGAAGCGCGGCGGAGCGGTCAGCTTCCGCTTGTGCTGATTGGGTGACGCTCGACAAGGAGTGGTCTTCCGATGATTGCGGTGAGGCTCAGCCGCCTAACATCCGTCATAAGTCAAATCTCGGAACGTGCAAAGTTGGTCGGCCTCAGTCGTGAGTTTTTGAAACTGTTGACGACCATAGTAGGGTTCGAGGAGCGTGAGCTGACTTGCATCGAGCATTGTTGCGTTGACCGTCGGAAGCGATGACGACGTGCGCTGGGTTCAGCGCCAGGCACAGTCGCACCTCCAGCAGATGCAGGCGGACGAGCAGTCGCGCTGGGCAGACCGGGGCTGGTGGCTGACCGTTCCGATGGCGATGCTGTCAGCGCTGTGGTTCAGGCGCGGATGGGCGATGCACTGGGCCGTCGTGCTCCTCGTCGCCGCGATCGCTGGACCGCCCGGCCAGGCCCAGGCCGCCGACTGGACGCACCCGTTTGCCAGCGCCTACCAACGGGGACGCAGAGCCTATGATGCTGGAGAGTTCGCGACGGCTGCACGGCTGTTTGCGGATCGGATGTGGCAAGGCGCGGCCCTCTACCGTGCAGGGGATTATGACGGGGCAGCCATCGCCTTCGGCTCGGTCGACACTCCCGAGGCACAGTTCAACCGTGGCAATGCCCTGGCGCAGTCCGAGAAACTCGAGCCCGCGGCTGCCGCATACCGACAGGCGCTCGCCCGACGCTCCGACTGGCCGGAGGCGAAGGCCAACCTCGGGATCGTCGAGACCTTGATCGCCGCGGAGGCCCAGGATCAAGGCGATGAGGCGGCAGATCCGAACCAGCCGCCGGAC
Source organism: Mesocryomonas lacus (assembly GCF_055730135.2). Classification (NCBI taxonomy): domain Bacteria; kingdom Pseudomonadati; phylum Pseudomonadota; class Alphaproteobacteria; order Hyphomicrobiales; family Aurantimonadaceae; genus Mesocryomonas; species Mesocryomonas lacus. The sequence goes on along the minus strand of NZ_JBUZWE020000019.1, from coordinate 16,171 downwards.
GCCGAGCAGTTCGACGACAAGGGCAAGAAGGGCAAGGCCGGGAAGGTCGACGTCGGCCAGCAATCGGGGGAGAAGCGACCCTTCTCCTGTTTGATCCGCTTGGCGGTGCAGGTGGCGTTCGGTCCCTGGACCCGGCTTCCGGAAATGATCAGGCCGTTGTCCAGCGATCCCTCGCGGTTCTTGAACCGGACCTTGCCGCCCTTCGAGGTGAAGGAGGACGAACATTCCGTCCCCTCTGCGGCCCATGCGCCCTGGAGCGACTCAAGGGATGCGGCCCCGGCACCGAGACAGGTCGCCAGCAATGTTGTCCCGATCAAAACGATCCTGATAGTGCGCATCCGTCCACTCCATGTTCTTGGCGTCGGCGGAGGCTACCCGCGCCCGTGTGCGACCGGGAGTCCGGCGGCACGATGTAACAGCTACGTCACTGTTACAAACCTCGACCTGGCAGGGCTTTCAGCGTCCCATGACGGCGATCCAGCTCAACCGATCTGGGGACGTAACAAATGGAAAACGACACCTTACGCCGGGCCAGCGCCGAGTTCTTCGGCACGTTCTGGCTGACCTTCGGCGGCTGCGGCGCCGCAGTTCTGTCGGCCGCCTTCCCCGAGCTCGGCATCGGCTTCCTCGGCGTCGCCTTCGCGTTCGGACTGACGGTCCTGACCATGGCGTATGCCGTAGGCCACATCTCCGGCGGCCACTTCAATCCCGCGGTGACGCTCGGCCTCTGGTCGGCGGGACGCTGCGCCAGCAAGCACGTCCTTCCCTACATCGTCGCAGAGGTCGTCGGGGCGATCCTCGGCGCAGGTATCCTGTACGTCATCGCCTCCGGACGGGCCGACGGGGTGCCGGGTGGGTTCGCCTCGAACGGCTACGGCGACCTCAGCTCAGGGAAGTTCTCGCTCTCGGCCGGGTTTCTGACCGAGTTCCTCGCGACCTTCTTCTTCCTGTTCATCATCATCGGAACGACGTCCAAAGGCGCCGCGACGGGTTTTGCGGGCATCCCAATAGGCTTTGCCCTGGTCCTGATCCACCTCATCTCGATCCCGGTCACCAACACGTCGGTCAACCCGGCGCGCAGCACCGGGCCGGCCCTGTTCGCGGGTGGGGAGTACGTTGCCCAGCTTTGGATGTTCTGGCTCGCCCCCGTGCTCGGCGCGATCGTTGCCGGGGCGTTGGCGAAGTGGCTGTACGAGCCTGCGGGTATCATCGACACGATCGTGATCGAGGAGCGCGCGGCGGCGTAGACTGCACGGGAACGAGCCGCCGAGTGCCGTATAAAAGACTTTGCGTCGCGCGGCAGTCTGTCAAAACTCATCGGCGCGGTTGGACGGTTCGGGGGCCGGGTTTCTCAACGTCCGATACATCGTCGGCCTCCTCGACGGCCGACCGTCAATCAGGCAGTCCGGATCGATCCCACAATTCATGTCCGCGACGCGGAGCTCATGAAAGTTCATCCGCGGATCACCGATTGCTACGAAAGCGAAAGTTGCCCTGGCAAGCTGAGGCGTCAGACGCTGCTCCCGCCAACCGGGTCACGGGGCAATCCATTCAGTCCGCTCGACGCCCAATCCCTCTGATGGGGCGTCGAGCGTGAAGACGACGCCCTCCGGAGCGTATTCAATCGACGCGGTACCGCCGAACTCCGCCGCAAGGACCCGTTCCACGATGCTCCCACCGTAGCCCTTTGATGAAGGTATGCGAACTTCGGGTCCGCCCGCTTCCGTCCAAACGAAATGCAAATGTTCGTGCTCGATGGTCCAACGGACCGTGACCGTGCCGGACGGACGGCTCAGCGATCCATATCGCACTGCATTTTCGCCAAGCTCGTGCATCGCGAGCGAAAGCATCGTGGCGATCCGTGGCCTCAACCGAAGGTCAGGTCCGTCGATGACGATTCTGTCGCCGACCATCTTATGTATGGGATCAAGAGCGTTGCGTACGACGTCAGCGAGCAGCGCGCTCGCCCATGCCTCCCGCGTCATGACGTCGTGACTGCGCGCCAAGGCTTGGATACGCCCTGCAACCGTGTTCGCCACGCTGGGGGGCACCGCGGATCGCTTGAGCGTCTGCACGACGATCGACTGTACGGTCGCCAGCGTGTTCTTCACGCGGTGGTCTAGTTCGCGGTTGAGGAGGAAGCTGTGTTCCTCCGCGCGCTTGCGCTCCGTGACGTCGAGAAGCGAGGCAAAGAAGTAGGCGAGTTCGCCGTCCGCGAAGACTGGGGACATGAGCAGCGCGTTCCAAAACGTCGTGCCGTCCTTGCGGTAGTTCAGGATGTCGATCTGGATCGACTCTGGCGCATCGACCGCTGCGCGGATCTTACCGATATCCGCTGGGCGCGTGGCTGGTCCCTGAAGGAACCGACAGTTCTGTCCGAGGACCTCGTCACGAGCATATCCCGTCTGTTGGAGAAACGCGTCGTTGCAGAATACGATCGGATTGTCAGGAAGCGTTGGATCCGAGATGATCATCGGCATTCGCGTCGCTCGCACTGCGGACGCGAATGGATCTTTGCTGTTGCCCGTGGCTATGAGGATCTCGTCGTCGACACTCGGACGGGGACTGTCTGCCAAAGCTCGTGCCTTCCGTTGGTGTCTCGGACCACGCACCCAACTTCCGACGGTTCGGGTGCTCACGCGCTCCATTGTTCAATCGGATTGACGTTCGAAACGAAGATGGGTTGCATGGTGCGACCTCAATCGCCCCCATCTCGCAACCTAGCACCAAGCGTCTAGGCGTTCAGCATGTCTGCCTGAACCTTGAGGGTTACGACGATCCCCTCGGTGTGCCAGTCGAAGTTGATCGATCCCCCCAGTTGCGCGGAGACGCTCCGGTTCAAGAGTTTTGAGCCATACCCGCTCGTCTCATCAGGCCGCTTCACCGATGGGCCGCCTCGTTCCGTCCAGACAATCTCCAGCTCGTCTCCCGGCGCGTCGCAGGAGATGTCAAGCGTCCCGGCGTCCGAGGACAGTGCCCCGTACTTCAACGAGTTCGTCGCAAGTTCGTGGATCACAAGTGCGAGGGTTGTAGCGGCGGCCTCGCCGACCCCCATCCGCGGAACCGACACCCTGATGCGGCCGCTGAACGCGCCGAGGTCGTCGTAGGGAGCCAGGAGAACCGTCAGGAGATCGCCGAGCAGCGCGGCGGATCCCTGCCCCCCGGGAAGCGGACGGACGAGGTCGTGCGCACGGCCAAGCGCGGTAAGTCGGTGGGTAAGTTCTTGGGCCATCTCCGCCGACGTCGTCGTCGAACGCGAGGTGATGTTCGTGAGACCCGAGGCGATCGCGAGGAGGTTCTTGACCCGGTGGCTCATCTCGCCGGCCAAGAGTTCGTTCGCCTCCTCTGCCTGCTTGCGACCCGTCACGTCGAGGAAGATACCGAACATGGTGCGCTGGCTGATCCCCTCGTCACTGCCTTGGCCACGTGCGGAAACCCAGCGAACCTCACGTTCGATCATGATGCGGAAGTCGATCTCATAAGGACCCATGATGGCGCGCGTCGCCGAAAACGCCGCGCGGACCCGGTCGCGATCCGCCGGATGGATGTGGGCCGACAGGTTCTCGAACGTGACCGCTTGGCCTGCTGGCAGTCCCCACAGCTCGGTCGCTCGCTCGTCGAGGTCGAGCGCATCCGTGTCGACATTCCATGACCACAGCGCCACGCCTGCCGCAGTGATGGCCCGGCGCAACCGCTGGGCATCCCATGCTGCCGTTTGTGTGTTTGTGGATGGGGCTGTCGTACCGATTTCAGTTTCCATACGGCACCAGTAACAGCTTTGGGTCAACGGTGTATGTGAGCAAGCAATTCGGTCTCTATCAAACGACCGTATGCTTACAAGCAGGTTATCCTGAGGAACAGGTTCGAGAAGTTGGCCTTGATCCTTTGCGTCACGACACATGCCGATGTCCCGAATTTCTTCGGGCCACTCCGTTGTCTGCGCAGGAGTTCCTCCGATGATGACAGACAGACGCTCGGTACTGACCGGGCTCGCGCTTGCCGCAGCCGCCCCGATTGCACTTGCCGCGACACAAGCTTCCGCGGCCGTAGCCCCGGTAAACCTCGCGGACGTGAAACTCGCAGCCGACTTCTACAACGCTGTGATCCCACATGCCGAACTGTCGTTGGCGACATCGCAGATCGCATCGGCGAAGGCCACGCAGAAGGATGCGCTCGAGTTCGCGGGCTTTGAGCTCGGCGAAGCGATCACCGTCAACATGGTCCTGAAGGACCTCGGCGTAACGCCCTACAAGCTCGACGCCGACGAGATGGCCATTGTCGGGAAGATGCAGACAGCCGAAAAGGGCAGGGCCTTCGACGAAGCCTACATCGCGCTCCAGCTCAAGAACCACGAGGAGCTGCGCGATCTCGCCGACGCCTTCTTGCACAACACCGCGGGCGGCACCGATCCGGACCTGAAGCAGGGCCGTCATCTCGCTGCGCTGATGCTCGCCGTCTTCAAGGAACACGTCGCGATCACCAAACGCATCCTCGGCGAACTCAAGGCTTGATCGCCCTATCATCCTTCTCGTTTCCGAACGGAACTCCCATGACCAAGCTGATGACACGATCGACGCTAGCACTCCATCTCATGGCAGGTGCGGCCATCTTCTCCACGGGCGCCGTGGCGCAGGAGAAAGCCGCCGAAGCTGCCATGTCCGACAAGCCGTCCGTCGCTGAGAGTGCCGACAGCGGCACCCTGAAAAGGGCCGACAAGGAGGACATGCTGCTTGTCCTTCAGAAGATGCAGGAGCTCGGCATCAAGCCGATCGACTTCCGCACCGTCGAGGAAGCCCGAACTCAGCCGACGCCCGCAGACGCGGTGAAAGCCGTCCTGAAGGATCAGGGCAAGGATGCCGCCGTGCTGGTGGCGGCGATGAAGGTTTCAAAGAAGGACATGACTTATCCGATCGCGGAAGGCACCCAGCCGATCCGGATCTACACGCCAGAGGGTGCAGGCACCGGGCCGCTGCCAGTCATCGTCTACTACCATGGCGGCGGTTGGGTGATCGCCAACATCGATACCTACGAGTCGTCGGCGATGGCACTTGCCAAGAAGACGGGGGCGATCGTTGCCAGCGTCGAGTACCGACATGCCCCGGAGGCAAAGTTCCCGGCGGCACATGAAGACTCATTCGCGGCGTACAAGTGGGTCGTGGAGCACGCGGGCGAGTTCGGCGGCGATGCCAAGAAGCTGGCACTCGTCGGCGAAAGCGCGGGGGGCAATCTCGCCGCCAACGTCGCGATCATGGCCCGTGATCAGAAGGTCCGAGCTCCGCTTCAGATGGTCTTGGTCTACCCAGTCGCCGGGACCGACATGAACACGCCGTCGTACATCGCCAACCAGAACGCCATTCCGCTCTCGAAGGGCGCCATGGGTTGGTTTGTCGACAAGGTGCTGGCCAAGCCAGAGGACGCAAAGAGCCCGATGCTGAACCTCACCACATTGGCGGACCTCAAGGGACTGCCGCCAGCGACGGTCATCACCGCGGAGATCGATCCCCTGATGTCGGACGGCAAGATGCTGGCCGATAAGCTGGAGGCGGCTGGCGTGAAGACGACCTACCAGAACAACGACGGTGTCACGCACGAGTTCTTCGGCATGGATGCGGTTCTGGACGACGCAAAGCGGGCGCAGGACTTTGCTGTGACAGACTTGAAGGCGGCCTTCGTGGCGGCGCCTTCGAACTGAGTTTTGGAGCGCGGTACCCAGGACCGCGCTCCAACATTCCCTTCAACGCTAGCCCTTCAGCAACATGCACCAGCCCGGCAAGGCGAACCATGCGCGCTTCGCCAACTATCAGATGGAGGAAAGCCGCATAACCAAATGTCGCGTACGCGGCGATAGCCACGCTTGCCTCCTTGGACACCACACCGATCACGAAGGCGCCCGGCCCACGGGGAAGCTCACGCAGTGGCAGGACCAGACTACCACCTGGTAACCGCCCAAGGGGTTGCCAGCCTAGTGAGTGACGTTCACTAGGCGGACCGTCAGGCCATTGTCGTCCCCGGTACCGAAGCGCCTTTACCGGAACCGCCCGCCCCAGCGGCGTTGTCGCCGGCTCGGTTATACGGCAGCACCAGTCGTCCAGCATCTGCGCCAGCCGACCCTCGGCGACTTGCTAGCCAATCTGGCAGTCGCGGCGGCACCATTGGGCGGGTCAGGTGCGATGCAGGTCCTTTGGTAGCGTCCCGTCCGGAAGCTTCCGCGTCGACGCCAGGACGATGACCGCGGCCGACAACAGGATGCTCGACACCAGACCGCCGATGGCGAGAAGGCCAGGCGTTGATACCGACACTTGGCCTTCGATATGGACGCGGCCCACGGTCACCCGGAGCGACGCCTCGTTACGTATCGCTGCCTGAGTCAGCGCATCTTGTTGTCGCTCGAGCGACACCCGATCCGTGCCATGGAGTACTCAGTTGTTGGGACCGTCGATCCGGCTTGGCTGGATCGGATCCGACGTCGGGAAGCTGTCTTCGAGAGCCTTCTCTAGTTTCTCGTCCTCCGTCATCGGCCGCTCCTGGTGGCCGGGCGTGCCGTGATCGTCGCCGATCTTCTGCATGTCTGGCGTCGGGGGGGTGCTGGTTGGGTTGGACATCGTGCTTCCTCCAAGGATTCGAGGAAGAAGGGCCTGCGCACGTCATCGTTCCGGTGTTGCCGACCTCTTCCTCGATATGGAGCCGGACGAGACATCTTGCCGACGACGCCTGTGTCGCCCATCACGGTCTGACGGCGGATGATGCGGAACGATCCAAGCTCGATCCTGACATCTTCGCCGCGCGCTGAAGAGAGATCAGTGCGGAAACGGACAACGCGATCGTCGTCGGCGGCAGCCCTACGACATGGCCGCTGCTGCCAAGCTCGGAATTCGCACCATTGCTGTCCGGAGCGGTGGGTTCGATGACCAAACCCTGACCAAAGCAGGCGCCGTGGCCGTTACGACAATCCCGCCGACCTACTTGTTCAATACGAAACTTCGCCGCTGTCTGAACGCTGACGGCAATCCATGCCTTTGTCTCAGCGGACGGCCACCAGTAGCGTTACAAACCCTACTTCTCGTTCGCGCATAGCTTCTGTACCGAGGCCTCATACGCTTTCGCGTCGATCTTCCGTATCGAGTTCTCGCTCTGGTATCGAACGGTGCCGAAGATGGGCCGTCGCGCCCATGGTCGGTCGTGCAGGCCGTAGACCCATCCGACGTTGGTGAACGAGTTCGGGTCCCGGCCGTCCAGGAAGTAGCGGTTGTTGATCCGCAACGTGCGCTGGAAGCCCTCCTCCGGCGTCGCCGACCACTCCAGGATTTTCTTGCCCCAGTACATGCGCAGGTGATTGTGCATGAACCCCGTCTCCCGCATCTCTGCCATCGCGACGTTCCAATAGTGGTCGTGCGTCCGGCCTTCGGCCAGCTCATCGTCGGTGTAGACGTGTTCGCGCTTGTCGCCCTGCTGCTCGCCCAGCGTCTTTCGTGCCCAGTCCGGGATAGCCCCTTCGAACTCATCATAGCGCTCGTTGTAGTGGACGTGGTTCATTGCCAGTTCGCGGCGCACGACCAGCTCCTCGATGTAGGCGTCCTTGTCCTCGGTCGATCCTGCTTCGGACGAGCGGACGGCCAGCGTGATCTCGACAGGCGAGATCTGTCCGAAGTGTAGGTAGGGACTCATGTGCGAGGCCGCGGCGGCCTCCGGCTTACCGCGGTCGGCGCCGTAGCTCTTGAACGGGCCGGCCAGATAGCTCTTCAAGCGCCGCCGGGCTTCCGTCTCTCCACCCTTAAAGCGTCGAACAGGCGGTACCGAGCGGTCGAGGGTCATTCCCGCCAGAACCGTCGCGGCGTCGGAGATGTCGACATCGCCTTTCAGTGCCAGCCCATCAGCACGGTGTTTGACCTGTCGGGCCGCTACGGGATGCAGAAAGTCTTCGAGGTGCCGCCGGACCCTCGGACGCAGGGTCCTCGCCGCAAACTCGTGCTTGTCGGAGGCGATCTCGATGGGGACCACAACGTCGCCCTCGACCTGCACGACCTGGGTCTTCACCGCTTTGAAGATTTCGTCGTACCAGCGCTTTTGAATTGTTAGGTAGCCCCGATCGAGGACCAGGAGCGCGGCGTCCTTTGCCAAATCAATGGCGACCTCGGCTGGCGACGCCTTGCGCATGACAAAGCCGATGCCGCGCTTGGACAGCCCGGCGGCCGCGTCCGCCAATCCCTCGAGAAGGAAGGCGTAGTGCCGGGCGTTCGCCTCCGGGAAGCCGTTCGAGCCGTCGAGGAGACCGAAGGCAGCGACGACGGGCAGACCCAGCCTGTTCGCCTCCTCGACAGCGAGTTCCAGCGCCGGATTGAAATGGGATCGGTTCGCTTGCTGGAGAAGGTAGAGGACGTACTGTCCGCCTGTGTTCTCGTCCGCTTCATTGAGTACGCGGGACCCGGCCAGGCTCGATCGTCATGCTGCTTCCAAACGTGGTGTGTTGAGCCATCGGAAGCCCACTGCCTGGACAACTATGGAGCGCTGCGTTCGAGGCAAGAAATCCATGGAGAGCCTAGCCTACGCGGGACACTCATTGCGGCTTCCATCTGAGTAGCCGCATGGCGTTGGCGGTAACGAGGACGGTTGCGCCCGTATCGGCGAGGATGGCCGGCCACAGGCCCGTGATGCCGACGACGGTGGTGACAAGGAACACGGCTTTCAGGCCGAGCGCGATGGCGATGTTCGTCCGGATGTTGCCCATGACGCTTTTCGACAGCGCGATCATGTCGGGGATGTCCTGTACCCGTCCGTGCAGCACCGCTGCGTCCGCCGTCTCCAGCGCGACGTCGGTGCCGCCACCCATGGCGATGCCGACGTCGGCGGCGGCCAGCGCCGGGGCATCGTTGATGCCGTCGCCGATCTTGGCGACGATGAAACCCTCCGCCTGAAGCTCGCGCACGATGCGCTGCTTGTCCTGCGGCAGCAGCTCGGCACGCGCCTCGATCCCGAGACCAGCCGCCACGGCCTCGGCGGTGCGCTTGTTGTCGCCCGTCAGCATGATGGTCCGGATGCCGGAGGCCTTCAGGCTGGCGAGGCCCTCCACCGCGTCCGGCCGCGCCTCGTCGCGCATGGCGATGAAACCCGCAACCATCCCCGCAACGACGACAACGGATACCGTCTTGCCGTCTGCGTTCAGGGCCGCGATCGCGTCCTGCTGGTCGGTCGAGAGGGTCGTGCGCTTGGCGGCTGCCTGTGGCGATCCAAGAAACACCCGCTCCCCGCCGACGCCGCCCTCGATGCCCTCTCCGGCGATCGCATTCGCGTCGAAGGACGGGGGCGTGGGCATCTTGTCCGTCTTTGCCCGGTCGAGGATCGCGACGGCCAACGGGTGGCTCGATCCCTTCTCAAGCGCAGCCGCGAGCGACAGGACCTGAGATCCGGGACGGCTGCCCGCGACGATGTCGGTCACGACGGGTTTGCCAGCCGTCAGCGTCCCGGTTTTGTCGAAGGCGATGGCGGTGATCTTGCCCAGCGTCTCAAGCACCGCGCCACCCTTCAACAGAAGGCCCCGACGGGCGCCTGCCGACAGGCCGGCGGCGATGGCCGCGGGCGTCGAGATCACCAGGGCGCACGGACAGCCGATCAGAAGGATGGCGAGACCCTTATAGATCCACTCATCCCAGTCGCCGCCGAAGGCGAGCGGCGGGACGACGGCCACCAGCGCGCCGACGGCGAGCACGGCAGGCGTATAAACCTTCGAGAAGCGGTCGATGAAGCGCTCGGTCGGCGACTTCGACTCCTGCGCCTCCTCGACTAGGCGGACGACGCGGGCGATCGTGTTGTCGGACGCCGCCGCGGTCACCTGCACGCGAAGCACGCCGCCGGCGTTGATGGTGCCGGCGAAGACGGGGTCGCCCGCAACCTTGCGCTTCGGAACGCTCTCGCCCGTGACCGGCGCCTCGTCGATCTCACTGGAGCCTTCGGTGATGGTGCCGTCGGCGGGGATGCGGTCACCCGGGCGAACGAGGATGACCGCACCGACGGTGAGGCTTTCGGCGGGCACTTCGGTCGTGACGCCGTTCAGCTCTACAATCGCGGTCTTCGGCACGAGCGCGGTCAAGCCCTGGATGCTCGCGCGGGCGCGACCGGCCGCGACGCCTTCCAGCATCTCGCCGACCAGGAACAGTAGGACGACCGTTGCGGCCTCTTCCTCGGCCCCGATGAACACGGCGCCGATGGCGGCGATGCTCATCAGCGTCTCGATCGAGAACGGCGTGCCGAAGCGGGCGGCGGTGATGGCGCGCCAGGCGACGGGGACGAGGCCGACGGACAGCGCCGCGAGGAAGGCCGTGCGTTCGAGGGACGGAACGAGGTGGCCGAGGACGTAGGCGGCGACGAGGGCGATGCCGCAAGCGGCCGTCAGCCGTGCCTTGCGCGTCTGCCACCAAGGCAAGCCAGCTTCGCTAGGGTCGTCGTGGGTATGGCTGGCATGGTCGTGGCCGTCGGCGGAGTCGCCGTCTCCGTGTCCGCGGTCCACGGCTGGCTCGGCGCCGTACCCGAGGTTCCGCACCTGCTTCACAACGGCGGTGCCGTCGAATCCCTCGACATGGCTGACCTTCAACGTTCCCGCGGACACGGAGACGGCGACGTCCTCCACCCCCGGGAGCCGACGAATGGCGGTGTCGACCTTGTTCCCGCAGGCGGCGCAGTCCATCCCGGTGACCCGGTAACGGCTTTCGTTCGTCACGGCGCTCATGGCGCTCTCCTTGCATCGTTGTAGACGCAGGCTTACTTCCTCGAGTGGCTAGAGGAGCAAGCGGAAAATGACGAACGGCGTTCCGATCGGAGAGGCCTCGCGCGCGAGCGGCATTAAGGTGCCGACGATCCGGTACTATGAGCAGATCGGACTCCTGCCGACACCGCCGAGGACGGAGGGCAACCGCCGCCTCTACGTTGCCGCCGACCTGCGCCGGCTCCGCTTCATTCGACACGCGCGCGAGCTCGGCTTCGAGATCGACCCGATCCGCGAGCTGCTCGCGCTTGCTGGGGAGCCGGACCTCCCATGTGAGAGCGCTGACCGCATCGCCACAGCGCACCTAGTGGACATCGACCATAAGATCGCCCGGCTGACCGCGCTGCGGGCGGAGGTCGCCCGGATGGCGGACTGCTCCAAACATTCGGTCGCCGATTGCCGGGTGATAGAGGTGCTCGGCGACCATGGCGAGTGCTTGCACGAGACACACTAGTGGTCGGCATCTCTTGCCGTCTCAGACCGCTTCCCGCCCTTCAGGCAGTCGACCGGGGCAAGACCCACTCGCTTCCGCATTGGGCCCGACACTCTTTTTGCCTCGCCGTAGAGTGCCCATCCCAACTGACGGCATTCTAAGTGGCGCCGTCAGGCAACGCGTAGGCGATGATGTAGTCTCCATGCTCCGGGGCGTCGCGCGAACCGTTCGCGGTCACGACGACGTACTGCTTTCCCGAGATTGGCGATTTGAAAACCAGTGGGGTCGACCCACCACCGACGGGCAGCGGCGTTTTCCAGACTTCCTCTCCTGTCATGACGTCCATGGCCCTCAGGTAGTAGTCCGAGGTGGCGGAGAAGAAGACGAGGCCGGATGCAGTCGGCACCGAACCGCCCAGCGTCGGCATTCCGATCTCGATCGGCATCTGCGTCTTGATGCCTAGGGGGCCGAACTCCTCCGCCGTGCCCAACGAACGGTGCCAGAGCGTCTTCTGGGTCTTCATGTCGATCGCGGCCATGGTTCCGAACGGCGGCGTCGTGCAGGGAACGCCCAGCATGGATTGCACCATGCCGCGGGCCGCACCGTAGGGCGTGTTGTCCATCGGCACGATGCCGCCGGATCCGGGAATGACCTTGTTGGACGCCGACGTTGCGATGCGCTCCGCCTCGCGGGACAGGAGGCGTCCCTTCATCATGATCCGCATGTCGTTGACGATCATGATGTCGTGCGTCTTGTCGATGGACTGGCCACCCCAGTTCGTCGTGCCGTACCAGGACGGGCTCTGGAGGTACCAGTCCGTGCTGGGCGGCGTGTAATCGCCCTCATACTTCAGGCTCTTGAACTGGATGCGGCAATCGAGCTGGTCGATCGGGGTGATGCCCCACATGCCCCGCTCCGCCAGCGTGTTGTCCCGCATTGCGGGCATCCCGACGGAGTAGGGCTGGGTCGGGGACAGTCTCTCGCCCGGCACGCCGTCTTGCGGGACGGGCCTCTCCTCGACCGCCGTGATCGGCTTCCCAGTTCTGCGGTCCAAGACAAAGATCTGCCCATTCTTAGCAGCCTGGATCAGTGCCGGGACACGGCCCCCTTTGCCGTCTGGCATGTCGTAGAGCACGGGCTTGGATGGGAGGTCGTAGTCCCAGACATCGTGATGGACGAGCTGAAAGACCCATCTCTCTTCGCCGGTCGTCGCGTCCAGGGCGACCACCGCAGTGTTGACCCGGTCGGTTTCCGCGGAACGCATCCCGCCGAACAGGTCCGGTGTTCCGTTGCCTGTCGGCAGGTAGACCATGTTGAGGTCCGCGTCATAGGTCGGCGTCGCCCACATGTTGGGGGTTCCACGCGTGTAGCTCCGGCCTTCAGGGGGAGGATTTGGCTGCCCCGGACGGCCGACGTCCCACGCCCAAGCGAGAGCGCCAGTCCGGGCGTCGAACGCACGTACGACGCCCGAAGGCTCATCCGTCGACTGGTTGTCCATCACCCAGCCGCCGACGATAAGGTTGTTTCCTGCCAGGAGGGGACCGGAAGTCGTGTTGTAGAAGCCCGGGATGACCTTACCCATCCCGACTGCCAGATAGACGGTGCCGTTGTCACCGAATTCCGGAACGGGTTTGCCTGTAGCGGCGTCGATGGCGATCAGGCGCATGTCGCCCGTCGTCACGTAAAGACGCTTCTGTCCGGCTCCCGCTGGTGCTGCCCCGGTGCCAATGGCGGGGATCTCGAAGTAAGCAAGCGAGCGACAACGCATCCAGCCTGCCGCCGACGAGGAGCTCACCTCGGGATCGTAGTGCCAGAGCTCTTTCCCGGTGTCCGCCTCCAGCGCGAAGATCTGGTTCGTCGGCGTGCAGGGGTAAAGGGTGTTGCCGACCTGGAGCGGGGTGTTCTGGTTCTCCCTGAGGCCACCGGTCAGGTCCCCGGTATGGAAGGTCCAGGCAACCTTGAGACTGCTGACGTTCTCCTTCGTGATCTGATCGTAAGGGGCAAACTGCTCGCCCTTCGTCGTGCGACCGAAGCCGACCCAGTCGGAGGGTTCGGACGCTGGATCGTAGTCCGCGGCGACGGCCGGGACGGCCTGTGGCTCGACCAGCCAAATCGGCTGAAACGCATGGGCGAACGCCGCGACCAATGCAGCAGCGGCGACGGCCGAAGCTCCCCAAGACGCCACGCGGATCCGGGGAACCGACGCAGCGCCGCGGAGCCAAGGCGTCACCAGGGCGATCAACAGGCCCAGTACACCGAGCATCCCCAAGCGGGCTGCGAGGGGCCAAAAGTGGAAGCCTGCCTCCCATACCGCCCAGACAGCGGTCGCCAGAAAAAGCGCCGTATAGAGGAACGACGCTCGGACGTCCGCAAGCAGCAGAAGGGCACCCGTGGCGACAAGCGCGAGACCGGCTGGGAGATAGTACCACGAGCCCCCGAGCTGGATCAGCTTGACCCCGTCGTAGGTCAGCCACGCGCCGACCAGGATGCACACGATGCCGACCACGGCGGCGTAGATGCGAACGCCAGTGGACGCCTTTGGATGGGACAAGATCCGTCTCCTTAGTTGATTTGAGTCGTAAGAGCGTGGGGTCTGAGCCTGGCCGGGATGGTCGGTCCGGCACCGCCCCCCGTCGAACGAGGTGTCAGGCTGTGCTTCCCCGTACCGCCGGCTTCGGTGTGAACGGCCCTACGGGCGCCCGGCCGATGAAGGCAGCCACCACGAGACCCGCGACAGCCGCCCAGAACGCGAACCAGAACCCGTCGGCATAGGCGAGGACGTTCGCCTCCCGCTGCACGATGGTGGCCAGCGACGAGGCCCCCCGGGCAGACGCGTCCGCAGCCCCGTGCGTGACGAAGCGAGCGGTCAGGGCAGACAGGGTCCGGGTGACGACCGTGTCGCCCTCCGCCACGTGCTGGCCGAGAATGCTCGAGTGAAACTGCTCTCGAACCCGCAGGAGCGTTCCCATGATTGCGACGCCGATCTCTGCGCCGCCCAGCCTGATGACTTGGATGTAGGCGGAGAAGGCGACCGCCCTCGCCGGGTTCAGGTTCGAGACCGAGATGATGATGATCGGTAAGAAGCTGAACGCGAAACCGACCGACTGAAGGAGGACGATCGGCACGAAGTCGTCCGGCGCCCAGTCATGGGTGATGCGGGTTCCAAGGAGGGCAGCCGCGGCGAACGCGGAAAGCCCGACCACGAGAACCGGACGCGGATCCATGCGGCGAAGCAGATAGACGCAGGCGAGCGTCATCGGAATGAGCGGCAGGGCGCCATACCGCATGAGCAAGGGACCGACCTGCTCGGGACGGAGGTGTCCGACGCCGATCATAAAGTTCGGCACGAGAGACGTGTTGGAGACACTGCTGAGGGTGAAGAGTACTGCCGCGACGAGGGCAAGGCCGACGTTCCTCGAAAGGATCACGCCGATCCACGCCCAGGGCTCGCGGACCACGAGTTCGTTCACGAGGAACGCGACGAGGAGCGCCGTTCCGCCGACCAGCAGGGGAACAACGGTCCCGGACTCCGACCAGTCCAGCCGGTTGCCTTGGTCGAGGCCCGCGAAGAGCACCGCGAGACCGGAGCCAAGGAGGATCATGCCGCCCCAGTCGGCAGAGCGGACGAGCTCGCGGTTGACGGGTTCGTGCGGGGCGCCGAGGTAGACCAAGAACCCCATCAGCGGCGCCGCGATCACGTCCTGCCAGTAGATCCACTGCCAACCGATGAGGTCGACGTACCATCCCGCCAGGGATACACCGGAGTTGAGGCTGAAGGAGGACCGGAACGCATAGACCGCCAACGCGGGCAGCCACCAGGCGAGCCGCAGGTTGCGGAAGATGACGATGATGGTCGCCGGGACGAAAAGGCCGAGCAACGCCCCGTGGAGGACGTGCAGGACAACGAGGAGTTCGTAGTTGCGGACGAAGGGGATGACGAGGGAGATCGCCGCGTAGGCAAGGCTCGGGACCGCGAGCACGCGCCGCACGCCGTATGCGGTGGCGAGCCAAGCGACGGCGGGCGCGACGAGGATCTGCGGAGCCAAGGCCGCGGTATTTAGCCAGGCCCCTTCGTCGACGCCGAGAGAGAACGCTCCGCGAAGGTCGGTCAGCCCGACCCCGAAGAGGCGGCCATGCACACCGACAATGAAGGTCCCGAGCAAGACGGCACCCACGGCGCAGACCGGATGATGGGTTCGGCGGCCAACGGAGATCGGTCCTATGTCAGCCCTTCCGGTGCTCACGGCATCGCTTTCCCGACATCGATCGTCGTAACGACCGACATCCCGGGGCGCAGCCGCGTCGCCAGATCCTGGCCTGGATCGAGAACGATCCTGACCGCGAGCCTCTGGACGACCTTCGTGAAGTTGCCCGTCGCATTGTCGGGCGGCAGGAGTGCGAACTGCGACCCGCTGGCAGGCGAGATGCGCTCCACCGTCCCGGAAAGGCGTTCGCCGGGAAGACCGTCGACCTCGATGGCCACGGGCTGTCCGGGCACAACGCGGGTCAACTGCGTCTCCTTGTAGTTGGCGACCACGTAGACGTCGGGAAGAGGCACGACCGTGATGAGCGCGCCTCCGATGCCGACGTAGTCGCCCACCTGGACCTGTCTCTCGCCGACGACGCCGTCGAACGGTGCGCAGATCTCGGTGTAGGAGAGCCGGAGCCGAGCCGCCGAGAGGCTAGCCGCCGCCGTCGCGACGTCCGCCTCCCGCTGCTTCTTCGTGCCTTTCAGGACGGCAAGCTGGACACGTTGGGCGGATCCGGCCGCCTCGGCGGCGGCGAGGTCGCTCCCCGTCTTCGATAGTGCCGTCTGCGCTTGCTCGAGCTTCTGCGTGGTGCCGTACTCCGAACGCGTCAGGCTCTGCTGGCGGCGGAACTCCTGCTCCGCCTGCATGAGCGTCGCCTGCGCCGCTCCGCGGGCGGCGTCCGCTTGGGCGATCGTCGCCTCCTGGAGCTCGAACTGGTTGTCGAGATTGGCA
>NZ_JBUZWE020000018.1:0-97447 GCF_055730135.2 Mesocryomonas lacus | reverse complement strand
AAGGCAGCGTCACCCCTGCACCTCGCCGTGTTGGCCGAGAGGGTGGCAGGCCGACCGGCCGACGCCCGTTACTTCCCGGCGATCACCGCGATCGCCTGCTCCTGCGTGTATTCCTGGTTGGTCACGCCGCCGGCCGGGGTCTTCTCGAGGCCGGCCTCGAGGTTGTCCTGGTCGATGCGCAGCGTCGGGACGACGAGGTCCTTCGGCACGTCCTTGCCGGCGAGGATCTGCTCGGCGACCCAGAAGCCGAGGGTGGAAACGCCGGGCGCGATCGACTGCGAAAACGTTTCGTAGCCGTTCTTGTCCTTCTGCTGCTTCCACCAGCGCAGTTCGTCCTCGCGGTTGCCCATGATGATCGTCGGCAGCGGCTTGCCGGCGGCCTCGAAGGCCTGCGCCGCGCCGAAACCGTCGCCGCCCTGGGTGACGACGCCGATGATCTCCGGCAGGCTCGGCAAGACGCTCGCCACCGACTTCTGCGCGACGGTCTGCGTCCAGTCGCCCTGGACTTCGCGGACGATCTTGAAGTTCGGGTGGTTCTTCACGCCCTCGGCGAGGCCCGCATGGATCTGGTCGTCGACCGAGGTGCCGGCGAGGCCACGGATTTCGAGGAGGTTGCCGCCGTTCGGATAGCGCTTGGCGAGATAGTCGATCTGGTCGACGCCCATTTTCTTGAAGTCGACCGCGACGCGCCAGGCGCAAGGCTCGGAGACGACGCCGTCGAACGAGACGACGGTGATGCCGGCGTCGCAGGCTTCCTTCACCGCGCCGTTGAGGGCGCTCGGCGAGGCGGCGTTGAGGACGATGGCGTTGTAGCCCTGCAGGATCAGGTTCTGCACCTGCGCGGCCTGCTCGGTCGGCGAGTTCTCGCCGGTGGTGAAGGCGTCGGCGGACTTGGCGGCGCCGGCGGCAACGGCGGCCTTGGTGCCGTCTTCCCAGCTCTTGATCATCGCCTGGCGCCAGGAATTGCCGGCATAGTTGTTGGACAGCGCGAAGGTCTTGTCCGAGCTCTGCGCCAGGGCGGCGGACGCGCCGGCGAGAACGGTGAACGCTGCCGCCGCCAGCAGCGACGACGTCAATTTGGTGGTCATGCAGAAATCCTCCCCAGGATGTCGGGCTCTTTGGCCCACCCGCTGCCACCGATGGATGGGCGGGGTATCGACGTCGCGTCGCGTGCCGGCCTCTCCTCCGCACGCGCCGTCTGCGCCGGCGTTTTAGGGCACCCTCCCGAGAGAGGGGCAACGCCAAACGGCCAGCACCGCAAAAGAATATTTTATATTTTTCGGAGGGTCAACCGGATGTACGCCGGCGGCGGACCGCTGTCAGCGGCGTGGCGGCGCAGGTGAATGGCGGTAGCTGGCGCTATTCCCGCGCCGCTTGCGGAGCGCCGAAAGCAGGCGGTTCTGCCGAGGCTAGTGCGGATCCACCGGCCGCACCGCCGGCTTGCCGAGCTGGCGCTCGCGAAACACGATGAACAGCCCAGAGGCGACGATGATGGCGGCGCCGACCAGCATGGTGGTCCGCGGGGTCTCGCCGAAGAAGACGAAGCCGAAGATCAGCGCCCAGAACAGCAGCGTGTACTGCAGCGGCGCCACCAGCGAGGCGTCGGCAAGCTTCAGCGAGCGGTTCATCGCGACATGGGCGAGCATGGCGACGACGCCGAGGAGGCTGAGCAAGCCGAAATCGAGCGGGGTCGGCGTCACCCAGGCGAAGGGGACGGTGGCAAGACCCGCGAGGAACGAGGCGCCGAAGTGCCAGGTGACCAACACCGTATCCGGCGTGCCGCGCAGCTGCCGGCCGAGGATGATGGTGAGGCCGAAGACGAAGCTGCCGACGACCGAGATCAGCGCCGGAAGCGTCAGGCTCGCGGCCGAGGGCTCGAGCGCGACGATGACGCCGGCAAAGCCGACCGCGATCGCCGTCCAGCGCCGCCAACCGACTTTTTCGCCGAGCATCAGCGGCGACAGCGCGGCGACGTAGATCGGCGCGGCCAGCCAGTAGGTCATCACGTCGGCAAGCGGCAGCGAGGCGACGGCGGCATAGAAGCAGAAGGCCTCGAAGGTCGAGAGCACGACGCGCAGCAGCTGCAGCCGCGGCAGGTCGACGGCGAGGATCCGGCGCGGCCCGATCCGCCAGATCATCGGCGCGAGCACGACGAGCGCGGCGACGCTGCGCAGGAGCATGACCTGCCCGACGGTGTAGGTGGCAACCAGCCACTTGCCCATGGTGTCGTTGAGCGAGAAGGCGAGCATGGCGAGGAGCATCAGGAGGATGCCAAGGCCCGTGCGGGTGGCCGGCGCGACAGCAGGCGCCGGCTGAACGGGCGCGACGGACACCGCGGGGTCGCCGGGAACGCCGAGGACGCCGGGCGCGCTCATAGTGTCGGGGGCGCTGGGAGCAGCAGGTGCACTGGGGGCGCCGAGGACTGGCGCGAAAGGGCTGGGAGTTTCGAGCGGAGAGCTGGACATTGCGGGCGTCGCCATCGGAGAGATGAAGCAGCGATGCGACATGCGCGGGCGCAATGCAACGTTAGTGTTTTGTCTAGATGCTTCATCTGCCGTGCCTCTGCGGCACGGGTCCGTCACGTGCAGATTTCGCTTGCCTCGCTTTGCCTCGTCTATGCCGGCTTCATGGCCAAGCATTTTCTCTGCGACTACCTGCTGCAGACGGCCTGGATGGTGCGGGGCAAGGGCGCTGCCGCCGGCTGGCACAAGCCGCTCGCCGCCCATGCCGCCGTGCACGCTCTGGGAACGCTCGCGATCGCGCTGGCCACCGTTCCGGCCCTCGCCTGGCTGGCGCTGGTGGACCTTGCCGTGCACGCCGCCATCGACCGGATCAAGGCGCTCTCGACACGCGGCCTCGCCTTCGACAGGCCGCAGTTCTGGTGGGCTTTCGGGCTCGACCAGAGCGCGCACCAGGCGACGCATTTCGCCTTCGTTATCGCGCTGGTAACCCGGCTTTAAGCCAGATGCCGCAGATGTCGTTTCGGTGTCCGCCTGGATTTTCTCTACACGACGCCGTGAGCGCATGTCCTGTGAAGACTATCCCGGGTGCTTCGCAGTCTCTTGCCCTTCGCAGAAGCATCGCAATGGGTTAGGGAACCCGCAGGATGCAAACCGACAGCTGCGGCCAGGCCGCGGCCGATCAAACCAGACCGAGGCGGGCCCGGCTCCGCGGCGTCAGAACGAGGAACAATTCATGAAGATCATCGGACAGGCCGCCCGCGCTCTGGCGCTCGCCGGCATTGCCCTCGTCGGCATCGCGTCCGCACCGGCGCTCGCCGCCACCTGCGGCAACAATGCGAACGGCTTTCCCGCCTGGCTCGAAGAGTTCAAGGGAGAGGCGCGCCAGGCCGGCATTTCCGAGGGCACCATCCAGTCGGCGCTCGGCAATGTCAGCTACGACAAGAAGGTCATCGGCCTCGACCGCAACCAGAAGAGCTTCAAGCTCTCGCTCGACGAGTTCATGGCCCGCCGCGCGCCAGCCTCCTTCGTCAACAAGGGCAAGAAGATCATCCGCGACAATGCCGGCATGCTCAACTCCATCGAGAAGCGCTACGGCGTGCAGAAGGAAGTGCTGGTCGCGATCTGGGGCATGGAAACCGGCTTCGGCGCCAATTCCGGCAACATGAACGTCTTCCGCTCGCTGGCGACGCTCTCCTACGACTGCCGCCGCTCGGACTTCTTCACCGAGGAGCTGCTGGCAGCGCTCGGCATCGTCGAGCGCGGCGACATGCAGGCGAGCCAGATGGTCGGCGCCTGGGCCGGCGAGATCGGCCAGACCCAGTTCCTGGCCAAGAACTACCTGCGCTACGCCGTCGACGGCGACGGCAACGGCCATTCCGACCTCATCCGCTCCAAGGCCGACGTCCTCGCCTCGACCGCCAACTTCCTGAAGGGTCACGGCTGGCAGGCCGGCGCCGGCTACAATCCCGGCGAGCCGAACAACGCCGTCTTCGCCGACTGGAACCGCGCCGGCGTCTACCAGAAGGCCCTCGCGCTGTTTGCCGACAAGCTGGCGAACTGAGACTGACGTTTCTGGCGCGGCGTTTGCGCCTGGCCAGATGAAGCGTGATGCCTGACGCCGTGCCGGAAACCCCGGCGCGGCGTTTTTGTTTACGCCTGCCCCTTCTGAAAATGCCGCTTCGATCTCTGCGGAATACCTCTGGCGGTCAGTGACATCAGCAGCACTCGCAGGCTGAAACCTCAGAGATCGTCATCCTCGCGCACCGCGCGGAGACCCATGCCTCTCCTTATCACCGGCTGCTCCGGGCACAGAATGGTTCGAGCCGCGCCGACCGAAGACGTTATCCTCCCGCCCCGGCATGGATCCCCGCGCGGTGCGCGAGCATGACGAACTTCTGAACGCTCCTGCCCTCCGATCCCGGCACGCCCGCGCTCCCTTCCCCCTACCCGTCGATCGCCCCCCGCGCCCGCAGCTCGGCGAGCAGCGGCAGCAGGGGCAGGCCGATGATGGTGAAGAGGTCGCCGTCGATCCGCTCCATCAGTTGGATCCCCTCCCCCTCGATCTGATAGGCGCCGACGCTGCCGAGGGCGCGGTCGCCGACATGGGCGAGATGGCGGCCGATGAAGCCGGGATCGACGGCGCGCATCGTCATCTCGGCGACGCCGACATGCCGCCAGAGCACGACGCCGTCCTTGGCCAGCACCACCGCGCTGTTCAGGCGGTGCGTCTCACCCGACAGCGCCAGCAGCGTTCGCCGCGCCGCTTCCATGTCCGCCGGCTTGTGGAAGACGCGGTCGCCGAGCGACAGCGTCTGGTCGGCGCCGATCACCAGCGCGCCGGGGTTCCGGCCGGACACGTCCACTGCCTTCGCCTCCGCCAGCACGACAGCGACATCCTCGGGCCCGGCGCCGCTTGCGGCCAGCGGCGCCTCCAGCGCCCGCTCGTCCAGCGTCGAAGCCTCGACGGCAAAGGCGATGCCGGCGTTTTCCAGCATGAGGCGGCGGTGCGGACTGCCGGAGGCGAGAATGATCGGCATGGCGGTTTCCTTAAAGTTTTATTCAGATTCTTCGGGTCAAATGCGGATGTCGGAAAGGGCCGGGTTTCATCCCGCGACTCGATTCGCCAGAGAAGCGCAAGAGGTGCGCCTCTTTGCCCCCGCGATTCTCGGCCCCCTGTTGATGACGGTGGGTTTATCCCGGGCGCTTTCGGCGCGCGCCGGCAGGGCGTGAACAAGTCCGGTTTCATCCACAATTCCATGCAGGGGTACGGCTGTGGAAGCGGGCTTGTGAACTCCGGGGATAAATCGTCTGCTTTTCGCTCGTCCACTCGCGGTCCACAGCCCGGCGCGAGCGGTTCGGCGCCGCAAGCCTCTCTTTCTGATCGACAAATCGGCACCAGTCCCGGAATTATCCCGGGCACGGCCTGACGGCTGACGGCAAGGCATGGACTTTGCCGACCTTGCGTCCATCTTCTCCGCTCTGTGGATTCCGGCTATCCACCGACTCATAGAACTAAAAGAGATTTCTCAATCGAAATTACTCTTAGAAAGAGGGACAAGATGGCTGATCGCCGACTGCTCCGCGTGCTGGACGGCGAGACCGGCCTGCCGCCCCCGATCTGGCTGATGCGTCAGGCCGGACGCTATCTGCCGGAGTACCGCGCCCTGCGTCAGCAGGCCGGTGGCTTCCTCGACCTTTGCTACAATCCGGACTTCGCCACCGAGGTCACGCTGCAGCCGATCCGCCGCTTCGGCTTCGATGCGGCGATCCTGTTCTCCGACATTCTGGTCATTCCGGATGCCCTGGACCGCGGTCTCCACTTCGTCGCCGGTGAAGGTCCGAAACTGACGCCGATCCTGCCGCAGGAAATCCGCAACCTCGATCCGAGCCGCGCCGAAACGCATCTCGCTCCGGTGATCGCGACGGTGGCGCGGCTGCGCAAGGAACTGCCGGACGAGACGACGCTGATCGGCTTCTGCGGGGCGCCCTGGACGGTGGCGACCTACATGATCGCCGGGCACGGCACGCCGGACCAGGCGCCGGCGCGGATGTTCTCCTACCAGCACCCCGAGGCGATGAAGGAACTGATCTGGATGCTCGCCGACATGTCGGCCGAGTATCTGATCCGCCAGCTGCAGGCCGGCGCCGACTGCGTGCAGATCTTCGACTCCTGGGCGGGCGTGCTCGACGAGGCGCAGTTCGAGGCCTATTCGGTGGCGCCCACCAAGGCGATCGTCGACAAGGTCCGCGCCGCCATTCCCGGTGCGAAGATCATCGGCTTTGCCAAGGGCGCGGGGCCGCTCTTGAAGAACTACCGTGAGAAGACCGGCGTCAACGGCGTCGGGCTCGACTGGTCGGTGCCGCTGTCGTTCGGCGCCGAGCTGCAGCAGGCTGGCGCCGTGCAGGGCAATCTCGATCCGCTGCGGCTCGTCGCGGGCGGGACGGCGCTCGAGGAAGGTGTCGACCGGATCATGGCAACGCTCGGGCACGGGCCCCTCATCTTCAACCTCGGCCATGGCATCACGCCGGAGACGCCGATCGCCCACGTCGAGGCGTTGATCGCCCGCGTTCGAAACCGCTAGGATTGAGCATGGACTTCGATATCTGGATCAAGGCGCTGCACGTCATCGCCGTCATCGCCTGGATGGCGGGCATGCTCTATCTGCCACGGCTCTTCGTCTACCACGCGGAAGCGGGACCGGGCACGCCGCAGTCGGAGACGTTCAAGGTGATGGAGCGCCGGCTCCTCAAGGCGATCATGACCCCGGCCATGCTGATCACCTGGGCCGCTGGCCTCTGGCTCGCCTACTCGACCTTCGCCTTCCAGGGCGGCTGGCTGCACGCCAAGATCGCGCTGGTGCTCGCAATGTCCGGCCTGCACGGCTACCTCTCGGCCGCGACCAAGAAGTTCGCCCGCGACGCCAATCTCAAGAGCGCCAGGCACTGGCGGGTGGTCAACGAGGTGCCGACGGTGCTCTTGGTGCTGATCGTCATCCTGGTGATCGTCAAGCCGTTCTGATCTCACCTCTTACCGGACACGAAAAAGCCGAGACAGCGGATGCTGCCTCGGCTTTTTTCATTCTGAGATCGCTGATTTCCAGTGATCCATCGTCAACGGATCGCCGACGACTGGCCGACAATCAGTCGTAGACTTCGATCACGCTGCGGGTCTTCGGGTCGATCAGCACCTTCTGGTCGTTGACGACCGTATAGGCATAGCCATCGGCGTCGGGGATAACCTGGTACTCCACGGTGTCCGGCAGGGCCTGGCCGACGACCACGGGGCCTTCCAGCACGACGGAGGGGCGGCTCTGCTGCGTGACGTAGGTGCGCACCTGCGCGGGCACCTCGATGACGCGGCGCGCGGGCTGCTCTGTGACGATCGTCGTCGTCGCCGGCTGCTCGGTCACGATGGCGGCCGGCGGCTGCTGCACGACGATCGTCTGCTGCGCGAACGCGGCGGGGATGAGCGTGAAGCTGGCGAGCGTGGCGGCGATGAGGGTCTTGCGCATGAGGCACTCCGTTGCTGTTTCGTCTGTAGCAACGGAGAAGTGCGCAAAATGTTGCCGAAGCGTCAGGTGATGACCTGCCGGCCTCGGCTGGCGAACGGGTAGATCACGCTCAGACGACCAAGTCTCGAAGTGGCAAAACTAAAGCGGGACGAGGTACGGCACGCCAAAGAAGCGCCGCCGCTGAAAGCGGGGCGTCATCGTCCGATGAAATATCTCTGATGGTTGTCTAGCGGGACCATTCCGACGTCTTCGAGGTGTCTGCCCGCGTTGCGGGAACCTCGATCACGATCGGGAATGGATTGGTGCCCAGGAAAGGACTCGAACCTTCACACCTTGCGGCACACGGACCTGAACCGTGCGCGTCTACCAATTCCGCCACCTGGGCACTTGCCGGGAGCTTTAGAGTCTCGTTTGCGGGCTGTCAACGCGGATTTCGCTGTCGTCCCCGCTGTCGCAGTGTTGATGGCGTCGGCAAGGGTGCGACAGCCTTGGTGCTTCACCTTGCAACCGTTCCGCGGTATGACGCGCCAACCCCATTCGGCGCCGGACATCGGTGCCGGGACGCCGGCGAGGACGGAGAGCGGCATGACGATCGATACGGAAAAGACGGTCACGGTTTTCGGTGGCTCGGGCTTTCTCGGCCGCTATGTCGTGCGGGCCTTGGCCAAGCGCGGCCACCGCATCCGCGTCGCGTCGCGCCGGCCGGACCTCGCCTACCACCTGCAGACCGCGGGCAATATGGGCCAGGTCATGCCGATCCAGGCGAACCTGCGCTACCGCTGGTCGATCGATCGCGCGGTCGAGGGTGCCGACCACGTCGTCAACCTCGTCGGCGTGCTCGCCGAATCCGGCCGCCAGACCTTCGACGCGCTGCAGTCGTTCGGCGCCCGTGCGGTGGCGGAAGCCGCGCGCGGCGCCGGCGCCGGGCTGACGCAGATGTCGGCGATCGGCGCCGACCCGGCCGCGACCTCGGGCTATGCCCGCACCAAGGGCGAAGGCGAGCGCTCGGTGCTGGAGATCGTGCCGGGGGCGACGATCCTGCGCCCCTCCATCGTCTTCGGCGCCGAGGACCAGTTCTTCAACCGCTTCGCCGACATGGCGCGGCTCTCGCCCTTCCTGCCGCTGATCGGCGGCGGGCTGACGCGCTTCCAGCCGGTTTACGTCAACGATGTCGCCGAAGCTGTCGCGGCAACGGTCGACGGCACGATCGAGGGCGGCAAGGTCTACGAACTTGGCGGTCCCGACATCCTCACCTTCAAGGCGATGATGGAGGCGATGCTGACCGTCGTGCAGCGCAAGCGCCGGCTGGTGAACATCCCCTTCGGCGCCGCCGGCCAGATGGCGCGGGTGATGCAGTACCTGCCCGGCGCGCCGCTGACGCCCGACCAGGTCGACCAGCTGAAGCATGACAACGTTGTCTCGGACGCCGCGATCGCCGAACACCGCACGCTCGCCGCCTTCGGCATCAAGCCGCAGCCGATCCAGTCGATCCTGCCCACCTACCTCATCCGCTTCCGCCCCCAGGGCCAGTTCACCACGCCCGAGCCGCAGGCGGGCGGGCTGAAGCGCGAGGAAGAAGCGGCGTAAGGGTTGGGTTTTTTTGTGCGGGGAAGGCCAAGGTCTACCGGACCCCACTTGTTTTGGCGGCTTGGAATGGATCCCGGATCAAGTCCGGGATGACGAACGCCGAGTAGACATTCCAGTTCTGAAACGCTTTTTCGATTGATCAGCAGGCGAAAGCTTTGCAGCTTCGTCATCCCGGACTTGATCCGGGATCCATTCCAAACCGTCACACACATACAGTCCGGTGGACATTCCCAGCAGCACCAGCGCCATTCGCACCCAACAAAAAAAGGCCGCTCCCGAGCCATCGGGGCGGCCTTTTGCATGACGGGCGGAGCGCCCTACCCCCAGACCATCAGCGCCACGATCCCGACACTGCCGAGCGCGATACGCCACCAGGCAAAGGGCGCAAAACCGTGCTTGGAGACGAAGTCGAGGAGGTACTTCACCACGAACAGCGCGGTGATGAAGGAGACGACGAAGCCGATGGCGATCAGCGAGATGTCGTCGGCCGACAGCACGTTGCGGTTCTTCCAGAGGTCGAGCGCGAAGGCGCCGGCCATGGTCGGCATGGCGAGGAAGAAGGAGAACTCCGCCGCCGAGCGCTTGTCGGTGCCCAGCAGCAGCGCGCCGGCGATCGTGGCGCCCGAGCGCGAGGTGCCGGGGATCATGGCGAGGCACTGGAAGAAGCCGATCTTCAGGCAGAGCCCCGGTGTGAACTGCATGATGTCGGTATAGCGCGGCTTCGGCGCGAGGCGGTCGATGAAGAGGAGCGCGATGCCGCCGACGAGAAGCGCGACGCAGATCGTCATCGGCGATTCGAACAGCACCGACTTGATGAAGTCGTGCGCGATCATGCCGATGACCGCCGCCGGCAGGAAGGCGAGGAGTACGCCGCCGATGAACCGACGGCTTTCGGCGCTCGTCGGCAAGGTTGTGACGAGTTGCCAGAGCTTGGCGAAGTAGACCGAGAGCACCGCCAGCACCGCGCCGAGCTGGATCAGCACCTCGAACGTGCCGGCCTTGGAATGGAAGCCGAGGAAATGACCGGCAAGGAGGATGTGCCCGGTCGACGAGACCGGGATGAACTCTGTCAGTCCCTCGAGAAACCCGAGAAAGGTGGCGGTGGCGGCGGAGCCGATGTCCATGAAAGTTCCCCTGCAGTCCGGCTGCGCGTTCGGCGCTCCGCGCGGTCGTATATCCCCGACGCGGGCGGCCGTCTTCCTGCTATCGGAAAAGCCTTAACCATCTCTGCCTTCGGGCTGTGTCGGAAAAATGAAGCGGTATCGGACGGACGCGTGGCACCGATCGACATTGGGCCGGATGGTTCGCAGGCCTTGCTGATTGGGATCGACCTGCTATGTCCGGCGTTGAGGGCGCGGTCCACGCTGAGGATGTCGTCACGCCAGGCTTCGGTCAGAGGCACCGTAGCCGGCTGGGACGATCGGTGCCGACAGGGTCGCGCAAGGTCGATGGGTTTCGGAAAGGTAGTTTTCCTTTCCTTGACCTTTTAATGAGAGTTTCAGTTTTGGCCGTCCCGCAGCGCCCGGCGGACCGGCCTCGAACCGGCGATCCTTCGCAGGCCCCGTTTCCCACGAAAGGACCCATCGCGCACCCATGCTGAGGCTCCATCATCATCCCATGTCGGCGGCGTCGCGCTTTGTCAGGCTCGTGCTCGGCGAATACGGCGAGCGGGCCGAATTCGTCGACGAACGCCCCTGGGAGCGCCGCCGCGAGTTTCTCGCGCTAAACCCGGCCGGCACGCTGCCGATCCTGTCCGAGGATTCCGGCGCGCCGATCGTCGGCGGCATGGTGATCGCCGAATATCTCGACGAGACCCGTGGCGCCTTCCAGCGCGAGAAGCGGCTGCTCGCCGAAAAGGCGCTGGAGCGCGCCGAAATCCGCCGGCTGACCGAGTGGTTCCTGATCAAGCTCGACGGCGAGGTGACGCGCTATCTCGTGCGCGAGCGCGTGTTCAAGCTGGAGATGCGGCCCGAGGAGGGCGGCGGCTCGCCCGATGCTTCCGCGATCCGCGCCGCCCGCGCCAACCTCAAGCACCACATGCGCTATGTCGGCTGGCTGGCGGAGAGCCGCAACTGGCTGTCCGGCCCGAAACTCTCCTATGCCGACCTCGCCGCCGCCGCCTCCTTCTCGATCCTCGACTATCTCGGCGAGATCGCCTGGGAGAAGGAGCCGCTGGCCAAGGAATGGTACATGCGCGTCAAGTCGCGCCCCTCCTTCCGCCCCCTCCTCACCGAGCGCATCCGCGGCATCCCGCCGGTGGCGCACTATGCCGAGCTGGACTTCTAGGGCGCGGTCTTTCCTGCTAGCCTCCGGCCTCTGAAGAGGAGCGCTGGATGCCACCGCTGACGATCGATCTCGGGGACGAGCAGAAACGCGTCGATGAACTTCTGGCGACCGGGGAATATGCCTCTGCCAGCGACGTCCTGCGCGCAGCCTTGCTTGCGCTGGAACGGGAGAAGGCAGATCTCGATGGTCTCCTGCGGCGATCCGTCGGGGCGGCCTTGAACGATCCCCGCCCGTTGATCCCGGCCTCGGAGGTGTTCGCCCGGCTCGACCGCAAGCATGCCGACCGGACCAGAGCCGGTGGCGTTTGACGTCTTCTTCCACCCTCTGGCGGCAGAAGACCTCGAGGCGATCGACGCGTATATCGCGCGCGACAGCCCCGATCGGGCCCGGGCCTTTGTCCTGCGCATCCGGCGGCAATGCGAGAATCTCACTATGTTTCCCTATCGAGGGAGATCGAGACCCGATATCGCCGAGGGTCTTCGGCTTCTCTCTTTCGAGCGGACCGTGGTCATCGCCTATCAGGTCGACTTCGACCGGGTGACGATATGGCGGATCATCGGTGCAGGCCGCGACCTCAATCAGCTTCTGTCGGACCCGGACATCGCGAAACCATAGGGGTGGGGTTACGTCTGCCGCTCGACCATCGCGCGCTCGATCTTGGTCTGCTTGACCGTCGCGTGGGCGTCGATACCGTCATCATACGCGCCGCGTTGTTCATTGCGGCGGCGGACCAGGTGGCGGCCCGCTCGCTCCTGCCGCCTCTCTCGGCAGACGACGGATCTCGCCAACCTTCAACCCGATAGACCGCTTGCATGACCACCCCCGCCGCCCTCCGCGCCTTCCTCGACGCCGATGCCCGCCGCCTCGGCTTCGATGCGGTCGGCGTCGCACCGGGCGAAGGGGATGTCGCGGCGGGCGGGCGGCTGGAAGAGTTCGTCGCGGATGGGCGGCACGGCACCATGGGCTGGATGCCGGAGACGCTGGAGCGTCGGCGCTCGGCCCGGGCGCTGTGGCCGGCGGTGCGCTCCATCGTCGTCCTCGGCATGAACTACGGCCCGGACGAGGACCCGCTGGCGGTCCTCGGCCGGCCGGACCGCGGGGCGATCTCGGTCTATGCCCGCAACCGCGACTATCACGACGTGATCAAGGGAAGGCTGAAGGAACTCGGCTCCCGGCTGATCGCCAAGGCCGGCGGCGGTGAGATGAAGGTTTTCGTCGACACCGCGCCCGTCATGGAGAAGCCGCTGGGGCAGATGGCGGGGCTCGGCTGGCAAGGCAAGCACACCAATCTCGTCTCGCGCGAGCTTGGCTCCTGGCTCTTCCTCGGCTCGATCTTCACGACGCTGGACCTTGCCCCCGACGCGCCCGGCCGTGACCTCTGCGGCTCCTGCACCGCCTGCCAGACCGCTTGCCCGACCGATGCCTTCCCCATGCCCTACCGGCTGGATGCGCGCCGCTGCATCTCCTACCTCACCATCGAGACCAAGGCCCTTGTGCCGGCCGAGTTCCGGCGGGCGATGGGCAACCGCATCTATGGCTGCGACGACTGCCTTGCCGTCTGCCCCTGGAACAAGTTCGCGGAAGACGCGCGCGAGGCCAAGCTCGTCGCCCGCGAGGATCTGAAGGCGCCGCGTCTCGCCGATCTCCTGGCGCTCGACGACGCGGCCTTCCGCGCGCTGTTCTCCGGCTCGCCGGTGAAGCGCGTGGGGCGCGACAAATTCGTGTCGAACTGCCTGATCGCCGCCGGCAATTCGGGCGATGCTGGGTTTTTGCCGCAAGTTCAGGCTCTGCTGTTCGACGCCGCGCCCCTGGTGCGGGCGATGGCGGTCTGGGCACTCGGGCAGCTCGATCCGCCGGGGGCCTTGGCAGGCCGGGCCGGCGCCCTGCATAGGGAGGAGGATGAGACGGTGAGGAGCGAGTGGCATGCGTTGGACGGGATGGACTGAGCGGGGCGCGCTGACCAGAGGCAAAGCAGGGAGCGCGTCATGAACCCCAGCGACCGGTTGTTCGTCTTCGGCTGCGGCTATTCTGCCAGCGCCTTCGTCGCCCCGCTCGATCCCGCCCTTCTGGCGGGCGTGACGACGCGCTCGGCTGACAAGGCCGCCGTCATGGCGGAAAAGGGCTGGAAGCCGCTCCTCTTCGGCGGCACGGCGGCGGGGACGGACGAGATCGAGGCGGCGCTCGGCCAGACGACGCATCTCCTCGTCTCGATCGCCCCCGGCGAGGCCGGCGACCCCGTGCTGTCGGCCTACCGTGACACCGTGCTCTCGCGGATGCCGAAGCTTGCCTGGATCGGTTATCTCTCGACCGTCGGCGTCTATGGCGACCATGGCGGCGCTTGGGTCGACGAGACGACGCCGGTGAAGCCGGTCTCGCAGCGCTCGCGCGAGCGCGTCGAGGCCGAAAATGGCTGGGCCGACCTTGCCGCCCAGCGCAGCGTGCCGCTGGCCGTTTTGCGTCTGTCAGGCATTTACGGTCCCGGCCGCAACGCCTTCGTCAACCTTGCCGAGGGCAAAGCGCGTCGGCTGGTGAAGCCGGGCCAGGTGTTCAACCGCATCCATGTCGACGATATCGCGGGCGCGCTGGCACTCCTGGCAGGTCAGCGGATCGGCGGCATCTTCAATGTCACCGACGACGAGCCGGCCCCCCCGCAGGACGTCGTGGAGCATGCCGCTCGGCTCGTCGGTCTCCCCGTTCCGCCGGCCGTCGACTTCGACACCGCGACGCTGTCGCCGATGGCGCGGAGCTTCTACGGCGAGAACAAGCGCGTCTCCAACGCCTTGATGAAGCGCACGGGGTACACGTTTCGCTATCCGACCTACCGGGAGGCGCTGTCAGCGCTCACAGGCGATTACGCCGCGCATGCCTCACAAAAACCGCGCTAGGATAACGCACTGAAATGCTTCGTGATGGAACGGTCCTTTTTCTGGCCCGATCAGCCCCGCACTGAGCCCCCGTCAAACACGGGGGCCACGAGGCAAGGCTCGGTCACCCGTGGGAAATCAACGGGATAAGGACCGGAGTTCTTGAAGACGACGACTGTTTTGGCCGCCACCGCCCTCGTGGCCACCCTGTTCACCGCCAGTTTCGCCGTCACGGCCGATGCCCGGCCGATCAAGCCCCTGGTCCGCACTTCCTGCGGTGGTGCCTCTTGGTATGCCCTGCGCTCGCGTACCGCCTCCGGCGAGATGATGAACCCCTCGGCCATGACCGCCGCGCACAAGACGCTGCCGCTCGGCTCGAGGGTCAAGGTGACCAACCTCAACAATGGCAAGGCCGTCGTCGTCCGCATCAACGACCGCGGGCCCTTCATCAAGGGCCGTCTCATCGACCTCTCAAAGGGCGCCGCCCAGCGCCTCGGCTTCATCGGCGCCGGCCATACCCGCGTCCAGATCGAGCCCGAGGGCGGCGGTTCGAAGAGCTGCGCCTGAGCGGGTTGCCGCTAAGCTTAGGATGTAGCGTTGGCTCTTTGGGGCGCTCGTGATCAACTACCGCGTGCCTTCTGTGGGATAGGCCGCCGCGATGCTCAGCTCTCCCTAACTCGGGACGCTATAAGTTTGGCGCAGACTCTCCAAGCTCGTCATCCCGGACTTGATCCGGGATCCATTCCTCAGCGCGTCAGTCGTCGTCCGGTTCAGAATAAGGGGAATGTCCTCCGAACTGTCTTCGATCGACGGCTTGGAATGGATCCCGGATCAAGTCCGGGATGACGATGTCGGGCGTTCAGATCGCACTTTTGTTGAACCTACAATGCCGGCAGCACTAAACGGCACAACTTCGCAGACCCTACAGGTCGTCATCACCAACCCTCACTCGTCCTCGACGAACACCTCCTGCCGCTTGCGCCGGATCTGCGGCAGCACCGCGATGATCACCGCCGCCAGCGCCAGCGCCAAGAGCGCCGCCGAGATAGGGCGTTCAAGGAAGATTATCGGGTCGCCGCGGTAGCGGATCATCGCGCGGCGGAAATGATCCTCCAGGAGCGGGCCGAGCACGAAGCCGAGCAGCAGCGGTGCCGGTTCGCAGCCGAGCTTCATCAGGCCGTAGCCGA
The DNA here is from genome assembly GCF_055730135.2 of Mesocryomonas lacus. Lineage (NCBI taxonomy): Bacteria > Pseudomonadati > Pseudomonadota > Alphaproteobacteria > Hyphomicrobiales > Aurantimonadaceae > Mesocryomonas > Mesocryomonas lacus. Next base: position 82,049 of record NZ_JBUZWE020000018.1, on the reverse strand, counting down.
GCACGCCGAAGAACACGATGGCGTAGATGTCGAAGGCGTTCTGGTCGATCGAGTAGCTGCCGATGCAGGCAAACGCGATGATCGCCGGGAAGAGCACCTTGTAGGGGATGGTGAGGAGTTTCACCCAGAGCCCGATCAGCGGCAGGTTCAGCATCACCAGCATCAGATTGCCGACCCACATCGAGACGATGATGCCCCAGAACAGCGCCGGCTCGTCGGTGATGACGTTCGGCCCCGGGGTAATGCCTTGCGTGATGAAGGCGCCGATCATCAGCGCCATCACCGGATGGGCGGGAATGCCGAGCGTCAAGAGCGGGATGAACGAGGTCTGCGCCGCCGCATTGTTGGCCGATTCCGGCCCGGCGACGCCCTCGATCGCGCCGTTGCCGAACTCTTCCGGGTGCTTCGACACCCGCTTTTCCAAGGCATAGGACGCAAACGACGCGAGCACGTGGCCGCCGCCCGGCAGGATGCCAAGGATCGAGCCGAGCGCCGTGCCGCGCAGCACCGGGGCGATGATCCGCTTGAAGTCGTCCTTGGTCAGCCAGAGGTTCTTCACCGTCTTGACCATCACGTCGCGCGTCGTCTCGTTCTCGAGATTGCGCAGGATTTCCGCGACGCCGAAGATGCCGATCGCCACCGACACGAAGCTGATGCCGGAATAGAGCTCGCGGAAGCCGAAGGAATAGCGCGGCGTGCCGTCGAAGCCGTCCTGCCCGACGGTGCCGAGGAGGATGCCGAGCACGATCATCCCCATCGCCTTCAGCACGGAGCCTTGCGCCAGCGCGATCGAGGCGAGGAGGCCGAGGATGATCAGCGAGAAATATTCCGGCGCTGAGAAGGAGAGGGCGACGGCGGCGAGCGGCGGCGCGGCGAGCACCAGGATGAAGGTCGCGACCGTGCCGGCGAAGAAGGAGCCGAGCGCGGCGGTGGCGAGCGCCGGCCCGGCGCGGCCCTTCTTGGCCATCTGGTAGCCGTCGATCGCCGTCACCGCCGAGGAGGACTCGCCCGGCAGGTTGATCAGGATCGCCGTCGTCGAGCCGCCATACTGCGCGCCGTAATAGATGCCGGCCAGCATGATCAGCGCCGTCACCGGGGCGAAGGCGAAGGTGATCGGCAGAAGCATGGCGATCGTCGCGGTCGGGCCGATGCCCGGCAGCACGCCAACGAGCGTGCCCAGCAGCACGCCGACGAAGCAGTAGAGGATGTTGGTCGGCTCGAGCGCGGTCTGGAAGCCGAGGGCGAGGTTGGCGACGAGATCCATCAGATACCGATCCAGGGTCCGAGCATCGGGACGGTGACGCCGAGGCCGCGCACGAAGATGACGTAGCAGATCACCGTCATCGCCGCGGCAAGGATGAGGGCGGTGACGGGCGAGAGCGTGCGGCTGGCAAGGCCGCTGACGAGCACGGTGATGAACAGCGAGGGCCCGAGGCCGAGGCCGCGCACGCAGGCGCCGAAGAAGATCAGCCCGCCGAGGATCAGAACCACGCCGCGCCACGGGATGGTCCCGAGATCCTCCGCCTCGCCCCGGTGCAGGAAGCCCTTGACCATGACGGCGATGCCGAAGCCGCAGAGGATGAGGCCGAGCACGAAAGGAAAGAAGCCAGCGCCCATGCGCAGGCCCGTGCCCATGGGATAGCCGAGCGCGGTGACGGCGAAGGCTGCTCCGAAACAGAGGAAGATCAGGCCGGAAAGAACGTCCTTGCGCGATTTCTGCAGTTCCACGGCGGGCCTTTCAGAGGGGGGCTTGCGGGTGCGGCCGGGTGGCGGGTGGTTGGGCGGCTCGGCATCAGACGGTCCGGCGGTTCGCCCCCCTCTGCCCTGCCGGGCATCTCCCCCTCGGGTGGGGAGATCGGCCAGTCGCCAACCTCATCGCGCCTGATCTCCCCCCTTGAGGGGGAGATGCCGGCAGGCAAAGGGGGGTGGGTGCGCCGCCATTGTCGACACCCCCACCCCAGCATCAATCAGCGAACACGCCCGCCTTCTCGATAATTGGCTTCCACAGCGCGATCTGGTCGGCGAGGTAGGTCTTGTGCGCGGCGGGCGTCGCCTGGTCGAGCGCGACCGGGGCGGTGCCGAGCTCGGCGAAGCGCTCGATCACCGTCTTGTCGGCGAGCGCTGTCTGCAGCGCCTTGGACAGCTTCTCGACCACGGCGTCGGGCGTGCCGGCCGGGGCGTAGAGCCCGTGCCAGACGCCGACTTGGAAGTCCGGCAGGCCAGCCTCGATCGAGGTCGGCACGTCCGGCAAATTGCCGAGCCGCGCTGGCGTCGTCACCGCGAAAGCCTTCACCTCGCCGCCCTTGATCTGGCCGGTGGTGTTGGTCGACTGGTCGCACATGAAGTCGACCTCGCCGGCGAGGATGTCGGTCATCGCCGGGCCCGTGCCCTTGTAGGGAACGGTGGTGACCGCCGTGCCGATGGCGTTCATGAACAGCATGCCGCAGAGGTGGGACGCCGCGCCGATGCCGGCATTGGCGTAGACGACGCTGTCCTTGTTGGCCTTCACGTACTCGACGAGCTCGGCGAGCGTGTTCGGCTCGAGATCCTTGCGGCCGATCATCGTCATCGGCACGTTGGTGACGAGGCCGATGGTGGCGAAATCCTCCACCGGATTGAAGTCGAGGTTGCGATAGAGCGTCGGCGCGGTCGACATGCCGATGTGGTGCATCAGGATGGTGTAGCCGTCGGGGGTCGCCTTCGCGACCTGGCCGGCCGCCAGCGTCCCACCGGCGCCGGCGACGTTCTGCACCACGATCTGCTGGCCGAGCTCGCGGCCCATCGGCTCGGCGATGAGGCGGGTCACCGTGTCGGTCGGCCCGCCCGCGGCGAAGGGCACGACGATGGTGATCGGCTGCGCCGGATAGTCCTGCGCGGCGGCTGTGCCGACGGCGAGCGCCAGGGCGGCGGCGCCGATAAGGGATGCAAGCTTCATTGGACGTCCTCCCAGACCCATTCCTGCGCGAAGTGCCCCGGTGCAGCGCTGCGTCTGCTTGGCCGGGGTTTTGCTTTGGTCGACGCTAGTTTCGCCGTTTCCGTGGGTCAACATGCCGCAACCGGTTTTGGCGCTCTATGCGGCCAAAGACTCATGCCGTGGCTGTCGCACGTGCTGGGCGAACGCAGCCTGCCGGCTTCAGGCCGGCGTCAGGCCAAAGGCGGCGCGGCGGTGGAAGCGCCAGCACATCAGGATGGCGGCCAGCGCAAGGCCGACGGCGAGGCCCCACCAGATGCCGGGGCCGCCGAGCCCGAGCGGGAAGGCGAGGACATAGGCGACGGGGACGCCGACGACCCAATAGCTGAAGGCGGCGATCAGCATCGGGATCCGCGTGTCCTTGAGGCCCCGCAAGAGGGCCGAGCCGGTGACCTGCAGGCCGTCGGCCAGCTGGAACACCGCGCCGATCATCAGCATCGCAATCCCCTGGGCCAGCACCGGGGCACTCTGCGGGTTGGCCCGGTCGAGGTAAAGACCGATCAGCGTGCCCGGCACCAGCCAGAACAGCATCGCGCCGACGCCGGAGGTCATCACCGTCAGCCCCAGCGCCACATAGCCGGCGCGGCCGAGGCCCGGCCAGTCCTTGCGGCCGTAGGCGAGCCCGACCCGGACCGTCCCGGCGTTCGACAGGCCGAGCGGCACCATGAAGGCGATCGAGGCGAGCTGCAGCGCGATGCCGTGCGCGGCCAGCACTTCCGCGCCGAGCCAGCCCATCATGATGGTCGAAGCGCCGAACATGCCGGTCTCGGCGATCACCGTCAGCGAGATCGGCAGGCCGAGGCGGAACACCTCGAAGAAGGCCGGCCAGTCCGGCCGCCAGAACCGCACGAACAGCTCGTAGGGCTTCAGATGCGGGTTCAGCACAGCATAGGCGACGGTGATCGCGGCCATCGCGGTATTGGTGCCGAGCGAGGCGTAGGCGGCACCTTGCATGCCGAGCGCCGGCGCGCCGAAATGCCCGAAGATGAAGGTATAGGCGAGGAGGCCGTTGATCAGCGCCCCCGCGACGGTGACGAAGAGGATGAGGTTGGCGCGGCCGAGGACGCTGAGATAGGAGCGCAGGCCGATGATCCCGAGCGCCGGGAACATGCCCCATTGCAGGACGCGCATGAAGGCGCCGGCGCGCGCGGCGACGGCCGGGTCCTGGCCGAGCGAGACGAGGATCGCCTCGAAGTGCCAGAGCGGTGGCATCACCGCGATGGCGTAGAGGGTGATCACCCAGAGCCCCATCCGCACCGACCGCCGGACGCCCCTGATGTCGCCGCGCCCCGCGGCGTTGGCGGCGAGCGGCATCACTGCCTGGGCAAAGCCCGCGCCGAAGATCCAGACGAGGAAGAAGGCTTGCGTCGACAGCACGGCGGCGGCCAGCTGCTCGGGGCCGAGCTGGCCGATCATCACGGTGTCGGTGACGTGGATCGACATCTGCGCCAGCTGCGCGCCGATCAGCGGCAGGCCGAGCACCAGCGTCGCCTTGAGGTGCCGGCCCCAGCTGTTGTCGGGCGCCACGGCCGGCCGTTCGAACGAACGCGCGGCGTCCATGGTGTTTCCTCGGGGTCGTCAATACGGGAGGGGCGCGGCGGACGAACCGGCGGGGCCCCGGCGTCTGGTTAGGCAAGTGCGGCCGGCCTGTCCACCCGTCCACAGCGGCTTGTCGCCGGTGGCGCCATGACGCAGCGCAAACGGGTGCCGGCCGGCAACAGTGCGACATAACGCTCACAAGCCGGTGTTGCCGGGGAACGGCGACGCTTCCCGGCCATTCGAGGGAGACCGTTCTTCCAAGACTGGATGTCCCATGAGCCATGTTCCGTTCCAGAACCCGCCGGTCCCGTTCGACCCGCGCTTCGAGCATCTCGAGTTCGACGAGGCCGAGACGGCACGTGAACTCGTGGAGACCTTGCGCGGCATCATGGAGATCACCGCCAAGGATTATGGACATGCCGTGCGCAGCGTCCACGCCAAGAGCCACGGCATCCTGCGGGGCACGCTGACCATCGCCGACGGGCTTCCTCCGGAACTCGCGCAAGGCATTTTTGCCAAGGCGGCGACATATCCGGTGGTGATGCGCTTCTCCACCAATCCCGGCGACATCCTCGACGATTCCATCTCCCTGCCGCGCGGCATGGCGATGAAAATTGTCGGCGTTCCCGGCGAGCGCCTGCCGGAATCGCCTGGCGCCGACCAGGATTTCGTCATGGTCAACGGCCCCGCCTTTTCCGCCTCCACCGCCAAGGCCTTCCTCGGTAGTCTGAAGCTTCTCGCCAAGACCACCGACACGCCACAGTTCCTGAAGAAGGCGGTGTCGGCGGCCTTGCGCGGCGCCGAGACGCTGGTCGAGGCGGCCGGCGGCAAGAGCTCGACCCTCATCGCCATGGGTGGCCATCCCAACACCCATGTGCTCGGCGATACCTTCTACACCCAGGCGCCCCTCCTCTACGGCCGCTACGTCGCGAAACTCTCGCTCGCCCCGGTCAGCGCCAACCTGAAGGCCCTCACCGGCGCCAAGGTCGACGTTTCCGGCAAGCCCAATGCGCTGCGCGAGGCTGTGTCGGAGGTGTTCGCCACGCAGTCCGGCGAATGGGAGCTGCGGGTGCAGCTAATGACCGATCCGAATACCATGCCGATCGAGGACGCCTCAGTGCCGTGGTCGGAGGAGGAGAGCCCCTTCATCACCGTCGGCCGCGTGACCGTCGGCCCGCAGGATGCCTGGAGCGACGCGGCCGAGCGCCATGTCGACAACGGCATGGCCTTCTCGCCCTGGCACGGCATCACCGAGCACCGGCCGCTCGGCTCGATCATGCGGGTGCGCAAGCCCGCCTACGAGATGTCCTCCGGCTTCCGCGCCGCGCACAATGGCTGCCCGATCATGCAGCCGAAGACTGCCGAGGATATCGGCATCTAGTTCTGCTAGCTTCTGGAATGGCTCAGGCACCCGTCCCGCGGACAGAAGTGGGGCGGGGAAGCGAGGTCGCCGAGGAGTTCTACAATGACCTATGATCTCTACTACTGGCCGGGCATCCAAGGGCGCGGTGAATTCGTCCGCCTGGTGCTCGAAGCCGCCGGCGCCGACTATCGCGACATGGCCCGGCTGGACATTCCCGGCGGCGGCATCGCCGGCATGATGGCGATGATGAAGGCCGGTTGGGGCGGCGCCCGCCCCTTCGCCCCGCCCTTCCTCGTCCACGGCGACCTCATGGTCTCGCAGACCGCCGTCATCGCCGCCCATCTCGGCGAGACGCTGGGGCTGGCGCCGGAAAATCCGGCCACCCGCTTGTTCGCCCGCTCGATCGCGGCGACCACGGCCGACATCGTTTCCGAGGCGCACGAGGTCCATCATCCCGTCGGTACCGGGCTCTACTACGAGGACCAGAAGCCCGAGGCCCTGCGCCGGGCCAAGGGGTTCCGGGCGGAGCGGATGCCGAAATACCTCGGCTGGTACGAGCACCTGATTGACGCCTCCGGTTTCCTCGCCGGCGGAAAGCTCAGCTATGCCGACATCGGTCTGTTCCAGCTGGTCGAAGGTCTGCGCTACGCCTTTCCCCGGCGCATGGCCGCCGTCGAGGCGGACTATCCACGCGTGGTGGTGCTGGCGGCGACCGTCGCCGCGCAGCCGAACATCGCCGCCTATCTCGCCAGCGATCGTCGCCTGCCGTTCAGCGAGGACGGCATCTTCCGCCACTACCCCGAACTCGACGCGGACTGACGCCGCACGCCTTTCTACTCCCTGGGGCGCGAGCCGGTCTGCCGAATGTTTCACGTGAGACACAGCGCACGCCGGTCATTGCATCTCGGCGAAGCCATGGTTCGCTGGGGTTTGCGGTCAGGCGCTCGATTTGGTAACGCTGCGGGAATATCGAAAGCCCACAGCCGGAACCGCCATGCATGTCTTCCACGACGACGAGACGCCGCGCGAGCCCCAAGAAGGCCCGCGCGCCTTCGTAACGGGCTGGCCGGTCTGGCACTCGCGCTCGCCGCTCATCCACGGCGACTGGCTGCAGCGCTACGGCCTCCCCGGCTCCTATGAGCGGCTCGGCATCCCGCCCGAGGAGTTCGGCGACTTCCTCGAGGGCTTTGCCGGCAGCGGCTTCGTTGGCGGCAATGTCACGCTGCCGCACAAGGAGGCGGCGTTCGCCGCCGTCGGCCGGCGGGATGCGGCGGCCGAGGCGATCGGGGCGGTGAACACGCTCTGGTGGGAGGACGGCGTCCTCACCGGCGGCAACACCGACGCTTACGGCTTCTCCGCCAATCTCGACGAGCGCCTACCCGGCTGGCGCGATGCGGAGACTGCCGTGGTGCTTGGCGCCGGCGGCGCGGCGCTCGCGGTGGTTTTCGCGCTGCTCTCGGCCGGCGTCGCCCGCGTCCACGTCGTCAACCGCACCGAGGCGCGGGCGTCGGCTCTCGCCGAGCGCTTCGGCGCCCGCGTCAGCGGCCATGGCGCGGAGGCGCAGCCGGCGCTGCTCGCCGGTGCCGACCTCCTCGTCAACACCATACCGGCACAGGCGACAGAGGACGATGCCCTGCCCGACCTCACCGCCCTCCCGGACACGGCGCTCGTCACCGACATCGTCTACGTCCCGCTGGCGACGCCGGTCCTGCTGGCGGCCGAAGCGCGGGGCCTGCGCCATGCCGACGGGCTCGGCATGCTGCTGCACCAGGCGGTGCCGGGCTTCGAGCGCTGGTTCGGCCGGCGCCCGACCGTCGACGCAGCGCTGAGGGCGCGGCTCGTCGCCGACATCGCGCCATGACGGGCGCTGCCGGCAGGACCGCGCGATGATCATCCTCGGCCTCACCGGCACGATCGGAATGGGCAAGTCGACGACCGCCAGCCTCTTCGCCGAGCGCGGCATCCCCGTCCATTCCGCCGACGAGACCGTCCACCGCCTCTATGCCGGCAAGGCCGCGCCCATGGTAGAAGCGCTGTTTCCGGGCGTGGTACGCGACGGCGTCGTCGACCGCGCGGCGCTGTCGGCCCGGGTGCTCGGCGATGCCGCGGCCTTGCAAGCGCTGGAGGCGCTGGTGCATCCGCTGGTGCGGGCCGAGGAGCAGGCCTTTCTGGCAGAGGCCCGCAAGGCCGGCAGGAAGCTGGTGGTGCTCGACATCCCCCTTCTGTTCGAGACCGGAGGCGAGAAGCGGGTGGACAAGGTGCTGGTGGTGACGGCACCCGCCGAGGTGCAGCGCGAGCGCGTTCTCGCCCGGCCCGGGATGACGGCCGAAAAGCTCGCCTCCATCCTCGCCCGCCAGGTGCCCGACGCCGAGCAGCGGGCCCGCGCCGACTTCGTGCTCGACACCGCCGCCGGCATCGAACCTGCCCGTGCGGCGATCGCCGAACTCATCGATAAACTCTCGGCGTCCGAGTAAACGTTAAGAACAAAGAAAGAACATCTTGCGAGCCTCGGGGACAACGTCGTCCCCCGGAAGCTCTTGCTTGAACTTCGGGGGGAGATGCGCGACACCGGGACACCAACGGGATCAAGTCATGCGCGAGATCGTCTTCGATACGGAAACCACCGGCCTCGACTTCGAGGCCGACCGCGTCATCGAAATCGGCGCGATCGAACTCTGGAACCACATTCCGACCGGCCGGTCCTGGCACGCCTTCGCGCGGCCGGCGGGTCGCCGGGTCGATCCCGGCGCCTTCGACGTGCACGGCATTTCCGACGATTTCCTGAAGGACAAGCCGTTGTTCGAGGAGGTCGTCGGGGAGATGACCGAGTTCTTCGGCGACAGCGTGCTCATCGCCCACAACGCCACCTTCGACATCCGCTTCCTCAATGCCGAGTTGAAGCGCATCGGCTTGCCGCCGATCGACATGGAGCGCGTTATCGACACGCTGCAGATGGCCCGGCGGAAATTCCCGATGGCGCCGGCAACGCTCGACGCCCTCTGCTCGCGCTTCTCGATCGATACGTCGAAGCGCGACAAGCACGGCGCGCTGGTCGACTCCGAGCTTCTCGCCGGCGTCTACATCGAGCTCATCGGCGGCCGCCAGGCCGCGCTCGGCCTTGTCTCCTCGCACCAGGAAGAGCAGCGCGACGCCGATGGCGCCGTCCTCCGCCTCGCCCCGCGCCGCGTGCCGCTGGCGCCGCGGGTGACGCCCGAGGAGGCGCTGCGCCACCGTGCCTTCATCGAGACGCTCGGACCCGATGCCCTCTGGCTGAGCTTCCTCGAGCTCGCGAACCCGCCGGAAATCGCCGCGGCCGTCTGACGCGGCAAGGCTGTCGCGGGAACATCTGCTGACCGTGCCGACTTTTGGTGTGTGCCGACGTCTGGAGGTCGGCCGATCCGGGAGGCCAACATGTCCGACAAGAAAATCCATCCTGCCGACACCGTCCCTGCCGTGGGCAGCGAATCGGACAAGCCCGACCTTGTCTCACACTTCGTCCGGCAGACCGACGCGACCTTCGCCGGCAAGCCCGACAGGAGCCTCATCGGCCGCGATATTCCGATCGAGGAATATGCCGAGGACGAGCTGGACGAGGACGGCGAACCGCTGTGAGGTGCGGTTTCGGGCGGAGTAGCTGGATGCTTGCGACGACTAGACAGCCCGGTGTAGACTGCGTGGTGGGCCGGTATAGCCATTCATCACTATACAATTTCTGAATCTGTGATGGACACCGAACGTTCGGAACGAGATGAAGAACGTTGGAAGACCTAACATAAACGCCGCATCCTCGTCATCCCGGGCTTGACCCGGGATCCATTCCAAATCGTCCATCACACATGGTACGGGCGACCTTCCCGCCTTGTCGCCGCAGGCTGGTTCTACACTGGACAAACTCTATTCAGCGCAGAGGAATGGATCCCGGATCAAGTCCGGGATGACGAAATTGAGGGGCCGGCGTCACGGCAGCTCCGTCTGTCCGATGGAGGCGCTTGGAAGCGTAGGCCGCCCCAAGGACGTGCATCATTGCCGAAACGGACCGAAGTCGTCCTCACCCCAAGGGCCTCACCTCGTCAATGCACGAGGGATAACACCTCCGCGCCTCTACAACGCGCCCGCTACCCCGACTCTCACTACCCTTCGCTCTCGCTACTACGCGCCCGCTACCCCAATCTCCGCCGCCGCGACCCCGCCCCCGCACCTACCGCCGCCGCTTCGCCGCCCGGACCGCCTCGGCCCTCGCGGCAGCCACATCCAGCGCCGCACGAAGCTGCACCAGATCCTCCGGAGCCAGAATCGCGATGGTCTCGGAGAGGCGGTTGGCCAGTGCCGTCGCATCTGCGCTGAGGCCGGCGGTCTCGACCGTGACTTTCGGGTGGGAAAGTTCCGCGAGCCGCTCGAGTTCCTCCGCATCGTCCCAGATCACGTTGAGATAGCCGATGATCCGCTGCAGCAGCTGCCAGGTCGGGCGGCCGCGGCGGCCGTGTTCGAGCGCCGAGAGATAGGCGCTGGAGACGCGCAGGGCCTTCGCCATCTCGCCTTGGGTCACGCCCTTCTCTCGCCGCAAGGCGCGGATGCGCTCGCCGAACGGCGTCACCGGCCTTGCCTCCCGGGCGCCCTGCAGGAGACGCCATTCATCGCCGGCGGATGCGGATGTAGAAGGCGCCGTCGCCGCCATGGCTGCGGTCCGCGGGCTCGAAGCCGGCGACGAGGCTGCGGAACTCCGGCGTGTCGAACCAGTGCGGCAGCGAGCGCTTGATCACCCCGCGCGAGCCGAACGAGGCGCCGCGCCCGGTGATCACCAGAACGTGCCGCATGTGGTGGGCCTGTGCCTGGCGCAGGAAGCCCAGCAGCGCGTAATGCGCGACGATCTGCGTCTTGTCGTGCAGGTCGATGCGGTCGTCGATCTCGACCCGTCCTTTGGCGATCTTGCGCTTGACCGGCTTCTCGATCGGGAAGAGGCCCGGCAGCGCCCGCACCGGCTTCGCCTTGATCGCCGGCGCCTGGTAGGCCGGCATCAGGCTGGGCTTCGGGACGGCGATCGCGGCGGGTTTCGGTGCCGGCAGCCGGACGTGTCTGGCCGAAGCGGGGCGGGGCACGGCAGGCGGCGCTGGCGCCACGACCGGCTCGGCCGGCGGCAGGTCGGGCAGATCCTTGCCCGGCATTGGCTTTGCTTGCCGGGCGACGCCGACCCACAGCCGCAGCTCGTCGTCGCTGAGCCCCCGCCGGCGCCTCATCGCTCGATCCCGGCGTGAACGGAAGCCGGCAGCAGCAGATAGAAGTCGCCGGGATGGCGCACGCGTCCCGCCGCCTGTCCCGCCGCAAGGCCGGAGCCGACGAAGATGTCGGCCCGCGCCGGCCCGAGGATCGCCGAGCCGGTGTCCTGCGCGATCATCAACCGCTGGAACGGCGCGCCGGCGAGCACCAGATCGGGCGCGTCGATGAAGAACGGCGTGCCGAAAGTGTGGAGCAGGCGGTCGACGGCGATCGAGGCCATCGGCGTCAGCGGGACCTTGGCGGCCGCGACGGGTCCAAGGCTCTCGTCGACCACCTCCGCCTCGCGGAAGAAGATGAAGGAGCGGTTGCGGTCGAGGAGACCGCGGACACGATCGGGATGGGCGGCCAGCCAGGCGCGGATGCCGTCCATGTCGGCCTCGGCGAGCGTCAGCGCGCCCTCCTGCACCAGGATCCGACCGATCGCCGTGAACGGGTGCCCGGTCTTGGCGGCATAGGTGACGCGCAAGCGGCGCCCGTCGGCCAGCCGCAGCCGGGCCGAGCCCTGGATGTGGACGAAGAAGGCATCGACGGGGTTGTCGAGCCAGGCGATTTCCAGACCGCGGCCTTCCAGAAAGCCGGCCTCGATCGCCTCCCGGTCGGGGTATTCGTCGAGATGCTCGTCCGGCCGGCGCCAGGCATAGCGGAAGGACGGGTCGAGCCCCGCCGGCCGCGATACGTCGTCGACGGGAACAAGGTCGTGCGGCACGCCGTAGAGCGGCGTGGAGAAGCGCGCGTCGCGCGTCAGCGCGGCGTCGAGCTCCGGCTCGTAATAGCCGGTCAGGAAACCGCGTGCGGCGGGATCATCGGCCTTGGCCGACAGGAAGGCCGGCTGGAAATGCCGTTCGAAGAAGGCGCGCGCCTCCGCCGGGCCGATCTCGGCGGCGGCGGACAGCGCGGCTTCCGCGGCCGGGCGGAAATCGTCGGCCTCGACGCCGAGCGTGCCGGTCTTGACGACGCCGGCCATGAACCGTTCGGCCGAGCGCCTGAACGCCGAAAAGGCCGCGGCGTGGTCTGCCACGGCCCATCCGGGCAGGTCATCGAAACGGCGTTTCGCCAAAAGGTCGGTCAGCACGGGCACCTCGCCGTCACAGCCTGGCTCAGGCGGCTTCGGACTGCGTCTCGACCAGCTTCCAGTTCGGATCCTTCGAGCGCGTATCCCGGGCGAAGGTCCAGACGTCCTTAACTTCAACGACGGTCTCGGGATCCCCGTCGATCACCTCTCCGGTGTTCGACGTCACCGCGGTGATCAGCTGGGAGACGATGCGCACGGTGATCAGAACCTCGCGGTCCTTGGTCTCGGCGGCGACGATCTTCGCGTCGTCGATGCCGACGAAGGTCGACTGCATCTTCTGCGACCGCGCCTCGCGCTCGGTGATCGCCGCCTCGAAGCCGGCATAGGCTTCCTGGCTGAGCAGGCTCTTCAGCGTCTTGCGGTCACCGCTGGCAAACGCGCCAACGATCATCTCGTAGGCGATCTTCACGCCATCGATGAAACCCTTGGCGTCGAAGGTCTGGTCGGCGTCCTGGACGCGGCGGAGCTCGGCATTGGCAGGCTCGGCGGGCGGCACGATCTTGTCGATCGCCGCATAGCGGTCGACAACCACGGCCTCGGTCACGCCGGTCTCGCGCCGGTTCGGCAGCGTCACGACATTGCCTTGTGCCTCGATGGTCTTCTCTGGCCGGGCATAAGGATCGAAGGGAGGCCGCTCATTGCCGGTGCGCCGGCCCAGCACGTTGCGCAGTTGGAACAGGACGATCGCCGCCACGATGATGAAGAAGATCGTCCCGAAGGTCATCCTGTGCGCAATCCCTGTGTGTTCGCTTGGTGCGGTGGAAGAAGGTGGCAACGGATCCGCCGCCGCCGCAGACCCTGCATATAAGTGAGCCGGTCGCTCATTCAAATTGCCGTTGGCTGATCCTATCTTCTTTGTGACGTGCATTCGCGTAAATTATGCGGCGGCAATGAACGGAGCGTGCCGATATCGGCGAAAATGAGTAGGATGCCGGCCTCTTCTTGTTTTTTGGCCGAGCTCCCAACCTGGAGAATTCCCCTGCGACTGCTGTTGCTCCCGCTCTCGATGCTGCTGCTGCCGATCGTCGAGATCGCCGTGTTCATCCTCGTCGGCGACCGGATCGGGCTGTTGCCGACGCTCGGCCTCGTCGTCGGCAACGCGGTGATCGGCGTGCTCCTGTTGCGGCGGCAGGGCCTGTCGACGCTCCTGCGCATCCGCCAGGAGGTTCAGGCCGGGCAGAATCCGGGGCGTGAGCTGGTGCACGGGGTGATGATCGTGCTGGCGGCGTTCCTGCTGATCGTGCCCGGCCTCGTCACCGACCTCATCGGCTATCTCCTCTTCATCCCGCCGGTGCGCGATCTCGCCTGGCGGTTCCTGAAGGGGCGCGTCACCGTGATGGCGATGCCCGGCGGCACCGGCTTTCGCCGGCGCCCGATGCCGTCCGATGACCTGCTGCGCCGCCCGGCGTCCGGGCCGGTCGCACCCGCCGGCGTGATCGAGCTCGACGACGACGAGTATGCCCGGCGGCCGAACCCCGACAGTCCCTGGCGCGGCGACAAGCCCACGCCATAACCAACTTCCACGCCTCTGGCCGGCGTATGGCCGGCAACGCGGGCGGCCGGGCGCGAACTTGTCTCCCCTTCTGCGAAGTGTTAGCGCTCGCGCCACCGCAGCGGGCGACCGTGCCGCGTGCCGGCGTGCCGGGGCGGGCGAGCGGGACAGATATGGGGACCATGCCGGCCGCGCAGCGGGGCATGCCCGGGATCCAAGCGGAGGCTTTCATGTCCGACATCGACCAGGCCAATCAAGGCCTGCCCAACGGCCAGGCGCCGTCGATCAACATCCTCGCCCAGTACATCAAGGACTTCTCGTTCGAGAGCCCGAATGCGCCGGCGGCCCTGCGCAATCAGGCCAAGGCGCCCGGCATCAACATCGGCGTCAACGTCACCGCCAACCCAGTCAATGCCGAGGACGGCGACTACGACGTCAAGCTCTCGCTGAACGCCAAGGCCGGCGACGACAAGGATCTCCTGTTCCACGTCGAGCTCGAATACGGCGGCGTGTTCCGGCTGCAGCATTTTCCGCAGGAGCACCTTCTGCCGGTGCTGTTCATCGAGTGCCCGCGCCTGCTCTTCCCGTTCGCGCGCCAGATCGTCGCCGACGTCACCCGCAATGCCGGCTTCCCGCCGCTGATGATCGACCCGATCGACTTCGCCGCGCTGTTCGCCCAGCGGATGTCCGAGGAACGCGCCAAGGCGCAGGTCCAGACGATCTGATTTCCAGCCTTTCAAAGACATGAAAAAGGGCGCCGAGAGGCGCCCTTTTTCATGTCGGGTCCGAAGCCGCCGTTACGGCTTCGGCAGCTTGTAGGCGATCACCGAGTCGCCGGTGCGGGTGCCAAGCGAGCCATGCCCGCCGGCGACCGCCAGCACGTACTGGCTGCCGTCGCGTCCGGCATAGGTCATCGGCGTGGCTTGTCCGCCGGCCGGCAGGCGGCCCTTCCAGAGTTCCTTGCCGGTCAAGACGTCGTAGGCGCGAAGGTACTGGTCGAGCGTGCCCGACAGGAAGGCGACGCCGCCCGCCGTCATCATCGGGCCGCCGAGGTTCGGCACGCCCATCTTGAACGGCAGCGGGATCGGCGAGGAGTCGCGCACCGTGCCGTTCTTGTGCTGCCAGATCACCTTGCCGGTGGTGAGGTCGGCCGCCGCGACATAGCCCCAGGGAGGCGACTGGCAAGGCAGGCCGAGCAGCGAGGTGAAGGGCGCGAGCTTGATCGCATAGGGCGCGCCGAAGTTCTCGTTGAGCGAGGGCAGCGCGCCCGCCGGCTTCTCGCCGCCGTCCTGGACGTAGAGCTCGGTCTCGTTCTGGCGCCGCACCAGCTGCGAGGTGAAGGCGAGGTAGGTCGGCGTGGTGAAGGCGATCTGGCGCTGCGGGTCGACGGCGACGCCGCCCCAGTTAAAGACGCCGAAATTGCCGGGATAGATCAGCGATCCCTTGAGCGAAGGCGGGGTGAAGCGGCCGTCATATTTCAACCGCGTCAACGCCACCCGGCAGGCCAGCTGGTCGAACATCGTGGCGCCCCACATGTCCTTGCCGGTGAGCGCGGGCGGGTCGAAGGACAGCGCCGATTTCGGCTGGGTGGGCGCGGTATGGTCGCCCTTGGCCGCGCCCGTGGGCGCCGCGATTTCGGTCACCGGCAGCACCGGGGTGCCGGTGCGGCGGTCGAGCACGAACAGCTCGCCTTGCTTGGTCGGCTGCACCAGCGCGGGCACGGTCTGGCCGTTGAGGGTGAGGTCGATGAGGCTCGGCTGGGCCGGAACGTCATAGTCCCAGAGGTCGTGGTGGACGGTCTGGAACACCCATTTTACCGTGCCGGTGGCGATGTCGAGCGCCACGACCGAGGACGAGAAGCGCTCGACTTCCGGCGAGCGGTTGCCGCCGAACTGGTCGGGCGGCTGGTTGCCCATCGGGATGTAGACCATGCCGAGGCCCTCATCGACCGAGGAGATCGACCAGGAGTTCGGCGAGTTCGCGGTGTAGGTCTGGCCCTCCGGCAGCGGCGCCGTCTGGTCCGGCTTGGCGCTGTCCCAGGCCCAGACGAGATCGCCCGTGTTGACGTCATAGCCGCGGATGACGCCCGAGGCTTCCGCCGTCGAGACGTTGTCGAGGACGGTGCCGGCGACGATGATGATGTTGGCGGTCACGACCACCGGCGAGGTCGAGTAGTAGGCGCCCGGATTGACGTTGGGCATCTTCTGCCAGAGGTCGATCTGCCCATCGCCGCCGCCGAAATTGCTGCAGACGGCGCCGGTCTCCGGGTCGAGAGCAATGAGCCGGCCATCGGCCGTCGGCATGAACAGCTTGGCAGCGCAAGTGCCGGTGACGGCGGCACCGGCGGTAGCGACCGGAAGCGCCGGGTCCGCGGCATCGCCGGCGGGCGCGGCGGCAGTGGCGCCGGGGGGCGTCGCCGCGGTCGGCGCGGGTGCCGGGGCCGCCGAGGTCGCTGCGGCAGCGGGGGCTGCGGCATCCGATGAAGCGGTGGCGGCGTGGTAGGACAGGCCGCGGCAGGTCAGGTGCTGCAGCGCGAGCGCGCCCTGCACCTTCGGGTCATAGCGCCAGATCTCTCTCCCGGTGTCGGCATCGAGCGCGATGACGCTCTGGTGCGGCGTGCAGAGGAAGAGCCGGTCGCCGATCTTCAGCGGGGTGACCTCGAAGGTCGTCTCCAGCGGATCGCCTTCCTGCTTGGCGTCGCCGGTCTCGAAGGTCCAGGCGGTCTCGAGCGTGCTGACGTTCTTCGGGGTGATCTGGTCGAGCGGGGAGAAGCGCTGGCCGTAGCCGGTGCGGCCATAGGCGCGCCATTCGTCGGCGGGGATGCTGGCGGCGTCGCCGGCGACGCGGCCCGTCGGGGCCGGCACGGTGCCTTCGATGCGGTGGAGGTCGGTGAACCACGACGTCACCGCCACGCCAAGCACCAGGACCAGCGAGGCGGACAACGCGAGGCCGCCGCCGCTGAAGGCCGTCGGGCCACCCTTGATGCCGTCCATCGCCGCACGCACGTCGGGCACATAGAGGCGGCGGGTGATCCAGGGCGTTAGCAGGAACAGGCCCATCAGGAAGATCACGTCGCCGCGTGCTGCGAGTGGCCACCAGTCGAGGCCGACCTCCCAGAGCGCCCAGCCGAGCGTGCCGACGACCAGCGCGGCGTAGACCCAGAGCGCCGCCTCGCGGCGCGCCAGCAGCAGGCCGGCGGTGGCGAAGAAGAGCACGGCCGCGGCGAGATAGTACCAGGAGTCGCCGGCGCTGATCAGCCAGACGCCGCCGATAGCCGACGCGACACCGAAGAGGACGAGGAGGATCGTGGCGATCCAGAGGGCGGGAGAGCGGCCGGTGGGCATGTTGACCTCGTCACTTCACAGTCTTGGATGGACGGACCCTCGCATGGCTCGTCCCTGAACGGAACTGCGGCATTGCCACAGCGCTGGCGAAAGCAGGGCGGCGCGGCGTTTTTCGCTCTCGTGATCCCCGCGCGGGCAAGTGAGCCTGTAGCTGGCTTCGTCAAGGCGTGCGGTGCCAGAAACCAACGGCGTTGCGGGACCTCTCGGCACGGTACCCGGTAACCAGCGATACGCCGCCGCGCGGAATACCTCGCTGGCTGACAACCTGCTTGCACCCCGGCAGCCTTGCCGGTATAGGCAATCGGGATACCCTGCCTCAGGGGCGCTGGCCGAATCAGTTCCGCCACCACCCTTTCCGTTGCCGCACGTGTTCAGTCGCTGGCATCGGCTCTCCCCATCCCGCCTTCCCGATACCGTCTTCCCCCGTCTTACCATTGACGCAAGTGCAGTCCCCCCACCGATCGCCCGATCACATCAGCGGGACGGAGCCGTAAAACCATATGTTGGAAATGAAGCTTCAGGACCTGAAGAACAAGAAAGCCCCCGAGCTCATCGCCTTTGCCGAGGAGAACGCGGTCGAGAACGCGCCTGTCCTGCGCAAGCAGGAGCTGCTGTTCGCGATCCTGAAAAACCTGGCGGCCCAGGGCGTCGAGATCATCGGCGAGGGCGTCGTCGAGGTGCTGCAGGACGGTTTCGGCTTCCTGCGCTCGCCCGATGCCAACTACCTGCCGGGTCCGGACGACATCTACATCTCGCCCTCACAGCTCCGCCGCTTCTCGCTGAAGACCGGCGACACCGTCGAGGGACCGATCCGCTCGCCGAAGGACGGCGAGCGCTATTTCGCCCTGCTCAAGGTCAACACGATCAACTTCGATGACCCGGAGCGGATCAAGCACAAGAGCCATTTTGACAATCTGACGCCGCTCTACCCGAACGAGCGCTTCAAGATGGAGCTCGACAATCCGACCTCGAAGGATCTGTCGGCCCGCGTCATCGATCTCGTCGCCCCGCTCGGCAAGGGCCAGCGCGCGCTGATCGTCGCGCCGCCGCGCACCGGCAAGACGGTGCTCCTGCAGAACATCGCCCACTCCATCACCGCCAACCATCCGGAGTGCTACCTCATCGTGCTGCTCATCGACGAGCGGCCGGAGGAAGTCACCGACATGCAGCGCTCGGTGCGCGGCGAAGTGGTCTCTTCGACCTTCGACGAGCCAGCGGTCCGCCACGTCCAGGTCGCCGAAATGGTCATCGAGAAGGCCAAGCGCCTCGTCGAGCACGGCCGTGACGTCGTCATCCTGCTGGACTCCATCACCCGCCTCGGCCGCGCCTACAACACTGTCGTGCCGTCCTCCGGCAAGGTGCTGACTGGCGGTGTCGACGCCAACGCCCTGCAGCGCCCGAAGCGCTTCTTCGGTGCCGCCCGTAACATCGAGGAAGGCGGCTCGCTGACGATCATCGCCACCGCGCTGATCGATACCGGCAGCCGCATGGACGAAGTCATCTTCGAAGAGTTCAAGGGCACGGGTAACTCCGAAATCGTCCTCGACCGCAAGGTGGCGGACAAGCGGATCTACCCGGCGATGGACATTCTCAAGTCCGGCACGCGCAAGGAGGACCTCCTCGTCCCGCGCGCCGACCTGCAGAAGATCTTCGTGCTGCGCCGGATTCTGGCGCCCATGGGCACGACCGATGCGGTCGAGTTCCTGAACGACAAGCTGAAGCAGACCAAGATGAACTCGGACTTCTTCGACTCCATGAACACCTGATCGGTTTCACCGATCGATTCGGCAGCGGTCCGATCCGAAAGGGTTGGGCCGTTTGCGTTTTGGGTGAAGGTACTGACGGGAAGCGGACGCCATGATGACCGATGCCATGATCGCCGACGACACCATCATCGCCCTCTCATCCGGCGCCCTCCCCGCGGGCATCGCCGTCATCCGCATCAGCGGCACCGCCAGCCGCACCGTGCTGGAACGCCTCGCCGGCGGCGTCCCGCCGATCCGCCAGGCCAGCCTGCGCCGCATCCGGGATGCACGGGGCGACACGATCGACCATGCGCTGGTCCTTTTCTTCGAGGGTCCCGCGACCGTCACCGGCGAGGATCTCGCCGAACTCCATCTGCACGGCGGCCGCGCCGTCGTCGCCGCTTGCCTCGACGCCGCGCTCGCCCTCCCCGACGTCCGGCTGGCGCAGGCTGGGGAGTTCACCCGCCGCGCCTTCGAGAACGGTCGCATCGATCTGACCGAGGCCGAGGGACTTGCCGACCTCCTCTCCGCGGAAACCGAGGCGCAGCGCATCCAGGCGGTGGCACAGTCCGGCGGGGCGCTGAGGGCGCTCTACGAGGGATGGATGAAGCGCCTCGTCCACGCGCGCGCCATGCTCGAGGCCTCGTTCGACTTTGCCGACGAGGGCGACGTGGCGGAGGACGTCGCCGACAGCGTCCGACCCGCTCTGCAAACGCTCGCCTCTGAAATGCGGACCCACTTGGCCGGCGCCGGACGCGGTGAGATCCTGCGGCATGGCTTCAAGGTGGCGATCATCGGCCCGCCGAATGCCGGAAAATCGAGCCTCCTGAACGCCCTTGCCGACCGCGAGGCGGCCATCGTCTCGCCCATCGCCGGGACGACGCGCGATGTCATCGAGGTCGCCCTCGACCTCGGCGGGGTGAAAGTGCGCCTGTTCGACACGGCCGGTCTCCGGGATACCGCCGACGCCGTCGAGGCGATCGGCATCGATCGCGCTCTGGCAACGGCTGAGGACGCCGACCTCCTCCTCGACCTCCGGTCATGCGAAGCCGAGATTCACGTGAAACATCCGGAAATGGCGCCGCTGGCCGTTCCGTCGGGACGGTCGATTCGGACCCGGACCGAGCACGCCTCGTCGCCGATTTGGTCCGTCAGAACTAAAATCGATCTGGATCTTGAACGATTCGGATCCGGTACAATGGCGGGCAACGGCCCCGATGACGGCACGCCAGCGTTTGCGCTGTCCGCGCATACCCGTACCGGACTGGGAGCGCTCGTCGAGGCCATTGCCGTCGCTGCGATATCCGCTGCCGGAGACCCTTCGGCGCTGGTCCCGGCTCGGACCCGCCACCGCGAGATCGTGTCGGACGCCTTGCGTCTCCTCGACAGGACCATCGCGGCCAGCCAGCCTCCCGAGTTTGCCGCTGACGACCTGCGCGAAATCACCGACCGTCTGGGCGCCCTCACCGGCCGGGTCGGGGTGGAAGACCTCCTCGACGTCATCTTCTCGGCCTTCTGCATCGGCAAGTGATTCACGTGAAACACGCGCTGCAACGCAAGTTCCGCGGACCGTGCGAACGGGACGCCTGTGCCGGCCCCCGACGCCTCGCGCATTGACAGGCCCGCGGGCTTTCGGCTTAACCAGACGATGCACAGCACATCCCCCACAGCATTCGACGTCGTCGTCATCGGCGGCGGCCATGCCGGTTGCGAGGCGGCCAGCGCCGCCGCGCGGCTCGGCGCGCGCACCGCCCTTCTCACCCACAGCTTCGACACCATCGGCGCGATGAGCTGCAATCCGGCGATCGGCGGCATCGGCAAGGGGCATCTCGTGCGCGAGATCGATGCGCTGGGCGGCTTGATGGGCGAGGCGGCGGACGCGGCCGGCATCCAGTTCCGGCTGCTCAACCGCAGCAAGGGCCCCGCGGTGCGCGGCCCCCGCACCCAGGCCGACCGCAAGCTCTACCGCGCCGCCATGCAGGCGATGATCCGGGCAACCGCCAATCTTGAGGTCGTCGAGGGTGACGCATTTGATCTGAGCTTTGCCGAGGACGGCAGCGTTGCCGGCGTGATCCTCAGTGATGGGCGGACGCTGTCCTGTGGCGCCGCGGTTTTGACCACCGGAACCTTCCTCTCCGGCCTCATCCATATCGGTCTCCAGAAGATCCCAGCCGGTCGCATGGGCGAGGATCCCTCCCTTGGCCTCTCCGGCACGCTGCGCCGGCTCGGGCTGCGGCTCGGCCGCCTGAAGACTGGAACCCCCGCGCGGCTCGACGGGCGCACGATCGAATGGTCCGGGCTCGACAGCCAGGCGGCGGATGATGTGCCGACACCCTTCTCCTATCTCACCACCCACATCGCCAACCGCCAGATCGCTTGCGGCATCACCCGCACCACGCCCGAGACCCACCGCATTATCCGCGAGAACCTCGGCCGCTCCGCGCTCTATTCCGGTGAGATCGAGGGCGTCGGCCCACGCTATTGTCCCTCGATCGAGGACAAGATCGTCAAGTTCGGCGAACGCGACGGCCACCAGATCTTCCTGGAGCCAGAAGGCCTTGACGACGACACCGTCTATCCCAACGGCCTATCGACCTCCTTGCCCGAAGATGTCCAGCAAGCGTTCCTCCGGTCGATCCCCGGCCTCGAACGGGTGGAGATCCTAAAGCCCGGCTATGCCATCGAGTACGACCACGTGGACCCGCGGGAGTTGCATCCGACCCTTGAGGTCAGGGCAGCCCGCGGCCTGTTCCTGGCGGGCCAGATCAACGGTACGACCGGCTACGAGGAGGCGGCCGCGCAAGGTCTCTGGGCGGGGCTGAACGCCGCACGTCGCGCCGGTGGATTCGGCTGCGTGACGATCAGCCGGTCCGATGCCTATATCGGCGTGATGCTAGATGATCTGACGAGAACTGGGATCACCGAACCCTATCGGATGTTCACCTCGCGCGCCGAGTTCCGGCTGTCGCTCCGCGCCGACAATGCCGACCGCCGGTTGACGCCACTGGGCCTCGATCTCGGCCTGATCGGCGCGCGCCGCGAGGCCGTGTTCCAGGCTAGCGAAGCTCAGCTTGATGCAGCAAAGGCCTTGCTCGAGACGTCGACGATCACCCCGAGTGAAGCTGCAAAGCGCGGGCTGCATCTCAACCAGGACGGGAGGTCGCGCTCCGCCTTCCAGCTGTTGTCGCAACCCGAGATCGGGTTCGAAAGGCTTGCCATGATCTGGCCAGAACTCGCTGCCGTTGAGCCGTCGATTCGGGAGCGTATCGAAATTGAGGCGGCCTACGATGTCTATCTCGATCGCCAGCGCCGTGACCAGGCCCGGCTGCGCCGCGACGAAGGCGTGGCGATCCCCGATGACTTCGACGTCTCGGCGCTGCCGGGCCTATCATCGGAACTGAAGCACAAGTTTGCAGCCCGCAAGCCGGCGACGCTGGCCGATGCCGAGCGCATAGACGGGATGACGCCGGCGGCGCTGGCGCTGATCCTCGTTCACCTTCGCAAGCAGCAAAGGCTTTCCCATGCGGCGTAGCGATGAGGAAGAAGCCCCGCGCCGCATCGCCGTGCCCCGGACCAAGCGGGCGCAAGCCTTACCAGCCGCGGAAGAGATAGCGGCGGGCCGCGTGGCGCTGCTGGCGCGGCGTCATGTTTCACGTGAAACACTTGAGGGCATAGACCGTTACGTCGCGCTGCTGCTGGAATGGCAAGTCAAGACCAACCTCGTCGCGCCTTCCACGCTTGGCGAGATCTGGCACCGGCACGTCGCCGATTCCCTCCAACTGGTCGATGTTGCCCCCAAGCCAAGACGTTGGGTTGATCTCGGCTCAGGTGCTGGCTTTCCTGGCATCATCCTCGGCATCGCTCGGCGCGGCGAAGCGGGTGCGCATGTGGATCTCGTAGAGAGCAACGCCAAGAAGGCTGCGTTCCTGCGCGCGGTCATCCGCGAAACCGGCATCTCCGCTACCGTTCATGCCCAGCGGATCGAAGACTGTGGCGCAATACTGTCCCAGGCGGACGCTATTAGCGCTCGCGCCCTCGCCTCACTCGACGTGCTGCTCGGCTTTGTCAGTGGTCGCGTACGACCTGAAATCCCCTGCTATTTCGCCAAGGGCCGGCGTCATGATGAAGAAATCGTTGACGCATCGGCCGAATGGCGATTCACAGTGCTAAAGCACTCTTCGACGGTCGACGCAGAATCGGTGATCCTGGAAATCCGGGATATCGCGCCGCGTTGAACCGGCAGTGCCGGCCCAGAGCGAATGTTTCACGTGAAACATCGCGGGCCGAGGGAGCGAGCCGATGGATGCCAGGGCACCAAGACGCATGCGGGTCATCACCATCGCCAACCAGAAGGGTGGCGTGGGCAAGACGACGACCGCGATCAACCTTGCGACGGCACTCGCGGCCGTGGGCAAGCAGACGCTGCTGATCGATCTCGACCCGCAAGGCAATGCCTCGACGGGGCTCGGCGTCGACAAGGAGGACCGTGAGGTCTCCTCCTACGACGTGCTGGTGGAGTCCGCCTCCATCAGCGAGGCGGCGATGGCGACAGCCGTGCCGAACCTGTCGCTGGTCCCATCGACGCTTGATCTGCTCGGGCTTGAGATGGAGATCGCCAGCGCACCCGGCCGCGCCTACAGGTTGCGCGACGCGCTGCATTTCCATGTCATGGAGGTCCCGCAGTTCGACTTCGTGCTGATCGACTGCCCGCCCTCGCTGAACCTTCTGACCGTCAATGCGATGGCCGCAGCCGACTCGATCCTCGTCCCGCTGCAGTGCGAGTTCTTTGCGCTGGAAGGACTTAGCCAGTTGCTGCAGACGGTGGAGCAGGTGCGGGACACGTTGAATCCGGCGCTCGACCTCCACGGCATCGTCCTCACCATGTATGATGGCCGCAACAACCTGGCCGCGCAGGTGGTCAACGACGTCCGCTCCTATATGGGCAAGCACGTCTACGACACGGTGATTCCGCGCAATGTTCGGGTCTCCGAGGCGCCGTCCTTCGGCAAGCCTGCGATTCTTTACGACATGAAATGTCCAGGCAGCCAGGCCTATATCCGGCTGGCCTCGGAGGTGATCCAGCGCGAACGCCGGCTGGAGGTCGCATGACGTCTTGCCGCACTAAGACAGGCCGGTCGGCGCCCGGCGCCGGCACGACGGGGAGACGGAGATGAACGAGGACAAGTCGCGGCAGCGTCTCGGACGCGGACTGGCAGCGCTCATCGGCAGCGGCGGCGCCTCGCCTGCACGGGCCTCGAACGGTTTTGCGCCGCAAGAGACCGCCGGAGAGCGGCGAATTGCGGTTTCCCGCCTGTCGCCGAACCCGCGCAATCCGCGCCGGCATTTCGACGAGGCCGACCTCGCTGAGCTCACCGCCTCGATCCGCACCCATGGCGTCGTGCAGCCGATCCTCGTGCGCGAACGCGCCGATGGCACGGAGGCCTACGAGATCGTCGCCGGCGAGCGCCGCTGGCGCGCCGCACAGAAGGCGGGCCTCACCGAGGTTCCGGTCGTCGTTCGGGACATCTCGGACCGTGAGTCGCTCGAGATCGCGATCATCGAGAACGTGCAGCGTGCCGACCTCAGCGCCATCGAGGAGGCGCAGGCCTACCAGATGCTGATCGAGGAGCATGCTTATACGCAGGCCGATCTCGCCGATGTTCTCGGCAAGAGCCGCAGCCATGTCGCGAACACGCTGAGGCTCCTGAAACTCCCCGAGGGGGTGCAAGGCATGCTGTCGCGGGGCGAGTTGTCACCCGGCCATGCCCGCACGGCGGTTTCGGCGGAGGACCCGGAGGCTTTTGCGCGCGAGATCATCGAGCGTGGCCTGTCGGTCCGCGAGGCCGAGGATCTGGCGCGGACGCCCGTGCCGCCGTCGGTCACCGGGCTCCCTGCCCGCCAGCGCCCGGCGGCCCGGCCGAAGCAGCAGCCGCCGAAGCCGCTTGGTCAGGAGAAGGATGCCGACACGAGAGCGCTCGAGCGCCTCTTGTCGGAAACCCTCGGCATGCGCGTCGAGATCAGGCTGCCGGAAGATGGTGGTGACCTGCGGATCGACTACGGCAATCTGGAACAGCTGGATGAGATCTGCCGGCTCCTGCAGGCCAAGCAGAACCGTCCCCCGGAACCCCGCATCCGCACGCTTTAACTCTTTTCCGAAGAATTGATCAGCAATCGACTCGGCGGCGTAACGGTAGGCTCATTCTCGCAATGAGCCAGCGTTCGCGCGGACTTGAGTATTCCCGATTGTTGCAGAATGGGTCGAGGTTGATGAACCTGTTCGCATCGAGAGAGCGCTGGATCGAAACACCTTCACGGTGAACTCAGCGGACCTTTTTTCGAAGGCGCGCGGCTTCGACGGCGGTACCGAGCAAGGTCTGTCGCAGGATAACGTGCGAGAGCGCGGCCTCCTTGCGGCTGTGCAGGATATCGGCCTCGATCGCCGCGAGCGCTGGCGCGAGGGCGTCGAGGGTCCAAAGCCCGAGTGCGGTTTCGAGCGCCGCCTTGCGCCGGAAATGCGGGCGACGCCCCTCCACCGCCCGGGCGACGCTCTGGTCGCCGTGCTCGACGGCAAAGCGCATCAGCTGCAAGCCCTGGAAATGGCGAAGCAATCCTTGCTGCAGCAGGAACGGCTGGGTGCCGGCGGAGGTCAGCCGCTCGATCAGTTCCGGCAGCTTGCGCACCTCGCCGGTGGCGGCCGCATCGATCGTCTCCTCCAGCGTGTCGGCCGAGACGTCGCCGACGATCGCCAGGATATCGGCGGCTTCGACCGCCGACTTGCCGTAGCAATAGAGGCAGAGCTTCTGCACCTCGCCGCGCGAGGCCAGCCGGTTGGCGCCGAGGCGCGCGCGCAGCATGTCGCGGGTATCGCGGTCGATCGACAGGCCGGCGAGCTTCAGCTCCTCGTCGATCATCAGGTCGAGAGCCCTGCCTTCGTCCTGGTAGCATGGCAGCGCCATGGCGGCCCGGCCGCGCTCGACGGCGACGCGCAAGGGTGCGCTCTTCTTGAGATCACCGGCCTCGATGACCACGGCCGCATCGCGCGGCGGGTCCTTGGCAAGATCCGTGACCGCGGCCGACAGCGCCTTGCCGGAACCGGTGCCGGCCCCGCGGATGCGGATCAGCCGGCGGCCGCCGAACATCGAGATCGTCCGCGCCTCGTCGAACAGCCGGCCGATGTCCTTTTCCAGCTCGTCAGCATTGAGACTGATGAAGGCGAAGGCGTCCTTCGGATCGACGCCGGAGAGAGCCGCGACCTTGGCCGCCCGCTCCGAGACGAGCCCCGCATCGGGGCCGTAGAGCAGCACGATGGGAAAGCTCGTGTCAGGCCGCGACAGAAAGGCCTCGACCTCACCCGCCTTCTTTTCCGCCATCAGGCGCGCCGCAGGTGGTTTGATGCCGGCGCGCGGCGGTGCAACCGTTTTGCGCCGGCAAGGCTCACTTGCGCAGGTCCTTGCGGATGGCGACGGCGGCGCCGAGCTGGACCTTTTCGGCCACTTCCTTCGCCGCCAGCTCGCGGGCGTCGATGAGGGCGCGCGAGGAGGCGAAGAGCTGCTCGGAGCGGTCGAACGGCACCGAGGCAAAGCGCAGACCGGTGCCGATCACCTTCTGATCGGACAGGCGAACGACCTGGTAGGTCGCGTCCATCCGGTAAAGGCTCGCGGCGGGAACACCCGAGCCGCGCTCGATCGAGACAACGTTTTCCTGCCCGGTCACGGAGTACCGGATCTCGTAGACCGGAGCGGACGGCGTCGTGCCGCCGTTGAGGCGGAACAGAAGCGCGTTGCGGAACAGCTGCGCCGTGCGGCTGTTGGCCGGCGCCACGGCGATCTGGCCGCGGAGGTCGCCGAGGCTCTGGCCGCCGGTGCCGCTGGCGAGTGCCGCCTGGCTGGATGTGCCGTACATCGGCGAGACGGTGCAGCCACCGAGAAGGACGAGGGCGAGAAGCCCGGCGATCCGCGGACGGAGCGCCCGATCAGACGACGACATTGACGATCCTTCCGGGGACGACGACGATGCGCTTCGGCGTCCGGCCCTCGAGGGCCGTCTGCACGAAGTCGAGTGCCATGACGGCGCTTTCGATCTCAGCCTTGCCGGCCTTGACCGAAACGGTCAAGTCGCCGCGCTTCTTGCCGTTGAGCTGGACGGGGAGAACCACCTCGTCGACGACCAGCAGCGCGGGATCGATCTCCGGCCATTTCTGCTCGGCGCAGAGGCCGCTGCGGCCGAGCACCGTCCAGCATTCTTCGGCAAGATGCGGCATCATCGGCGCGATCAGCCGCACCAGCACCGACAGCGCCTCGGCGACGGCGTCCGCGACGCCGGTGACGTCGCGCGCGTCGCCGGCGGTCGCCGCGGTCAGCGTGTTGACGAGCTCATAGAGCCGGGCGACGGCCTTGTTGAAGGCGAGGCGCTCGATGTCGTCGGCAACGCCCGACGCCGTGCGGTGCGCAGCGCGGCGGATCTCGGTCGAGCGCGGGGCATCGGCGGTGTCGCCAACGGTGGCGGCGAGTTTCGGGGCGAGCTCGGCGACGAGGCGCCAGAGCCGCTGGACGAAGCGGTGCGCGCCCTCGACGCCGGACTCGGTCCAGATCACGTCCCGCTCGGGCGGCGAATCCGACAGCATGAACCAGCGGGCGGTGTCGGCGCCGTAGGAAGCGATGATGTCGTCGGGATCGACGACGTTCTTCTTCGACTTCGACATCTTCTCGATCGCGCCGATCTCGAGGACGGCGTTGTCCGCCATCCGGGTCGCAGTGCGAACGCCATCCACCTCGTCGATGCGGATCTCGGCGGGCGAGACCCAGTCGCGGCCGTGCCGATAGGTCTCGTGCACGACCATGCCTTGGGTGAACAGGCCCTTGAACGGCTCGTCGATGGCGAGATGCCCGCAGGCCTGCATCGCCCGCACGAAGAAGCGGGAGTAGAGGAGGTGCAGGATCGCGTGCTCGATGCCGCCGATATACTGGTCGACCGGCAGCCAGGCATTGGCGCGCTGCGGATCGGTCGGCTCATCGGCATGCGGCGCGGTGAAGCGGGCGAAATACCAGGAACTGTCGACGAAGGTGTCCATCGTGTCCGTCTCGCGTAGCGCCTTGCCGCCGCACTGCGGGCAGGAGGCGTGGCGCCAGGTTGGGTGACGGTCGAGCGGGTTGCCGGGGCTGTCGAAGTCGATGTCGTCCGGCAGCTTGACGGGCAGGTTCTCGCGCGCCTCCGGCACGACGCCGCAGGCCTCGCAGTGGAGGACCGGGATCGGGCAGCCCCAGTAGCGCTGGCGGGAAATGCCCCAGTCGCGCAGGCGGAAATTGATCTTGCGCTCGGCCTGCGGCCGGCCGCCGAGATCGCTCGCCGCCAGCCGGTCGGCGACGGCGGCAAAGCCCTCTGCCGGGCTCATGCCGTCGAGGAAGCGCGACTGGAACAGCGTGCCGTCGCCGACATAGGCCTCGGTTCCGACGCTGAAGCTTGCCGTGTCGGCATCCGGCGGCAGGACGACGGGGGTGACCGGCAGATCGTATTTGCGGGCGAAGTCGAGATCGCGCTGGTCATGCGCCGGGCAACCGAAGATCGCGCCGGTGCCGTAGTCCATCAGCACGAAGTTGGCGACGTAGACCGGCAGCTTCCAGCTGGGGTCGAGCGGGTGCACGGCCTCGATTCCGGTGCGCATGCCGAGCTTCTCGGCGGTCTCGATCGCCGCCGCCGTGGTGCCGCCGCGCTTGCAGGCGAGGATGAACTCGGCGAGCACCGGATTGTCGCGCGCCGCGGCGGTCGCCAGCGGATGGTCGGGCGCCACCGCAAGGAAAGACGCGCCGAAAAGCGTGTCCGGCCGGGTGGTGAACACGGTGACGTCGGCCGCTGCGTCCGGCGCCTTCTCCAGCGCGAAGCGCACCAGCAGGCCTTCCGACTTGCCGATCCAGTTCTTCTGCATCAGCCGGACCTTTTCCGGCCATTCCGGCAGCGTGTCGAGCGCCGACAACAGGTCCTCGGCATAGTCGGTGATGCGGAAGAACCATTGCGTCAGGTCGCGCTGCTCGACCTCGGCGCCCGAGCGCCAGCCCTTGCCGTCGATCACCTGCTCATTGGCGAGAACGGTGTTGTCGACGGGGTCCCAGTTGACCTTGGACTTGCGGCGATAGGCGATGCCCTTGGCGAGGAAGTCGAGGAACAGCATCTGCTGGCGGTGGTAGTAGTCGACGTCGCAGGTGGCGAACTCACGGGACCAGTCGAGCGACAGGCCCATCGACTTCAGCTGGCCGCGCATGGTGGCGATATTGGCATAGGTCCATTCGCGCGGATGCACCTTGTTTTGCATCGCGGCGTTTTCCGCAGGCATGCCGAAGGCGTCCCAGCCCATGGGATGCAGGACGTTGAAGCCCTTGGCGCGCTTGTAGCGCGCGACCACGTCGCCCATCGCGTAGTTGCGTACATGTCCCATGTGGATGCGGCCGGACGGGTAGGGGAACATCTCGAGGACGTAGTACTTCTCGCCCGGCGCATCGTCCTCAGTCTCGAACAGTTTCGCCGCGTTCCACGCCTCCCGCCAGCGGGGTTCGGCTTCGCGCGGATTGTAGCGTTCGATGGACATGCGGAGGGCTCGTCGGTTTACGCCAGGCCCGATCGAGGGGCCGACGTCGGAAGGGATTGCCGTCGTTCAACACCGCCTGCGCGCCAGCGTCAACCGAGAGGCGGCTCAGCGCTTCACGCTGGACGCGGCGGCGGCTGTTGCGCTGAGATGCAGGCGGAGAGTTTCGAGAGGGAAAGCAGCACGCCGGGCCAGCGGCGGACCGGGGAGAACGGGCTTCCCCGGCTGTGGCGACAGCCTCGCTCTCGAAGAGGAGGTGATGCGATGTGGTTTCTGCCGCTGAGCATCACGTTGGAGGTGAAAAGGACCCGGAGGGGCTGGCAAGTCTTCTTCCGGGTCCAATTCATCGTCTGACCAAGGGTGTCGGCCTCGAGGACCTTTGGTCGCTTCGGCCGGCACCCACTCCTTTCATATACGCCATTCCGGCCCATATTTCAAAGTCGCGTCCGTTGCTCCCGTCGCCTCTCGCTTCTCTGAAAGCCACCATGTCCGTCCAGCAATACCAAGCCGTCACCGCCGCCATTCGCGACGCCGAAACCGCCGCGGGCCGGGCTTCGGGGTCGGTGACCCTTGTCGCGGTGTCGAAGACCTATGCGGCCGAGGCGATCGCCCCGGTACTGGAGGCCGGGCAGCGGGTGTTCGGCGAGAACCGGGTGCAGGAGGCGATGGCGAAATGGCCGGAACTGCGGGAGCGGTTCGAGGGGATCGAACTGCACCTCATTGGCCCGCTGCAGTCGAACAAAGCCGCCGAGGCAGTCGCCACTTTCGACGTCATCGAGACCGTCGACCGCGAGAAGATCGCCAAAGCCCTGGCCGGCGAAATCGCCAAGCAGGGCAGGGCGCTTCGGCTCTACGTCCAGGTGAACACCGGCGAGGAGCCCCAGAAGGCCGGCATTGCGCCGGACGAGGCGGTGGCCTTCGTCGCACGCTGCCGCGACGTGCACGGCCTCTCCATTGAGGGCCTGATGTGCATTCCGCCGGCGGACGAGGATCCGGCGCCGCATTTCCGGCGGCTGGCGGAACTCGCGAAGGCAGCGGGCGTCGCGAAGCTATCGATGGGCATGTCGGGCGATTACGCCGTCGCGGTGGCGGAGGGCGCGACGGGCGTGCGCGTCGGATCGGCAATCTTTGGCGCGCGCGATTATGGCCACGCGGCCGGTTAAAGGCGTTGGAGGCCGGCGGAAGAGGGAAGTCCGCCGGCGGGCAGCACGGGCTGACGGAGCGCAGCTTGCATGCAAGCCCCATCCGGCATCCTCTCGTCATCTTCGTCCGGCACAACCATGGCGATTCGCGGCCGGTTGACCGGCCGTCATGATGAATCAAGGCCGCGACGATCCGCGGCCGGACTCAGCGGGAGCGACGACCATGGGCCAGGCGAAGGCGAACATTCTGACGGGAATCCTTGGCGTCCTCGCCGGCGGCAGCCCGGCGGCGAGCCTTGCACCGCTGCTGTTCGCACGCCCGCCGGCCGAGGATCTCGCGGTGTTCTCGCCGAAGACGCTGGCGCTGGCGGCCGAACGCGCTGCGGTGGCGCTCGATGCGCACCGCCCGGCGATGCCGGTGGTCACCATCGAGCCGCTGCACGGCCTTGGGGCGATGGACCTCATCACCGTCGTCAACGACGACATGCCCTTCCTGTTCGACTCGGTGATGGCCGAGATCGCCGAGCGCGCGCCGGAAATCCTCTACATCTCGCACCCGATCCTCGACATCGTCCGCGACGGGGAGGGCCGTATCTCGGGCTTCACCGCCACCCGACCGGGGCCGGGATCGGGGGTAGAGAAGGCGGAGCGGGTCAGCCTGATCCAGGTGGCGATCGAGCGCGGCCCGCACAGCAATGCCGACCTCATCGCCGCGATCCTCAAAATCCTGCGCCAGGTCGGGCTTGCGGTCGGCGACTTCAAGGCGATGCGCGCCCGCGTCGGCACCGCCAAGCTTGCGCTGGAAGCGCGCGCCGCCATGCTCGACGGCACCGAGGCGGTGCGTGTCGTGGAGGCGGCGAAGCTCTTGGACTGGCTGCTCGCCGACAACTTCATCTTCCTCGGCGCGCGCGAGTTCGTCTATGTCGGCGCCGAGAACGAGGAGGCGCTGGAGCGCAGCGACGAGCCGGCGCTCGGCATCCTTGCGGACCCCGATGTGCGCGTGCTTGGCCGAGCCGGCCAGCCGCAGACGGTGACGCCGGAAATCCGCGCCTTCCTGCAGGCGCCGAACCCGCTGATCGTCACCAAGGCGAACAGCCGCACCACGGTGCACCGCCGCGCCTACATGGACTATATCGGCGTCAAGCAGTACGACGCCGCCGGAAACTTTGCCGGCGAGCTGCGCATCGTCGGCCTGTTCACCTCCACCGCCTACACCCGCTCGATCCTGACCATTCCCTATCTCCGGCTGAAGGCCGAGACGGTAATCCAGCGCTTCGACCTCGCGGCCGGCTCGCACAGCGCCAAGGCGCTGCTGAACGTGCTCGAGGCCTATCCGCGCGACGAGGTGTTCCAGATCGACGTCGACAGCCTCGAGCGGTTTGCCGGCACGGTGCTGGAGCTCGGCGAGCGGCCGCGCGTGCGCGTGCTGCCGCGCATCGACCGGTTCGACCGCTTCGTCTCGATCCTCGTCTTCGTGCCGCGCGACCGCTATGATTCCCGCCTCGGCGAGAGGATCGGCCATCTCCTCGCCGAAGCCTATGACGGCCATGTCTCGGCGGTCTATCCGGGCTTCCCGGAAGGATCGCTCGCCCGCATCCATTTCATCATCGGCCGCAAGTCGGGCCAGACGCCGGTGGTCGACGCCACCCGGCTCGAGGCCGAGATCGCCGAGATGGCGAAGGCCTGGGAGGACGGTTTCGTCCGGGCGGTACAGGATGCCGGCGGGACCGCCGATCTGATCCGCTTCGCCCCCGGCCTGCCCGAGAGCTATCGCGACGCGGTGGCGCCCGCCGAGGCGGTGACCGACACCCGCCGGATGGCGCGGCTCGGCACCGGCGACGCCCTCGCGATCGACTTCTACCGCCGCCCGGGCGATCCCCGCACGCTGTTGCGGCTGAAGATCTACCATCTCGGCAGCGCCGTGCCGCTGTCGACGCGGGTGCCGATCCTCGAGAACATGGGCTTTGGCGTCGTCTCCGAGCGGACCTTCGAGATCCTGCGGCCGGACGGCGCTTCGGTGCACCTGCACGACATGGACCTGGTGCGCCAGAGCGGTGGCGACATCGCGCTGGATGACGAGGGCGACGCGCTGCAGCAGACCTTTGCCGCCGTCTCGGCCGGGCAGATCGAGAACGATCCGCTGAACGCGCTGGTGCTGGAGGCCGGCCTTGCCTACCGCCAGGCGAACGTCCTGCGCGCCTATTCGCGCTATCTCAGACAGGCCGGCATCGCCTTCGGCCAGGACTTCATCGCCGCGACGCTCCTGCGCCATCCCGGCATCGCCAGCCTGCTCTGGCAGCTGTTCGATGCCGCCTTCGACCCGGCGCGGCCGATCCCCGCTGCCGAGACGCCGGTGGAAGCGGGTGAGGGGGCCCCGGCCGAACCCGAGGACCGGCTGAAGCAGCTGGCCGCCACGCGTGGGACGCTGCCCACCTACACCGCCATCACCGCCGCGCTCGACGCGGTGGAGAGCCTCGACGACGACCGCATCCTCCGGCGCTTCCTGTCGACCATTCTCGCGACGCTGCGCACCAATTTCTACGCCGTCGACGGCACCTCGGCCGAGGAGGGCTCGAAGCCCGGCCATGTCCAGCCGGCGCTCGCCTTCAAGCTCGACTCGCACCTCGTCGAGGGCCTGCCGGCGCCGGTCCCGTTCCGCGAGATCTTCGTCTTCGACGCCCGCGTCGAGGGCGTGCACCTGCGCTTCGGCCGGGTGGCGCGCGGCGGCTTGCGCTGGTCCGACCGAAGCCAGGACTACCGCACCGAGGTGCTCGGCCTCGTCAAGGCGCAGCAGGTGAAGAACGCGGTGATCGTGCCGGTCGGCGCCAAGGGCGGCTTCTTCCCGAAACGCCTCGGCGATCCGGCGAACCGCGACAGCTGGTTCGAGGCCGGCCGCTCGGCCTATGTCGTGTTCATCGCCTCGCTCCTGTCTGTCACCGACAACATCGACGGCGCTGATATCGTGACCCCAGACCGGGTAAAGCGCTTCGACGCCGAGGACCCGTATTTCGTCGTCGCCGCCGACAAGGGCACCGCGACCTTCTCCGACACCGCCAATGCGATCGCGCAGTCGAACGGCTTCTGGCTCGACGATGCCTTCGCCTCGGGCGGCTCGGTCGGCTACGACCACAAGGCGATGGGCATCACGGCGCGCGGCGCCTGGGAGACGGTGAAGCGGCATTTCCGCGAGATGGACCGCGACATCCAGACGACGCCGTTCACCGTCGTCGGCTGCGGCGACATGTCGGGCGACGTCTTCGGCAACGGCATGCTGCTCTCGCCCGAAACCCGGCTCGTCGCCGCCTTCGACCACCGCGACATCTTTATCGATCCCTCGCCGGATGCAGCGACGACGCTCGCCGAACGCCGGCGGCTGTTCGCCTTGCCGCGCTCGTCCTGGGCAGATTTCGACAAGACGCTGATCTCAGCCGGCGGCGGCGTCTTCTCGCGGCGCGAGAAACTGATCCGGCTGTCAAAGGAGGCCGCTGCGGCGATCGGCTGGGACCGGACGTCCGGCACGCCCGCGGAAATCATCACCGCGATCCTCAAGGCGCCGGCGGATCTCCTCTGGTTCGGCGGCATCGGCACCTATATCCGCGCGACCGCCGAGACCAATGCCGATGTCGGCGATCGCGCCAATGACGCGGTGCGCATCACCGGCGCGCAGGTGCGGGCGAAGGTGGTGGGCGAGGGCGCCAATCTCGGCGTCACCCAGCGCGGCCGCATCGAGTTCGCGCGGGCCGGCGGGCGGATCAACACCGACGCGATCGACAACTCGGCCGGCGTCAACACGTCCGACGTCGAGGTGAACATCAAGATCGCGCTGAAGAGCGCCATGGCCGAGGGTCGGCTGACGCGCGAGGCGCGCAACGTGCTGCTGGCGTCGATGACGGCGGAGGTCGCCGAGCTCGTGCTCAACAACAATTACGAGCAGTCGCTGGCGCTGTCGCTGGAGCAGCGCCGCGGCGTCTCGGCACTGCCGCTGCAGTCGCGCTTCATGACCGTGCTCGAAGAGGCTGGCCTGCTTAGCCGCGAGGTCGAGACGCTGCCGACCGAAGCGGGGCTCGCGGATCTGCGTGCTTCCGGCAGCGGGCTGACCCGGCCCGAGATTGCGGTTCTCGTCGCCTATTCCAAGATCGTCCTCTTCGACCAGCTGATCGCCAGCGACCTGCCGGACGATCCCTATCTCAGGGAGCGGCTGTTCGGGTACTTCCCGGCGCCGATGCGGGGCGGTCATGCCGCCGACATCGAAGGCCACCGGCTGGCGCGCGAGATCGTCGCGACGATCCTCGCCAATGCCGCGATCAACCGGCTCGGGCCGACCTATGTGACGGCGGTGCGCGAGGCGACGGGCGCGTCACCGGCCGAGATCGTCGCGGCCTTCGTCGCGGCGCATGACGGGCTCGGTGCCGATGCGCTCTACACCCGCATCGACACGCTGGACGGGCAGATCCACGGCGAGACACAGAATGCGCTCTACGAGGCCGTCGGCCAGTTCCTGCAGGCGACAACGCGCTGGTATGTGCAGAACGGCGCGGCCGGCCGCGGCCTGACCGCGGCGGTCGAGGGAATCCGCGACACGGTGGCGATGCTGCGGCCGAAACTTCTTGGCCTTGCCAGTGAGCGGGCGCGCGAGATCGCCACTGAGCGGCAGTCCAAATGGACCGAGGCGGCGGTGCCGGAGGCGCTGGCCGCCGACGTCACCTTGCTGCCGTTGGTGGCCTTGGTGCCGGACATCGCCGATGTTTCACGTGAAACATCGACGCCGCTGGAATCCGCCGTCGCCAGCTATTTCGGCATTACCCGGCTGTTCGAGATCGGCCGGCTCGAGATGGCGCTGCACCGGCTGGAGCCGACGGACTATTACGAGATCCTGGCACTGGAACGCGCCGGCAGCCAGATCGCCGGCGCCAGGCGGCGTCTCACCACACGGGCACTGGCCGATTTCGGCGCGGCCGAGGATCCCGTTGCCGCCTGGGCCGAGAGCCGCCAGGCGGTGGTCTCGCGCATCGTCGCGCAGATCTCGGCGCTCGCCGGCAGCGGCGACACATCGGTCGCCCGCCTGACCGTGGCGGCAGGGCTGCTGTCGGACCTCCAGGGCTAGGTCCGACGGCCAAAGCCGACGCGGCAGTAAGACACAGGACGACAGGGCGACATTCGTCGTCGGTCGGCCGCCGTCGCGGATGAGAGACGGTATCGCCGTCTGGTTCACAGGTATTTTGGGCCCTCAGAAAGAGGCAGTGCGCCGGCTTACCAGCGCCTTTGAAAGGCCGGCTGGCCGGCGCGCGATGCCGCTTTGCGCGGGGCATCCGAACGGTCAGGAACCCGATCTTATCATTGCGTTTACCTTGATCTGCGAAAGGTCTTCATGGTGGATGCAGCCGTGTTCGCCCGCAGCTCGCCTGCGTACGGGAACCGGCACGGGCAGGATTCGGGAGTGGCAGCGGAATTGGCGGATCGACCGCGCCTAGCGGCATTGATGATCTCGGAAGCCTGGCGGCGGGTCCGTCGGCGGCTGCGCATCGGGCCCTTGCACCGCTGGCGGTTCGCCGGCAGCGCGCCCGATCGCCTGCTGGTCACCCCGCCCGAACTGCGCCGCGGCGACCCGATCATCGCGGCCGACATCTATGCCGGCAAGTTTTACCTCGCCGGACAGCTGGTTGAGATCGACACCGGCTCGCCCTTCCAGGTGACGCCGCCCTCGCGCGGCTGGGCGGCCGAGCTGCATTCCTTCGGCTGGCTGCGCCATCTCAGCGAGGCCGGCGACGCGCTGGCCGCTGCCAACGCCCGCGCCCTCATCGCCGACTGGCAGCGCGAGACCGGCTTTTCACTGGGACCGCGCACGCACGAGGTCGACGTGACCGCCCGGCGGGTGATCGCCTGGCTGACGCATTCCAACCTGATCCTCGTCGATGCCGACTTTGCCTTCTACCGCAAGTTCCTGCGCAGCCTGTCGCGCGAGATGCGCTATCTCCGCTCGATCGCCGCCGAGGCGCCGGACGGCCTGCCGCGGCTCCGGGCGCGCATTGCGCTGGCCTTCCTGTCGCTCTGCATGCCGACCGGCGGCGGGCACATGCGGGTCGCCGCGCGCAACCTGTCCGACGAGCTCGACCGGCAGATCTTTGCCGATGGCGGCCATGTCTCGCGCAACCCGGCGGCCAATATCGAGATCCTCGCCGAGCTCCTGCCGCTGCGCCAGACTTTCGCCGAGCAGAACCAGCCGGTGCCGAAGGGCCTGATCCGCGCCATCGACCGCATGCTGCCGGCGCTGCGCTTCTTCCGCCATGCCGATGGCGCGGTGGCCCTGTTCAACGGTGCCGGCGTGTCCGAGGGCCAGCTGATCACCGCGCTGCTGCGCCATGACGAGACGCTCGGCGATCCGATCAGCCATGCCCGCCAGTCCGGCTACCAGCGGCTGTCGGCCGCCGGCACGGTGCTGATCGCCGATACCGGCCTGCCTCCGGCCTCCAACCTTTCCGGCGAGGCGCATGCCGGCACGCTCGCCTTCGAGTTCTCCTCCGGATCGAGCCGCCTGGTGGTGAACTGCGGCGCGCCGGCGCGGCAGGACGAGGACTGGCGCCGGCTCGCCCGCACCACCGCGGCGCATTCGACGCTGACGGTCGCCGACCATTCCTCCGCGCGGTTCTCGCAATCGGGCCTCGTCGAGCGGTTTCTCGGCGCGCCGCTGATCGCCGGGCCGACACGGGTGCCGACGACGCGCGAGGACAGCGATGCCGGCCAGCGCTTCACCGCCGCGCATGACGGCTACCGCCAGCGCTACGGCCTCGTGCACGAGCGGTCGCTGTTCCTGTCCCGCGACGGGCGGGCGATCGAGGGCACCGACCGGCTGTTTGCGGCGAGCGCCAAGTCGCCGCGGCCGCGCATGCCGGCAGCGATCCGCTTCCACCTCCACCCCGGCGTATCCGCCGAGCGCACGGCGGACGGCGTGATCCTCACCGCGCGCAAGGAGGTCTGGCAGTTCCACTGCGATGCCGACGTCGAGCTCGAGGACAGCATCTTTTTCGCCGACAGCGCCGGCGCCCGCCGCACGACGCAGATCGTCGTGACCTTCGACCCGGCGTCGCGCACGGACATCGCCTGGCGCTTCGTCAAGCGGTAGGCGGGATCAGGTGGGGCCGGTCAAACCGGACCCGCGGCCGTCCACCAGAAGCCCTGCCGCCATCAGGCAAAACACCTCGACGGCGACTGGCAGCACGGCGCTCGGCGTCTCGCTCGCGGCCACCCACAGGGCCGCGTTCATCGCCGCGCCGCTGAGGAGCCTGGCGGCCGCCTCGGTATCGACCGGCCTGACGATCCCGTCCGCGATCAGCCCGGCCACGGCCTCCCGCGTCAGGGCAAGGCAGGCGTTCTGGCTTGGCCATTGCGAGGGATCGCCGAGGAAGGCGGGCCCGTCGAGCAGCACGATGCGGCGAACCTCGGGATCAAGCGCCATTTCGATATAGGCCGATCCTTCCGCCAGAAGGCCTTCCCAGGCGGTCGGTGCTGCCGCCGCGGCCTTGTGGGCCGCTGCTGCCATCTCGCCGTCGATGGCGGCGACCACGGCGGCCAGCAGCCCCTTCTTGTCGCCGAAGTTGTGGTAGAGCGCCCCGCGCGTCAGCCCGGCAGCGGCGGTCAGCTCGTCCATCGACGCCGCGGCAAAACCCTTTTCAGCAAAGGCGAGGCGCGCCGCCGCCAGCAGCCTGGCGCGGTTTTCCTCCATGGTTTCGAGACGGCGCCTGGGCGGCATGATGAGCCTTCCTTTGAGATACGCAGTGCATAGAATTTGACATACGAGGCGTATGCCGTGTAACTCGGATACGCGTCGTATATCAGACATCGGCGCATTCTTGTAGCTTCCCGGCCTTCCCATCGCTTCTGGCTGAGGTGACCGCCGGCCTGACATCGGACCCTGCCATGATCCCGCGCGACACCATTTTTCCCGCCGACCGCCATGCTCTCTACGAACAGCACGGCTATTCCGCCGCCATCCGGTCGGGCGACCTGCTCTTCGTCTCCGGCCAGGTCGGCAGCCGCAGCGACGGCACGCCGGAGCCGGACTTCGAGCGCCAGGTCCGTATCGCCTTCGACAATCTCGCAGCGGTCCTGGCCGCGGCTGGCTGCAGCATGGCGGACCTTGTCGACGTGACGACGTTCCACACCGATCCCGAGCGCCAGTTCCCCGCGGTCATGGCGGTGAAGGGGGAGGTCTTCCCGGCTGCCCCTTATCCGAACTGGACCGCCGTCGGGGTCACCTGGCTCGCTGGTTTTGACTTCGAGATCAAGGTGATCGCCCGCATTCCGGGGTGAGGGCGCCAGCGCCCGCTCCGGCCTGACAAACGCCGAAAGCCCGGCTACACTCCGGCCATGGCCAAGCTCACTCTCCTCTGCCTCGCCCTTCTCCTCGCCGGCTGCGGCGGCATGAACCGCGCGGTCGGCGTCCTGCCGAACACCTTCGACGACCTCGCCGCCAAGCGTGCCGCCGCCCGGGGCGAGACCCCGCCGGCGCCGGCGCCGGGCGTGCCGCCGGCGGGCTGAGGCGGGCGCGGCTCTTCCACGTTTGATGCGATGTCCTGATAGGAAAGCGCCGCCCCTCATCCCGCTGCCGCGACCTTCTCCCCGGAGGGGGAGAAGAAGGCAGCGGTGACGTGGTGCAAGCTGAAAGCACGGCTTCTTCGCCCCTCCGGGGAGAAGTGGCCGGCAGGCCGATGAGGGGGCGCCCACGGCGGGAAGGACGCCGGCGCAGCCCGCCAGACCGCGCGCGCACGATGTTGCGGCGTTGTCACCGCAGGCTGCGGGCGGTATCAGGGCGGCAACAGCGGGGCCGGTCCCGCACGCCTCTCCTGAAGGATCCGCTCCCATGGCCGTCACCGCCAACGCCTATCCCGCGCCCGACCGCCTGCCGCTGAAGCGGGCGCTGCTGTCGGTGTCCGACAAGACCGGCCTTGCCGAGTTCGCCCGCGCGCTGGCGGCGGCGGGCGTCGAGCTGGTCTCGACCGGCGGCACGCGCAAGGCGCTGGAGGGCGAGGGGCTTGCGGTGCGCGACGTCGCCGAGCTCACCGGCTTTCCCGAGATCATGGACGGGCGGGTGAAGACGCTGCATCCGGGCGTCCATGGCGGACTTTTGGCGGTGCGCGCCGATCCCGCCCATGCCGAGGCCATGGCGGCGCACGGCATTGTCGGGATCGACCTCCTGGTGGTCAACCTCTACCCCTTCGAGGCGACGGTGAAGGCCGGCGCCGACTATGCCGCGGCGGTCGAGAACATCGACATCGGCGGGCCCGCGATGATCCGGGCGGCGGCTAAGAACCACGCCTATCTCACCGTCGCGACCGACCCCGCCGACTATGCGGCGATCCTCGAGGCGTTGACGGAGGGCGCG
Source organism: Mesocryomonas lacus (assembly GCF_055730135.2). Lineage (NCBI taxonomy): Bacteria > Pseudomonadati > Pseudomonadota > Alphaproteobacteria > Hyphomicrobiales > Aurantimonadaceae > Mesocryomonas > Mesocryomonas lacus. The sequence continues at coordinate 42,152 of NZ_JBUZWE020000018.1, read as the reverse complement.
GGCGAGACGCCGTTCGCGCTGCGCCAGCGACTGGCGGCGAAGGCCTTTGCCCGGACCGCCGCCTATGACAGCGCGATCTCGTCTTGGTTCGCTGAAACGCTGAAGGATGCCGCGCCCCGCCAGGCGAGCTTTGCCGGAACGCTCGCCCAGACGCTGCGCTACGGCGAGAACCCGCACCAGACGGCGGCCTTCTACCGCAATGGCGACGAGCGGCCGGGCGTTGCCACCGCCCGCCAGCTGCAGGGCAAGGAGCTTTCCTACAACAACCTCAACGACACCGACGCCGCCTTCGAGCTGGTCGCCGAGTTCGACCCGGCGCGCACCGCGGCGGTCGCCATCATCAAGCACGCCAATCCTTGCGGCGTGGCGGAAGGCGCGAGCCTTGCCGAGGCCTATGGCGCGGCGCTCGCCTGCGATCCCGTCTCGGCCTTCGGCGGCATCGTCGCGATGAATCGCACGCTCGACGCCGAGGCGGCGCGGGCGATCGTCGAGGTGTTCACCGAGGTGATCATCGCGCCCGATGCCGACGAGGCCGCCATCGCCATCGTCGCGGGCAAGAAGAACCTGCGCCTTCTCCTCACCGGCGGCCTGCCCGATCCCCGCGCCCGCGGCACGATGGTGAAGTCGGTCGCCGGCGGCCTTCTGGTGCAGTCGCGCGACAATGGCGTGATCGACGACATCGAGCTTAAGGTGGTCACCAAGCGGGCGCCGAGCGAGGCGGAGATGGCGGACCTGAAATTCGCCTTCCGCATTGCCAAGCACGTGAAGTCGAACGCCATCGTCTATGCCAAGAACCTTGCCGCCGTCGGCATCGGTGCCGGGCAGATGAGCCGCATCGATTCCTCGCGCATCGCCGCCCGCAAGGCCGAGGACGCGGCGAAGGCGCTGTTGACCGAGCGCAGCGGCGCCGAGCAGGTGGCGGGCCTTGCCGCCGGCCATGCCATCGTGCCGCTGACGCACGGTTCGGTCGTCGCCTCCGACGCCTTCTTCCCCTTCGCCGACGGCCTGATCTCGGCGATCGAGGCGGGCGCCACCGCGGTGATCCAGCCCGGCGGCTCCATGCGCGACGCCGAGGTGATCGCGGCGGCCGACGCGCACGGGATCGCCATGGTGTTCACCGGCATGCGCCACTTCCGGCACTGAGCGCGCCGCTCTGCTGAGGGTCGCCCGGTCCGGCCGACGGATCCCGCGAAGGCTGGCGACGTCTCTAACGTTCTGACGAAAACGGCTGCGGCGCCCTCCATAATGGGGACGCCGCAGCCGTCTGTTGTTTGGGGACCGGTTTTACCGCCGGTCCGGGTTCACTGGGGATCAGAATTCCTCCCAGCTGTCCTCCTTCGAAGCAGCCGACGGGGCCGCGCCGCCTGTACCGGTATGGCGCATCTGCGGGATGGCGGCCTGGCTTGGCGAGGGGCGCCGGACGGGCGCGGCAACAGGACGGGGGCGCTGTGCGGCTTTTGGCGCCGGGGCGGCGGTCCGCTGGGTGTTGGTGCGGAAGCGGTCCATCAGCGTTGCCAACTGCTCGGTCTCGCCAAGGAGGGTCTGCGCGGCGGCGGTGGTCTCCTCGACCATGGCGGCGTTCTGCTGGGTGACCTTGTCCATCTGGTCGGCGGCGATCGCGACTTCCTTGAGGCTCGTCGCTTGCTCGCGCGCCGAGCCGGCGATGCCCGTGACGGTCGTGGACATCTCGCCGACGGTCGAGACGATCTCCTCCAGCGCGCGGCCCGACGCGGTGACGAGGTTGACGCCGCGCTCGACCTGGGTCGACGAGGTCGAGATCAGGTCCTTGATCTCCTTGGCGGCTTCCGCCGAGCGCTGGGCGAGCCCGCGCACTTCCTGGGCGACGACCGCAAAGCCGCGGCCGGCCTCGCCCGCCCGTGCCGCCTCGACGCCGGCGTTGAGCGCGAGGAGGTTGGTCTGGAAGGCGATCTCGTCGATGACGCCGATGATCTTGCCGATGGCATCCGAGGACTGCTCGATCTGGCTCATCGCCTCGACCGCCTGGGCGACGATGACGCCGCCCTTTTCGGCATTGGTGAGGGCGGTGGTCGCCGAGGTCTGGGCGGTGCCGGCCTCACTCGCCGTACCGGTGACGGCGCGCATGACTTCCGAGAGCGCCGCGACGGTCTCCTCGAGGCTGGCGGCTTGCTGCTCGGTGCGCTGGGAGAGATCGCCGGCGGCAACCGTGATCTCGTTGAGGCCGACGCGCATCGAGCCGACCGCGTCGACGACGGAGCCGAGCGTCTCTTCAAGCGCCGTCACGCTGTCGTTGAACTTCTGGCGGATCGGCTCGAACTCCGGCGCGACGGCCCGGTCCATGCGGACCGTGAGGTTGCCAGCCGAGAGTTCGTCGAAGCCAGCCTCGACGGCGTGGACGAAGAGTTTCAGATCCTCGGCCTTCGCATTGTCGATCGCCGACTGGCGATCGCGCTGCGAGGCCTGCGCCTCGCGGGCAGCGGCCGCCTCGACCTCAAGACGCTTGTTCTCGTTGGCGGCCGCCTTGAACACCTGCACGGTCTTGGCCATCTGGCCGACCTCGTCGCGGCGGTCCTGTCCGGCGATCTCGACGTCGAGCTTGCCGCCGGCGAGTTCTTCCATGACGCCGCGCAGGCGGTTCAGCGGACCGGTGATCGTCTTGCCGGAGATGAGGATGGCTGCCACGAGGGCGATCAGGCCGGCCGCGGCGGTGCCGCCGAGGATCAGCATCGAGAAGGTTGCGGTCTGAGCCGACAGGGCGTCGCTCTCCCGCTCGACCTTCGCGCTCATCTCGTCGTTGAATCCGCGGAGGGCGTCTGCCAAGGCGTTAATCCGCGGATCTATCGTCGCCATCTCTGCCATCGCCCGGTTGGTATCGCCGCCAAGGTCGGCGGCCAGCACTTTTTCCATCGCCGTCTCGACGGCGGTGATCTCAGTCGAGAAACCATCGAGCGCGGGCGTGCTCGCGGGGATCAGCGTCCGCGTCGAGACCAAGAGGTCCTGAGCTGTCTTCAGCGCAGTACGGGCGGCGGCCATGGCGCCCTTGGCCTCCGGGCTCGCCACGTCGTAGGCGATCTCCTGATACAGGGCGTAGCCGACGCGGTTCATGTTAACGTTTGCGCGTGCAAGCAGAAGAGCAGCACGGCTCTCGTTCGCGAGAAGGTTTGAATAGTCTAGATCAGAGCCGTTGAGGGCACGCGAAGAGAAGAAGGCTACGAGCATGCCGACCATGCTGACCGCGACGACCAGGGTCGCAATTTTGCTTGCGATCTTGAGGTTTGAGAACAACGCCATACCAACAGAACTCCAACGGGTATCCAGACCCGGATAATGATATGCAGCTAACATTTAAGGTCTGTTGAAGTTCAGGCTATCTTGGTGGGAATCGTCCAGGATGCCGAATGCCCGTTTTCAGGGTGAACGAAGGCTTGCCAAGCGTCTGTCCCAACGCGTTTTTGGCGAGCGGCTCCGACAGCATCACCCACCCGGTGCACTGGAGAGCCTCGTCTGAAATCGTGCACACCCGGCGCTGTCGCGTAGGGCGGAGACACGCACCCGCCGCCTTTCTGCCTTCGCCAAAACGGCTGCGGCGCCCTCCGGGATGGGGGCGCCGCAGCCGTCTGTCGTTTGGGGACCGGCGCTGGCGCCGGTCCGGATTGGCTGGGGATCAGAACACCTCCCAGCTGTCCTCCTTCGAAGCGGCCGACGGTGCCGCGCCACCGGTGCCGGTGTGGCGCATCTGCGGAATGGCGGCCTGGCTCGGCGACGGGCGCCGGGCGGGCGCGGCGACTGGACGGGGGCGCTGGGCGGTCCGGGCAGCGGGCGCCGGGGCGGCGGAGCGCTGGGTGCTGGTGCGGAAGCGGTCCATCAGCGTTGCCAGCTGCTCGGTCTCGCCAAGGAGCGTCTGCGCGGCGGCGGTTGTCTCCTCGACCATCGCCGCGTTCTGCTGGGTGACCTTGTCCATCTGGTCGGCGGCGATCGCGACTTCCTTCAGGCTCGTCGCTTGCTCGCGGGCCGAGCCGGCAATGCCCGTCACGGTCGAGGACATCTCGCCGACGGTCGAGACGATCTCTTCCAGTGCCCGGCCGGAGGCGGTGACGAGGTTGACGCCGCGCTCGACCTGGGTGGACGAGGTCGAGATCAGGTCCTTGATCTCCTTGGCGGCCTCGGCAGAACGCTGGGCGAGCCCGCGCACTTCCTGGGCGACGACCGCAAAGCCGCGGCCGGCCTCGCCCGCCCGTGCCGCCTCGACGCCGGCATTCAGCGCGAGGAGGTTGGTCTGGAAGGCGATCTCGTCGATGACGCCGATGATCTTGCCGATGGCATCCGACGACTGCTCGATCTGGCTCATCGCCTCGACGGCCTGGGCGACGATGACGCCGCCCTTCTCGGCATTGGTAAGGGCGGTGGTCGCCGAGGTCTGGGCGGTGCCGGCCTCGCTCGCCGTACCGGTGACGGCGCGCATCACTTCCGAGAGCGCCGCGACGGTCTCTTCAAGGCTCGCCGCCTGCTGCTCGGTGCGCTGCGAGAGATCGCCGGCGGCGACCGTGATCTCGTTGAGGCCGACGCGCATCGAGCCGACGGCGTCGACGACGGAGCCGAGCGTCTCTTCCAGCGCGGTCACGCTGTCGTTGAACTTCTGGCGGATCGGCTCGAACTCCGGCGCGACGGCCTGGTCCATGCGGACGGTGAGGTTGCCGGCGGACAACTCGTCGAAGCCGGCCTCGACGGCATGGACGAAGAGTTTCAGATCCTCGGCCTTCGCATTGTCGATCGCAGACTGGCGATCACGCTGCGAGGCCTGCGCCTCGCGGGCGGCCGTCGCCTCGACTTCCAGGCGCTTGTTCTCGTTGGCGGCGTCCTTGAACACCTGCACCGCCTGCGCCATCGCGCCGACCTCGTCGCGGCGATCAAGCTCGGGGACGGTGATCGCGAGGTTGCCGCGGGCGAGGTCGCTCATCGCCGAGGTCATCGCGGCGATCGGACGGGCGACGGCCCGCGACAGCATCCAGCCCATGATCAGAGCGAGGCCGATCGCCATTGCGGCTCCGGCAGCCAGCACCGTGTAGGCCATCGTGAACGACTCCTGCGCCGATGCGCGGCGGATCACCAGAAGGTCGTTCTCCGCCTTTGTGATCTCCGCGATGATGGCCTCGACCTCCGCGGTTTTCTGAGCGGCCACACCGGTCTTCACGAGTTCGATCGCCCTGCCAAGGGTCGCGGGGTCGCCGGCAAGCTTGATCTGCAGGTCACCGATATTGTCCTCGTAGTCCTTGCCCTCGACGCGCAGGTTGGCGATCCGCTGCTGCTGCGCCGGGTTGTCGGCAGTGAGCGCCGCGACCTGGTCAAGCCGGTCATTGAACAGCGTCACCGCGTTCTGGTAAATCGGCTTGAACTTGTCGTCGCGGACGATGGTGTAGGCGCGAACCGTCGAAATTTGGTCTTTGAAGGCCCCGCGGGCCTCTTCAATCGTGGACAGGACCGTCGTTGTATGGACGTCCCATTTGTTCGCCTGCTGAATGCCGGCAATGTTCAACCAGACAACGGCAGCCATTGCCCCCAACGCCAGAAGGATCGGCGCGAAGGTAATGATAATCTTCTTATTCAAGCTGATATGACGGGAAAGCATGGTCGACCTATTGCCAGAGAATCCTAAGGGTAGGTGGCTATTATCCTAGGGAAGTTAAATAACTCTCCGACATCTCCGCCATCGATTCCTGCCGGCCGGTGATCGTCACTATGCTTTACGCTTGGTAATTCCACCCTTCATCTTGCGTTTCTACAGTTTGGCGGAGCGGGTCGTCGGTCCCGGCGTACGCCAGAGCAGCGCCAGCCCGATCGCAAAGAAGACGAGGAGCGCCGACATGCCGATGCGGGCGGCGTTTTCGGGTGCGGTCCATTCTGCGGCGAGCAGCGTCAGTCCGGCGACGGAAAGCGTGGCGAGGAACGACGTCGCGCGGCCCGTCAGGGAGTAGAGGCCGAAATAGCGCCCGGCCTCCTCGGGGCTGACGGACTGCGCGAGCCATGCCCGCGAAGAGGCCTGGACCGGGCCGAAGGCCAGCCCGATCAGCACGCCCCAGCCGAGATAGGCGTGCTCGGCGGGGCTGGCGAACAGCCCGGTGCCGCCGTCTGCCGACGGCCAGGCGAGAAGGCCGAACAGCCCCGAATCCCGTCCGGTCGAGACGATGCCGAGCGTCGCCAGCGTCAGGCAGAGCACCGAGATGACGATCACCCGTTTGGAGCCGAGCCGCGCCTCGAAGCGGCCGGCGGCGAGGCAGCCGAGAATGGCGGCGACGTTGAGGAGGATGCCGAAGAGGCCGGTCTCGGTGACCGACCAGCCGAACATGCCGGCGGCGAACGCCCCGCCGAGCACCAGGAGGGCGTTGACGCCGTCCTGGTAGGCCATCCGCGCGAGGAGGAAGCGGAACAGCGGCTGGCGCGTGCGCGCTTCGCGAAAGGTGCCGACGAGATCGCCGAGGGCCGCGCGGATGGCCGGGCCGATCGCCTCGCGCGCCGATGCGTCCGGGGTGAACAGGAACATCGGCAGGATGAAGACGAGATACCAGAGGCCGGCGAGCGGCGCCGTGGCGCGGGCGCCCTCGCCGAGCGCCGGGTCGAGGCCGAACAGCGGCGGGATGCCGGCAAGCGTCAGCCCGGTCTCGGGGCTGGCCGCGAGGAGCGCCAGCGTCAGCGCCAGAAACACCATGCCGCCGAGATAGCCGAGACCCCAGGCGACGTTGGAGACGCGGCCGATCGAGGCTGGCGGAACGAGGCGCGGGATCATCGCATCGTTGAAGACGATCGAGAACTCCGCCGCCACTTGCGCAAGGACCAGAAGTGCCAGCGCGGCGAGGAGGCTGGTGCCGGGCGCGGCCGTCCAGAGCGCCAGGAGGGCGAGGATCTTCACGAGGGCAAAGCCCGCGATCCAGGGTTTGCGCCGCCCGGCGCGGTCGGCGACGGCGCCGAGAAACGGCGAGAACAGCGCGACGAGCACCGCCGCAGCCGCTGCGGCAAGGCCCCAGGCCGCCTGTCCCGCCGCCGGATCGCGCGCCATCTCAGAGACGAGATAGGGGCCGAAGACGAAGGTGATGACGACGGTGAAGAAGGGCTGGGCGGCGACGTCGAACATCATCCAGCCCCAGATCGCCTTCTGCCGGAGCGGTGACGCGGGAAGGGTTAGTCTCGAAGGCATGGCGGTTCTCTTGCAGGTTGGCGTCGCGGCGGACCGGCGCGACCCTAGAGCATCCTGCGGTGCGGTGAACTCGGCTTCTGCCGAAATAAACGGCCGCCACGCTCCACGCTTCCGCCGCCTTGTCCGCGATCGATGCCGGGAGTCGGGCTAGGGCGCTTTGCCGGGTTTTCGGGCAAGGACGCAGACGCCACCGCTCGCGCAGGCCTCCTGCCGGGAAAGGCTGTCTTCGCAAGGTCCGCAGCCTGCGGCATTGCCTATACCGCCCGGCTGAAATCAATTCCGCTCGTCCGGCCAATGCTGTAGGCTCGGCCATCGACAACCAAGAGGAAACGGTCATGGCCAAAGGTCAGATGCGCAGCAACAAGGAAACCCGCAAGCCGAAGGCCGACAAGACCAAGGCAGCGGCGCCGATGACGGTACCCGGCAAGTTCGCGGCCCCGCAGAGCGGCACCGACAAGAAGAAGTAAGCCGGCTTATTCAGTGGTAAGTGGCCGTTCGGTACGGCTGCCAGAGGGCCTTCGCATCTCCGTTCGGGAGAGGCGGGGGCCTTTTTGGTTTTGGGGGCCGCCGCCGCAGCTTTCCAACCTTGAACTTGCGTTTTCCTGTCCGTCGGCACGACGCAACCTCCCAGCGGTCGTCATCCTCGCGCGCAGCGCGGGGACCCATGCCTATCCGCTTCCTTTACCGCCCCGGAGGAGGAGGAGGTCAACCGATGAAGTTGCCCTCTCCGCGACGGCATGGGTCCCCGCCTTCGGCGAGGATGACGAGCGTGAGAGCTCGGCGATATCTTCCAGAGGTTGCCCCTCCACCGAGCCCGCCCTCCGGGGTTTCAAGCCCATGCCACCAATTGGCATCAGGCCTTGCGCAGCCGCGCGGCGAAGAAGCCGTCGAGGCCGGAAAGCTTGGCGACCGGGTTGGGCAGCATGGCGGGCGTCGTGCGCAGCATGCCGCGGGCGTCGATCGCCGTTTCAAGACCCGGCATTTCGGCGGGGAGGATGGGGTCGACGGCAAAACCTGGCGTTTCCGCGAGGAAGGCGGCGACCACGTCCTCGCCTTCCGAGGGGTCGAGCGAGCAGTTGGAGAAGACCATGCGCCCGCCCGGCTTCAGGATCGCGGCGGCGGCGCGCAGGAGGCGGGCCTGGACGCCGGCGAGCTTCTCCACCTCGGCGGCGTCCTTGGTGTAGGCGACGTCGGGATGGCGGCGGATGGTGCCGGTGGACGAGCAAGGCGCGTCGACGAGGATGGCGTCAAAGGGCTCCGCAGGCTCATAGGCCGCGAGGTCGACCACTTCGGTCTCCGCCTCGAGGCCGAGGCGGAAGAGATTGTCCTTCAGCCGCTTCATCCGGTTGGCGTTGATGTCGAGTGCGGTGACCTTGGCCCCGGCCATGATCAGCTGCGCCGTCTTGCCGCCGGGGGCGGCGCAGACGTCGGCGACGCGGAGGCCGGTGAGGTCGCCAAGGAGTTTGGCGGGAAGCGCGGCGGCGGCGTCCTGCACCCACCATTCGCCGGTCTCGAAACCGGGCAGGCCGGTCACCGGGCCGTCGAAATCGCCGAGCCGGACGGTGCCGGTCGGGAGCGCCGTGCCGCCGAGCTTCTCGGCCCATTCGGCCGGATCGCCCTTGACGGTGAGGTCGAGCGGCGGCGGGGTGAGGTGGGAGAGGGCGATCGCCTGGGCGGTCTCCTTGCCATAGGCCTCGACAAGCCGCGCCATCAGCCAGTCCGGCATGTTCTCGCCGGGCTTCGAGACGACGGCCATCGCCTCCTTCTCGCGCGACAGGCGGCGCAATACGGCATTGACCATGCCGCCGAAACGCTGGCTGCGGGAATCGACGTTGGCGGCAGCGACCGCGAGATCGACGGCGGCCGAATCCGGCACGTCGAGGAAGAGGATCTGCGCGGCACCGACATGCAGGATGTGGCGCAGCGACGCCGCGTTCGGCGGCAGCGGCCGGTCGAGGCAGCGGTCGAGCGCCCGCTCGATGGTGCCGCGAAAGCGCAGCGCCGTGAGAATGATCGCCTTGACGAGGCCCTGGTCGCGGATCTCCAGCGCTCGGAAGCCGGGATGGCCGCCGCGCGGGTCCAGCACGCCGTCGGCCGAGGTCTTCTGGTCGACGATGGCCGAGAGGAGCTTGGCCGCCACCAGCCGCGCGCCGAGGCCCGGCCGGTCGCCGGCAGAATAGCCGTCGGGCGTGAAGCCGCCGCCGGGGCCGTTCGTCAGCGGCTTGACATAGGTGCTCGGGCCCTTGCCAGGCAAAGGCTTCTTGCGGGGGGCGGATCTGGTTGCGTCGAAATTGCCGCCGCGGCGCTGGCCGGTCAACCCCATGGCCCCTTGGCCTTGCCGGCATCCGGCGCGCGACGATCGGCACCGCGCGACCAGGGGCCGGGGGCGGCGCCGTCGGTGACGCGCTCGGCCCGGGCCGGCTGGCTGACGCGCGGGCCGGAGCCGATGTCGGTCATCGCCTGCAGCGCGGCGATGCGGTTGCCGGTGTCGGGGTGGGTCGAGAAAAGGCTATCCATGCGTTGGCCACTCAGAGGATTGATGATGAACATGTGCGCCATGGCCGGGCTGCGTTCCGCCCGCTCGTTGACGCTGTGATTACTGGCGATCTTCTGCAGCGCCGAGGCGAGCGACAGAGGCGAGCCAGAGATTTCCGCGCCGCGCCGGTCGGCGGCATATTCGCGGGTGCGCGAGATTGCCATCTGCACCAGCATGGCCGCGAACGGCGCGATGATCATGGCCGCGATGACGCCGATGAAGCCGAGCGGGTTGCGGTTGTCGTTGCCGCCGGAAAACATAGCGAAATTGCCGAGCATAGAGATCGCGCCGGCGAGCGTCGCGGTGATCGTCATGATCAGCGTGTCGCGGTTCTCGACATGGGCGAGTTCGTGCGCCATCACGCCGGCGACTTCGTCCTGGCTGAGGCGGCGCAAAAGGCCCGTCGTCGCGGCGACCGCGGCGTTCTGCGGGTTGCGGCCGGTGGCGAAGGCGTTCGGCTGGTCCTCGTCGATGAGGTAGACCTTCGGCATCGGCAGGCCGGCATTGGCGGCGAGCCGCTCCACCAGATGGTAGAATTCCGGCGCCGTGCGGGCGTCAACCTCCTGCGCATTGTTCATGCGCAGCACCATCTTGTCGGCGTTCCAGTAGGACCAGAGGTTCATCACCACGGCGACGCCCAGCGCAATGAGCATGCCACCCTTGCCGCCGAGGAGGAGGCCGATGCCTATGAACAGGGCGGTCATGAAGGCGATCAGCATCGCCGTCTTCATCGTGTTCATGGGTTCTCTCGTGCTCCTCGCATCCCGCCGCCCATCGCAGCTGTCCCCTGCGACGTGGGGATGATCGGCGTTTCGTTCAATCTTCCAGCCTTGCGCGGCGGCAGGCGGCAGTCAGCGGCCACCGGGGTTGGCCGGGCCGATTGCCGAGCGGGCCTGCCAATCGCCGGAAAAATCGCTACATCACCGGCCATAGCACATCGTGCGGGCCGCCGCCCGGCCGATCTGCCCTTTGCGAGACGATCCATGTCCAACGAAATTGCCGAGCCCGCTGCCGTGGTGGCACCCACGGAAACCGAGACGCCCTCCGCCCGCCCGCTGACGCCCGCCGCTGAACGCGCGCTGGCCGAGGCCGAGGCGCGCCGCCGGGCGGCCGAGGCTGCGGCCCTGCCGCCGGAACAAGGCGGCCGCGGCGGGCCGGAACCGGTCCGCTACGGCGACTGGGAAAAGAACGGCATCATCTCGGATTTTTGAGGCGGGCGTAAAATCGAGGGCATCCTGCGCCGGGCAGGGAGGGGAGCTATCTTCCCCCGTCGGCGCATTCTGCTTGCTCACTCAGGTATCAGCGGGAACACACAACGACGTCTCAGCGGCGAAGACCTCAATCATGATCGATGTCGTCAGACGAAGCGCAGGCTGAAACTTTAGCGGCCGCTTCGCGCGGGTTAAAATCATTGGCGAGGAGCCCTTCAAGGTCAGGCGCAGGCCTTGCAGTAATGCGTGTCGGCGCGTCTTTCCGGTACCGCCGCTCCCCTCATCGGCCTGCCGGCCACTTCTCACCGGAGGGGCGAAGAACGCGGTGCCTTTTAGGCCGCATCACGCTGACGCTGCTTTCTTCTCCCCTGTGGGGAGAAGGTCGCGGCAACGGGATGAGGGTTGCGCCGTCCTTGCAGGATAACGGGACAGCGCGTTCTCCCGCCGTCCGCGCTTTTCCTTATCGCCCGACGCTCTGTTTCCTAAGGGGCTAAGAAGGCCGGCGTCGCTGTCGCCGTTCCGCCATCAGAGTTTTCCGGCCCGAGGCTCGGCGACGCTAGCGGCCGGCGGCGCTCGGGGCGGCGAAGACCTGGGTCCAGTAGGTGCGGCCGTTGGCGGTGCGGGCGCCGGCGAAGCCGATCTCGGTCATTGCGGGGTTGAGGAGGTTGGCGCGGTGGTGCGGCGAGGCGATCCAGCCGGCCATGGCGCGGGGATAGTCCGCGTAGATCTTGCCGATGTTCTCGGCGATCGTCGACCAGCGATAGCCCTCGGCCTCGATCCGGCTGTCCAACCGGCCGCTTACCGCGTGGTCCATGGTGTCGCGTGCCGCCATCGCCGCCGACTGGCGGGCGGCCACGCGCATCAGCCGCTCGTCGGTCTTCAGCGCCGCGAGCTTATGCTCGGCGCGGAAAGCGTTGACCGAGGCCAGCGCGGCTTTGCTGTCGATGGCGATCGCGGTGGTCGGGCCGGCGGGCGGACGGCTGGCGCAGGCACTGAGCGCGAGGAGAAGCGCTGCGGCGAGGCCGAGACCGAGAGAGCGGGAGAGAACAGGCACGTCGGGAGACTCCGGGGGAGGACGGGAGGCCGCTTGCTGGCACACCGCGGCGGAAGTTTGACGCGGCCATGTTCAGCTACATGGAGATCAAGCTGGCGATGGCCGGCGGCGCGGTGCATCCTTGCTATCTCGTCCTATCAGGGGGCGGAGCGCCTCTCCGGCTCCCGACCGCGCCAGGCTGGCATTAATCTGCACACCCTTTGCGATGGACCCCGGACAGTCTCCAGTCTGACGCTGATGCTATAGGGAACATTGACCTGCCGGCCTCGCCGTGATAGGAAAATGATCTCACGTCTACTCCGGATACCCTAATGTCCATGCTCCGCCTTCTTCCCGCTCTCGCGCTGCTCCTCGTCGCTAGCGCCACCAGCCATGCCCGCGACGACGCGATCAGCGGGCCGATCACGGCGGAGGTGGTGAAGGTGCGGGATGGCGACACGGTGGAGGTGACGGCGCATATCTGGCCGCAACAGACGGTGGCCGTCGCCGTCCGGCTGCGCGGCATCGACGCGCCGGAGATGTCGGGCAAGTGCGACGCGGAGAGACAGGCGGCCGGGGTCGCCAAGGCGCGGCTGGCCTCGCTGCTGGCGGGCGGCGCGGTGACGATCAGCAATGTCTCCGGCGACAAGTATTTCGGCCGCGTGCTGGCCGAGATGTCGGCGGCGGGCCATGCCGACGTCGGGGCGGTCCTGCTGCGCGAGGGCCTCGTCGCGCCCTATCAAGGCAAGGCGCGGCGCGACTGGTGCACCGGCGCCTGATCGGTCCGGCGGTTCAGAAATCCAGCGTGTCGAAGTAAAGCGTGATGTCCTTCCAGGACTCGTAACTCTCGGGCGGCAGCTTGTAGGGCGCGCATTTGACGATGGCGCGCGCGGCGCTTTCGGCAAACACCAGCCCCTTTGGCCCGGCCGGCTTGTCCATCATCATCGGCTGCCCTTCGAGATTGCCGTCCGGCAGCAGCTTCACCCGGATGCGGGCAATGCCGCCCTCGCCGGGATCGCCCTTCATCACCGGCATCGACCAGCATTTCTGAATCTGGCTGTCGAGCATGCCGGGCAGGAGTTCGGGTCCCGAGGGCATGCGGTTGGCCGGCATCGTCCCTTGCGAGGCGCCTTCGTCGATGGCGGTGCCGTCGGTCTGCGGCAGGCCGTCCGGCAAAGCGAGATCGGGCGGAAGAGTCGCGCCGGCATTTCCCGACGCTGGCGGGCTGCCGCCATCGAGGGTCACGCCGCCATCGAGCGGCGGAACGGCAGAATCCGTGCCTTGCGCGGCGGCGGGCCCGGCGATCAGGAGGGAAGCGAGGAGGAGGGTCGAGACGCGCACGAGATCGTCCTTGTCTGGCCGAGAAAGTCTGGCTTTGCGGCAAATTGTCTGAAGAGACAACCCTTCGGCATCTGGAATGTTTCACGTGAGACAATGCACGGCAGATACTGCCGCACTGTTTTGCTCCGCTGCGCCGTGACAGCGGCGCTGGTGGCAGCGTAGCCTCGGACGACCGAGCAAGGAGCGGGACATGGATGCCAAGGCAAGGCGGGTGCGGGCGTTCCGCGGGTTCATCGGGCATGCCCGGGAGAAGCTGGGGCTGACGCTGGGCTTCCGGCTCTGGGACGGCTCGACCGTGCCGGAGAACCTCGGCGCCAAAAGCCTTACCGTGGTGATCGGCGACGAGAACGTGGTGGCGGCTCTCGCCCGCCGTCCGACGCTCGACACCCTCGCCAACCTCTGGGTCGCCAAGCGCATCGACATCGCCGGCGGCACGCTGTTCGACCTCGTCCGCCAGAAGCCGACGGTGAAGACCCGCGATTTCCGCAAGACGCTGGACAAGGGCGCCGCGGTGAAGCTGGCGCTGAAGTTCCTGCTCTTGCCGCGCGGCGGGCCCTGGCCGCTGGAGACCGTGAAGGACGAACGCCCCAGCGATGGCAGCCCCACCGAGAACAAGGAGAACATCGCCTATCACTACGACGTCTCCAACGCCTTCTACGCGCTCTTCCTCGACACCGAGATGCTCTACTCCTGCGGCTACGCCACCGATTGGAATAATGATCTCGAACAGATGCAGCAGGACAAGCTGGAGCTGATCTGCCGCAAGCTGCGCCTGAAGCCCGGCGACAGGCTGCTCGACATCGGCTGCGGCTGGGGCGCGCTCGTCTGCTATGCCGCAACGCATTACGGCGTCACCGCGACCGGCGTCTCGCTGTCGGAGGAGCAAGTGACGCTGGCCCAGGCGAAGGTGAAGCGGCTGGGGCTGGAGGACCGCGTTTCGGTCCAGCTGCGCGACTATTCCACCGTCGAGGGCAAGTTCGACAAGGTCGTCTCGGTCGGCTTCCAGGAGCATGTCGGCCTCGACAACATGGCGACCTATTACAAGACCGTGCGCAAGGTGCTGGCGAAGGACGGGCTCTTCCTCAACCACGCCATCACCCGGCCGGCCAAGCGTACGGACAAAGTGTTCAAGCGGAAGCGGCCGGAATTCGCTTTGCTGACGAAATACATTTTTCCCGGCGGCGAGCTCGACAACATCGGCAACACGGTCCGGCAGATGGAGCAGCACGGCTTCGAGATCGCCGACGTCGAGGGCCTGCGCGAGCATTACCAGCGCACCTGCCGGCACTGGCACGACCGGCTGCTCGCCCGCTACGACGAAGCGGTGGTGGAGGTCGGCGAGGCGAAGACGCGGCTTTGGCTGGTCTATCTCGCCGGCTGCTCGATCGCCTTCGAGCGGGGGACGGTGTCGATCCACCAGACGCTGGCCAGCAAGCGCAAGCGCGGGCCGTCGGGCCTGCCGCCGACGCGGGCGGATCTGTATCGGTGAGGGATGGGAGTCAGGCGGGGAAGGCGGCGGTGATGTCGGTCTGGGCGAAGTCGTTGCCGATGAACAGGAGAGGACAGGCATTCGCATCGGCGAGTTCGTAGGCGAAGCAATCGCCGAAGTTCAGGCGAGCCGGGTGCTGGCCCTTGCCCCAGCGGCGGTAGGCTTCCGCAACACGGGTTGCCGATAGTGGCGAGACAGGTACGATATCGATCTTCAGGCGCCCGATCAGTTCCGCCATCTCCCTGCCGCTGTTGCGGCGTCCAGCGACGATGAGGGCTTCCGCCAACGTTGCGGCCGACATCAGGATCTGCGCCTCGGCCTTCAGCACCTCGGCGATGTCATTGGCATCTGCCTCGTCCTGGAGAATAGAGAGCAAGGCCGACGTGTCGACGACGATCATCCCGGCATCCCGTCCTCGTCATAGAGAAAGTCCTGGCTGCGAGCAGCACTTGTTTCCGGTTTTGGCCGTGACCGGCCGAACTGCCGCGCAGCGTCCAGCGCCTCGCGTTTTTCCTCAAGGGTTGCGAAAGGACGCGGGCTGTCGAGGCCGACAGCCACCAGCCTCACCGCCGGCTCCCCCCTTCGGGTGAGGATGATCTCGATGCCTGCTTCGGCATATTGGACGAGGTCAGGCAGCCGCTCAGCCGCATCGGTAAGGGAAATGCGCATGACCTCGCCCTCTTCGTTCGGGAAATGGTGGGCCCTCTGGAGGAGATCGTCAATTCGGCAATGCATTGCCGGACGACACGAACGAAAACCGATTACGCCACCAAACACAAAAGGCCGTTTCTCCTGAGAGAAACGGCCCCGTGAAGTCTTTCATGCCGGGGGTCGTCGGACCCTGCCCGCATATCTTAGGCGTGAGAAGGAGACTGCTCCACCGAAACACCGCGATACAAAGACCCAGCCGGCATTTGGAAATCACTCGACATTGGATCACCTCCTTTCACTGCGTTGAACACGAGAGAAAGTATGGGACTGGAATCGCGGCACGGCAAGAGGCTGCCGGCAAAAACGTCAGATTGGGGCAAGGCGCTGAGGCAAAAGGCAAAATGTCACAGGGACGCCGGGCTTGCGACTGCGGTGTGCGTAAGCGGGCGTCAGCGCGCTCGGTTACCCATTCGCGCTTAGCCGCCGAAGGTTGACGGCTCGAGTTCCTGCGACGGCACAACGCCTCAGTCCCGTCATCCCGGGCTTGACCCGGGATCCATTCCTCCGCGCTCGTCCAAATGGTCCGCCTCAGAACGGGAATGTCGACCGGACAGAGCGTGTTTTAACGGCTTGGCATGGATCCCAGCGAAACCGATGGTTTCGCGGAGATCAAGTCCGGGATGACGAAGCGCGAAGGTTTGCAGCATCCCGAACGAGGTGCAGACTCAAGCCGGGATGACGGATCGTCCGGAGCAGGAGCGGAAGCAGGCCGGATTGGGCGCCGGAGTGTGCATGCGCATAAGCCTCAGCGGGAAATCTTATGTCGCTTGTGGGGTCCGGCGCCCTATCCGCATCTCAGCCCTTCTTGTTCTGGCGGTTGTCGATGAGGTCGTCGACCACGGCAGGGTCGGCGAGGGTCGAGGTGTCGCCGAGGGCGGAGAAATCGTCCTCGGCGATCTTGCGCAGGATTCGGCGCATGATCTTGCCGGAGCGGGTTTTTGGCAGGCCCGGGGAGAACTGGATGCGGTCGGGGGAGGCGATCGGGCCGATCTCGTTGCGCACGTGCGCGACGAGCTCCTTGCGCAGTTCCTCGGAGGGCTCGATGCCCGACATCAGCGTGACATAGGCGTAGATGCCTTGGCCCTTAATGTCGTGGGGATAGCCGACGACGGCGGCTTCCGAGACCTTCGGGTGGGCGACGAGGGCGGATTCCACCTCGGCCGTGCCCATGCGATGGCCGGAGACGTTGATGACGTCGTCGACGCGGCCGGTGATCCAGAAATAGCCGTCCGCGTCGCGCCTTGCGCCGTCGCCGGTGAAATACTTGCCGGGATAGGTCGAGAAATAGGTCTGCTCGAAGCGCTCGTGGTCGCCGAAGACGGTGCGCATCTGGCCGGGCCAGCTGGTGGTGAGGCAGAGATTGCCCTCGGTAGCGCCCTCGAGCACAGCGCCCTCGTTGTCGACGAGCTCGGGGACGACGCCGAAGAACGGGCGGGTGGCCGAGCCCGGCTTCAGCGCGGTGGCGCCGGGCAGCGGGGTGATGAGGATGCCGCCGGTCTCGGTCTGCCACCAGGTGTCGACGATCGGGCAGCGCTCCTCGCCGACGACCTTGTAGTACCAGTTCCAGGCTTCCGGGTTGATCGGCTCGCCGACCGAGCCGAGCACCCGCAGGCTTTTGCGCGAGGTCTTCGTCACCGGGCCGTCGCCGGCGCCCATCAAAGCGCGGATGGCGGTGGGGGCGGTGTAGAAGATGTTGACCTGGTGCTTGTCGATCACCTGCCAGAAGCGCGAGGCGTCGGGATAGTTCGGCACGCCCTCGAACATCAGCGTTGTCGCGCCGTTGGCGAGCGGGCCGTAGACGATGTAGCTGTGGCCGGTGACCCAGCCGACATCGGCGGTGCACCAGTAGACGTCGCCTTCGCGGAGGTCGAAGACGTATTTATGCGTCATCGCGGCATAGACGAGGTAGCCGCCGGAGGTGTGCAGCACGCCTTTCGGCTGGCCGGTCGAGCCGGAGGTGTAGAGGATGAACAGCGGGTCCTCTGCGCCCATCGGCTCGGGCGCGCAGACGGGCTCGACGGTCTCGCGGGCCTCGTGCCACCAGATGTCGCGGCCGTCCTGCATGGCGATCTCGCCGCCGGTGCGCCGGACGACGAGCACGGTCTCGATTGTCTGCCCGTGCTTCTCGGCGATGGCGATGGCGCGGTCGGCGTTCTTCTTCAGCGGCACGGTCTTGCCGCCGCGCTTGCCCTCGTCGGCGGTGATGAGGACGGAAGAACCGGCGCCGGCAAGGCGGCCGCCGAGCGCATCCGGCGAAAAGCCGCCGAAGACGACGGAGTGGATCGCGCCGATCCGGGCGCAGGCGAGCATGGCGAAGGCGGCCTCCGGGATCATCGGCATGTAGAGGGTGACGCGGTCGCCCTTCTCGACGCCGCGCGCCTTCAGGACGTTCGCCATGCGGCAGACCTCGGCGTGCGCCTCGCGGTAGGTGATGGCGCGCGAATCCGCGGGGTCGTCGCCCTCGAAGAGGATCGCGGTCTGGTCGCCGCGGGTTTCGAGGTGCCGGTCGAGGCAGTTGGCGGAGACGTTGAGCGTGCCGTCCTCGAACCATTTGATCGAGACATTGCCGGGCTCGAAGGAGGTGTTCTGCACCTTGGTGAAGGGGGTGATCCAGTCGATCGCCTGCGCCTTCTCGCCCCAGAAGCCGTCGGGGTCGCTGATGCTCCGGGCGTACCAGGCGTTGTAATCGGCATCCGACAGGAGGGCGCCTTGCTTCCACTCGTCCTTGACAGCGATCGTCGTCATGATGGCCTCCCCGCCTGTTCCCGGCCGTCGGCGGCCGTGGTGCGCCGGCGTGACGCGCCGGTGCGTTTGCGGCCAACTTAGGAGCAAGCCGGCGAAGGGTCCAGCCGAGGGCGGCTCATACTTTCGCCGACCGCGGTGTCCGCTGCCGGCCCTCCGCGGAGGGGGCAGCCGCCGCCGCGCGCGGGAGCGCTGCTAGAGCTCGACCAGCCGGTCGGGCAGCTCGTTGGGGTTTTCGGTTCCGGCGGGGAAGTGCGCGGCGAGAAGCCGGCCGGCGGCGGCGATCGCCTCGACGAAGCCGTCGGCCAGCCGGTCGGCGCGCGCGGCCTCGGTAAGGGTCACGACGATGGCGTCCCACTCGGCCTGCGGCACCTTGGCGTGGATGCCGGCGTCGGCAACGACCTCGGCATGGTGCTCGGCGGCGGAGACGAAGATCAGGATGCCGGTGCGGGCCTCGGTGGCATGGAGGTTGTGCGCCATGAACTGCGCCATCGCCATCCTGTGGCTGCGCTCGGTCTTGAGGCCGGCGGGCACCAGCATCAGGCGGAGGGCCGGAAAGACGCCGAGGGCGAGGAGGATCGCCACGGCGCCAAGGGTCTGCACCGCCTCCAGCGCGAAGGCCGGGAGATGGACACCGGACAGGAGTGCGGCGAGGCTGGTGAGGAGGCCGGCCAGGAGCGAGAGGGCGAGGGCGGCGAAGGCCGAGGGAAAGAAATAGCCGTCGCTCTCGCGGGCGAGCACGGCGAAGATCTCGCCGGAAGTGGCCGTCTCGGCGCGGCCGATGGCGGCGGCGATGCGGGCGTGTTCTGCCGGGGTGAAGCCTACCATGAGCCGGACGAGCCTCCGCCGCCGAAAGAACCGCCGCCGCCGGAAAAGCCGCCGCCCGACGAGCCGCCGCCAAAACCACCGCCACCGCCGAAGCCGCCGCCCCCGAGGCCGCCCCGGCCGGACGAGCGGCTGGCGGCGGCGAGAGTCCAGACCATGCCGAGCCAGCGCCAGCGGTTCGGGCCGACCTTCTGCCCGAAGCGGCGGGCGAGCATGACCATCACCCCGCCGCCGAGGACGACGAGCCAGACGAGGACGAAAATGCCCATGAAGAGGAGGGTCTCGGTCGGCGTGCCCTCGTCGGTGGCGCGGCTGGCATTGCGGTCGGCGCGCGCCTGCAGTTCGGCGGCGTCGCCCGAGAGCACTTTCAGGATGCCGCTCGCGCCTTTCCGGATGCCGCCGGGATAGTCGCCGGCGCGGAAGGCGGGGAGGATGTCCTCCTGGATGATGACCTGGCTCAGCGCGTCGGTGAGCGTGCCCTCGAGGCCATAGCCGACCTCGATCCGCACCTTGCGGTCATCACGGGAGACGAGGAGCAGCACGCCATTGTCCTCGCCCGCCTGGCCGAGCTTCCAGGCGCGGGCGAGCTTGACGCCGAACTCCTCGATCGCCTCGCCCTGGAGGTCCGGCACGGTGGCGACGACGACCTGGTCGGAGGAGCTGCGCTCGAAGGCGGCGAGTTCCGCGTCGAGCGCGCTCCGGGTGGCGGCATCGAGCAGGCCGGCGGTATCGACGACGCGGCCGGTGAGCGGCGGCAAGGTCTGGGCGGAGGCGGGCGAGAGGAGGGCCGCGACCGCGAGGGCAAGGAGGAGCAGGACGAGCGGCAGCGGCGCCAGCCGGGCGCGCACGGCTGTCCAGCCGAACGCCCTGACGCTCGCCGTCGCCGGGCGGAGGGGCCCGGTGTGCGCGCCGACCGCCGTCATCTCAGTTGAACTTGACCGTCGGCGGCTGGCTGGCGGTGGGTTCCGCCGCGAACGTCTCCATCGGCTTCGATTCGGGATAGAACCAGCTGGCGAACCAGGAGCCGGGGACGGTCTTCAGCTCGGTGTTGTAGACGCGGACCGCCTCGATGTAGTCGCGCCGGGCGACCGAGATGCGGTTCTCGGTGCCTTCGAGCTGGCTCTGCAGGGCCAGAAAGTTCGCGTTGGATTTGAGGTCCGGATAGGCCTCGACGGTGACGAGGAGGCGCGACAGCGCGCCAGAGAGCTCGCCCTGTGCCGCCTGGAATTTCTGCACGGCGGCGGGATCGGAGAGCTGGCTGGCGTCGATGTTGGTCGCAGTCGCCTTGGCACGGGCCTCGACCACCGCGGTCAGCACTTCCTTTTCCTGGGCGGCGAAGCCCTTGACGGTCTCGACGAGGTTCGGGATCAGGTCGGCGCGGCGCTGGTACTGGTTCTGCACCTGGCTCCAGGCGGCCTTGGCCTGTTCCTCATAGGTCGGGATGTTGTTGACGCCGCAGCCGGCGAGCACCGGCAGGAGCAGCGCCAGCACGGCGAGGGTTTTCGCAAGCATCTTCATCGTCGGCTCCGGAGCGTTGTTCACCCCGTGTAGCACGCGGCCGTGATGACGGACAGGTTGCAGCGCGAAGGATGCACCTGCGCTTCCTGCCGTGCGGCTTGTTCTCGGCCGGCTTTTCGGTCACGCTCCCGGCATGAGCCAGACCCGAGACGACCCGCGCGACGCCGCCCGCCAGCGCGAGGCCGAAACCATTCTGCGGCGGGTGTCGCAAGAGACCGAGCCGCAGATCGGCGCGGGCGCCAACCGACTGCTGACCAACGTCTCCGCGCATCTGTCGGCCGTCGACGCCGATCCGGCGGACCCGATCGAGGTGCTGGGCACACGGATCGGGCGGATCCTCGGGCTCATCGCCTTCGTCGCGATGGCCGCCTGGCTCATCTTCACCTTCCTGGCGGGCTGATCACCATGAGCCAGACCTCCACCGCCCGCCAGGACCGGCCGGCCGTCATCTCGATCTCGAGCCATGTGGCGCGCGGCACGGTCGGCAACCGCGCCGTAGTGCTGGCGCTGGAATCGCTCGGCTTTCCCGTCTGGTCGGTGCCGACGGTGACGCTGCCCTGGCACCCCGGGCACGGGCCCTCGACCCGCATCGTCCCGCCCGCGGAGGATTTCGCCGGCATGGTCGACGATCTCGCGGGCTCGCCCTGGCTCGCCGAGGTCGGCGCCGTCATCACCGGCTATTTCGGCGATCCCGCCCAGATCGAGCCGGTGGCACGGCTGATCGAGGCGGTGAAGAAGGCCAATCCGCAGGCGCTCTATTTGCTCGACCCCGTCACCGGCGATGGCGGCCGGCTCTACCAGCCGGAGGCAACGCTGGCCGGCATCCGCGACCGGCTGATGCCGCTCGCCGACATCGCGACGCCCAACCGCTTCGAGCTGGAGTTCCTCACCGGCATGGAGTTCTCCAGCAATGCGCACCTGATCGAGGCGGCGAGCGCGCTCGGACCGGCGATCGTGGTGGTGACCTCGGCCTTTCCGCTGCTGAAGGGCGGCATCGGCAATCTGATGGTGGACGGCTACCAGGCGCTGCTCGCCGAGCACCGCGAGATCGCCAACGTGCCGAACGGGCTCGGCGACCTCACCGGCGCGGTCTTTTTGGCGCGGATGCTGTCGGGTGCGACGTCGGAGAAGGCGCTGCAGACGGCGACGGCGGCGGTCTACGAAATCCTCGCCCGGACCACCAAGCGCGGCGCGGACGAGCTGACGCTGGAGACCGATGCCGAGAGCCTGAAACACCCGATGGCGATGGTACAGATGCGCCGTCTGGTGCTGCCGTCGAGCGACCGGCGCGCCTGATGCCGGCGGGACCGGACGCTTCCGGCGCCAGTCCGGCGCCGGCCGGGGGCGAGGCCCGCTGCATTGCCGGCGTCGACGCCTGCCGGGCCGGCTGGATCGCGGTGATCGGCCGATTGCCGGGGGATGCCGACCCGGTCGACGCGCGCTGGCCGCAGCTGGTGGCGCGGGTGTTTCCGCGCTTCGACTTTCTCCTCGACGCCTTGCCGGCGGATGCGGTGATCGCGGTGGACATGCCGATCGGTCTGCCGGAGCGGATCGAGGGCGCGGGCCGTGCGGCGGAGAAGGCGGTGCGGCCGCTGCTCGGCGAGCGGCAGGCGAGCGTGTTCTCCATCCCCGCGCGAGCGGCCGTCGAGGCGGGCGGCGGGCCGTTCCGCTCCGAACTGCACCGTCTCGAGGCGCATCAGGCGGCCTGCAGCATCGCCGCCCGGCTGTCGCACCCGCCGCGCCGGATCTCGATCCAGGGATTCTCGCTGTTTCCGCGGATCCTCGAGATCGACCGCCGGCTCGCGGCCGAGCCGCTGAGGGCCGAGACGGTGATCGAGAGCCATCCGGAACTCGCCTTCGCCCGGCTGAACGGCGGCGCGGCGCTGGCGAGCTCGAAGAAGCTGATGGGCCGGGTGAACCCGGTGGGCATGCAGGATCGTCGGCGGCTCTTGATCGCCGCCGGCCTGCCGCGGGGTTTTCTGTACGAGCCGGCGCCGGCAGGGGCGGCGCAGGACGATTTTCTCGATGCCGCCGTGCTGCTCCTCGTCGCAGAGCGGCACGCCCGCGGAGAGGCCGTGCCGCATCCCGATCCGCCGGAGCGCGATGCGAGGGGCCTGCCGATCGCGATCTGGGCGTAGCGTGTTTTGCAGCCGACTGACCTTTCGGGAGAGGCCCGGTGCTGGCGTTACCGGCAGAGCGGACCGGCCGTCAGGAAACGGCGCGGGTTCCACGAAAAAGACAAACGCGGCCCGGAGAAGCGGAAGACCCGTATGGCTCATGGTGAGCCCCGGGAGCCTCGGGGGCGCCGGCGCAGCCGATCCGTTGAAGGCCAGAGTGCAATGCGGTAGGAAAACCCCATGAGCCTTATTCCCGACCACCTTCTCGCCGGCCACAAGGCCTTCATGACCGGGCGCTACCAGTCCGAGGAGCAGCGCTATCGCAGCCTTGCCCGGGAGGGCCAGGTGCCGGAGACGCTGGTGATCGCCTGCTGCGACTCGCGCGCCGCGCCCGAGACGATCTTCGACGCCGCACCGGGCGAGCTTTTCGTCATCCGCAACGTCGCCAACCTCGTGCCGCCCTATGCGCCCGACGGCGACTACCACGCGACCTCGGCGGCGCTCGAATTTGGCGTACAGGCGCTGAAGGTGAAGCACATCGTGGTGCTCGGCCACGGCCGCTGCGGCGGCATCAAGGCCGCGCTGACGCCGGACATGACGCCGCTCTCGCCGGGCGACTTCATCGGCAAGTGGATGAGCATGGTCGAGGAGCCGGCCAAGGTGGTGATGGCCAACGGGCTGATGACCGCCGGCGAGCGCCAGACCGCGCTGGAGCGGATCTCGATCCGCTTCTCGCTGCAGAACTTGCGCCGCTTCCCCTATGTCGCGGCCGGCGAGGCAGATGGCACGCTGACGCTGCACGGCGCCTGGTTCGACATCTCGACCGGCGAGCTCTGGGCGATGGACGACGAGACCGGCGATTTCCAGCGCCCGATGGTCGACGTGATCCCGGAATAGGGCGGGCCATCCCCCCTTCGCCGGCCTTGTCCCTCGGCCGGCCGGCGAAATGCTTAAACTTGTCGACAAAGCCACAGCGGGCCCGAATTGCACGCCGGTGGAACGCATTTCGGCTTGCGAAGCCCGGCAAAGCTCCGCTTTAACTAAAAAAGCGGCTCCTCTCCGCCGTGAACGGCGGTTCGGGGCCAGCGTCGCATCCGATCCGATGGGATGGCAGGTCCGAACTGTCGGAACGTGCGGTCCGCTCGGGATCGCATCGCGGCGAAATGGGTTAGGGGCATGATGGGCCAGCCGAGGCGGCGGGTCCATGCCAGGGGAAAGCCAAAAGATGACGCCGATGATCAAGACCGGAGCCGTGCTCGCATTGCTGCTGGCAGCCTCGGGCTGCACGCGCTCGATGTCGCCGGCGAGCGACAATAGCAGCCTGTCGCCACTGCGGCCGGCGCCGACCGGCCAGGTGGCCTCGAGCCAGCTGCCGCCGCCGCCGGCCCCGCCGCCGCCGGTTTCCACCACCATGCCGACCGAGACCCCGCCCGCAGCGACGCCTGGAACGCCGGCCGCAACGGCCCCGGTCCAGACCGCCTCGGCCGGACCGGTGACGCGCGAAGGCCTCGTCGGCGCCTGGAAGGTGTCGTCGGGCGGTGGCAACTGCCAGATCTTCATGGCGCTGACCAAGTGGACCGGCGGCTACCGCGCGGCCTCCCGCGGTTGCCCCGGCCAGGTCGCCGACGTCTCCGCCTGGGACGTCTCCGGCAGCCAGGTCGTGCTGAAGGATTCCAGCGGCTCGACCGTCGCCAGCCTGAACAATTCCGGCGGCACGCGGTATGACGGATCGACCACCGGCGGCCAGTCGATCAGCCTTTACCGGTAAGCTGAAGGGCACAGGCGAGGGTGCGCGACCGTCTCGCCGAGAGGCTCTGAGCGCCTAGCCCTTCCAGAACGAGTGCCGGCAGGCCTGCTGCATCATCTGAAACGTCGTCATCCCGGGTCAGGCCCGGGATGACGACATTGAGGGAGGCGGCTTCGTTTCAGGGGTTTGTCTTCTGTTCAAGCCAATCCTTGCCTCCTTCCAGCATCCGAGTTCCATCATGACCCCAGCCCCCGCACCGACCCGCCAGCGTCCCGGTCCGGTCAGGGCGGCGCTTGATCGGATGATCGAGACCGGCGAGATCGAGGCGGATCCGGCGCAGACGGCGCTGGCGAACCGGCTCGACGGGCTGGAGAAGGCGCTGTCGGCGACGACGCTTGCCTCCAAGCAGAGCGCGCTCGGCTGGCTGTTCGGCAAGTCGAAGCCGGCGGAAGCGGTGCGCGGCGTCTACATCCATGGCGAGGTCGGCCGCGGCAAGACGATGATCATGGACATGTTCTTTCGCTCGGCGACCGTCGCGCCGAAGCGCCGGGTGCATTTCCATGCCTTCATGGCCGAGGTGCACGAGCGGATCGGCGCCCACCGCGACGCGGTGAAGGCGGGCACGGCCAAGGGCGACGACCCGATGCCGCCGGTGGCAAGCGATCTCGCCAAGACCGCAAGACTGCTCTGCTTCGACGAGTTCTCGGTGACCGACGTCGCCGACGCGATGATCCTGTCGCGGCTGTTCAAGGCGATGTTTGCGGAAGGCGTGGTGCTGGTTGCCACCTCCAATGTCGCGCCGGACGATCTCTACCGCGACGGCCTGAACCGGGGTCTCTTCCTGCCCTTCGTCGACGAGCTCAAGCTGCATGTCGACATCATCCGTCTCGATGCCGCCGAGGACTACCGGCTGGCGGCGATCGGCGAAGAGAACCTCTACATCACGCCGCTCGGGCCCGAGACGGATGCGCGGATGGACGCCGCCTGGCAGGTGCTCCTCGCCGGACAGAAGCCGGCACCGGCCTCGCTGTCGGTGAAGGGGCGGATCGTACCGGTGCCGGCCGCGGGCAACGGCGCCGCGCGCTTCAGCTTCGACCAGCTGCTGCGGCTGCCGCTCGGCGCGCAGGACTATCTCGCCATCGCCCGGCGGTTCCACACCGTGATGCTCGACCGGGTGCCGGTGATGGCGGAGGCCGAGCGCAACGAGGCCAAGCGCTTCATCACGCTGATCGACGCGCTCTACGATTCCGGCCGGCGCGTGGTGATCTCGGCCGAGGCGCCGGTCGAGGCGCTCTACACGGCGTCGCGGGGAACCGAGGCCTTCGAGTTCGCCCGCACCATTTCGCGGCTGACCGAGATGCGCTCGGCCGACTATCTCGCCGCCGGTGGCGCCCAAAGCGCCGCGCCCACCGGGTCCTGACGCAAGTCGGCACCGGGCACTGCCGGCGGATCCGCCAGGTCGCCGCGGTTGCGGCCAGGGCTTTTGGCGCGGTTGAGCGCGGTGTCCGCCGCCGTGACCAGCGTCTTGCGGCCGAGGCCGTCGCCCGCCACGGCAAGGCGAAACCCGCGGTGTCCGCGGTTTTCTGACCGGCAAAGCTGAAGGCTTTGCCGCAGTCCTTCCCCGGATGCCCATGGCCGAGGACGCTCGAACGGCTGGGTTAAGACCCCGGTCACACCGCGGCGCTCCACGCGAAATCTCCTATCGTGCGATTGGGGATGTCGATGAATTTTTCTTTTCAGCGGCACAGCACGCGTTGGCATTGATCTCCCTCACGAAACACTCTTCCGTTTACGTAAGTGCCGGAGGTTCTAACCGTTTGAAAATGCTATAGTGCACTGCGAAGAGTTGAAAAATGGCGGCGACAGCTTTATGCCCTTTCGCGTGTACGGGAGTGCCACCTCTGTGCGCCCGACCGGGAATGCCGCTGCGGCAGGCCTGGCGGCGCGCCTCTCCCGAGAGACCTATCGCCTTTCGGCACGCCGGACGTTCTTGTCCTCCGCGTCGAACGGTCCCCGCGTGAGCCCGGCGCCTTCGGTTCCGGACCCGGCCAAACCAGGACGACGAAGGACAACATGGCCCGCAACAAGATCGCACTCATCGGCTCCGGCATGATCGGCGGCACGCTCGCCCATCTCGCCTCGCTCAAGGAACTCGGCGACATCGTGATGTTCGACATCGCGGAAGGCACGCCGCAGGGCAAGGCGCTCGACATTTCGCAGTCCGGCCCGGTCGAAGGCTTCGATGCCCGTCTCTCCGGCGTTAACGACTATGCCGGCATCGCTGGCGCGGACGTCTGCATTGTCACCGCGGGCGTTCCGCGCAAGCCCGGCATGAGCCGCGACGATCTGCTCGGCATCAACCTGAAGGTCATGGAGCAGGTCGGCGCCGGCATCGCGAAATACGCGCCCGACGCCTTCGTGATCTGCATCACCAACCCGCTCGACGCGATGGTCTGGGCGCTGCAGAAGTTCTCTGGCCTGCCGAAGAACAAGGTCGTCGGCATGGCCGGCGTTTTGGATTCCGGCCGTTTCCGTACCTTCCTCGCCGACGAGTTCAAGGTTTCCGTCAACGACGTGACCGCCTTCGTGCTCGGCGGCCACGGCGACACCATGGTGCCGCTGACGCGCTATTCGACGGTGGCCGGCATTCCGCTGACCGATCTCGTCAAGATGGGCTGGATCTCGGCCGAGCGCCTGGAAGAAATCGTCCAGCGCACCCGTGACGGCGGCGCCGAGATCGTCGGCCTCTTGAAGACGGGCTCGGCCTTCTACGCCCCGGCCTCCTCCGCCATCGAGATGGCCGAGAGCTACCTCAAGGACAAGAAGCGCGTGCTGCCTTGCGCCGTCGCCTTGACCGGCGAGTACGGCCAGAAGGACCTCTATGTCGGCGTGCCTTGCGTCATCGGCGCCGGCGGCGTCGAGCGCGTGATCGAGATCGAGCTGATCGGCGACGAGAAGGCGCAGTTCGAAAAGTCGGTCGCCTCGGTACGCGGCCTGATGGACGCCTGCCAAACGATCGCGCCGCACCTGGCGTAACTCCTTGCGGGCCGGGAAACCGGCCCGTTTCGCGTTTTTGAGCCGCGCGGGATTTCCACCCGCTGCCGCCGTTTCGAAAAGAGATTCCCGATGAACATTCACGAATACCAGGCCAAGGAAGTCCTCAAGAGCTTCGGCGCGCCGGTCGCCGCCGGCGTCGCGATCACCTCGGCCTCCGAGGCCGAGGCCGCCGCCCGTCAGCTGCCCGGCCCGCTCTACGTGGTGAAGAGCCAGATCCATGCCGGCGGCCGCGGCAAGGGCAAGTTCACCGAGCTCGGCCCTGACGCCAAGGGCGGCGTGCGCCTGTCGCGCTCGATCGAGGAAGTGGTCAAGAACGCCACCGAAATGCTCGGCAACACGCTGGTCACCAAGCAGACCGGCGACGCCGGCAAGCAGGTGAACCGCCTCTACATCGAGGACGGCGCCGACATCGACCGCGAGCTGTACCTCTCCATCCTCGTCGATCGCGCTGTCGGCCAGGTCGCCTTCGTGGTGTCCACCGAGGGCGGCATGGACATCGAGACCGTCGCGCACGACACGCCGGAGAAGATCATCAACGTCGCGATCGACCCGGTCGCCGGCGTCACCGACGAGAACGCAGCGCGCCTTTGCGACGCGCTGAAGCTCGAGGGCCAGGCCCGGACCGACGGCATGATGCTGTTCCCGATCCTCTATGACGCCTTCACCCAGAAGGACATGGCGCTGCTCGAGATCAACCCGCTGATCGTCATGACCGACGGCCGGCTGCGCGTGCTCGACGCCAAGGTCTCGTTCGACGGCAACGCGCTCTACCGCCACGACGACATCAAGGCGCTGCGCGACGAGAGCGAGGAAGACGCCAAGGAAATCGAGGCGTCCAAGTACGACCTCGCCTATGTCGCGCTCGACGGCGACATCGGCTGCATGGTCAACGGCGCGGGCCTCGCCATGGCGACCATGGACATCATCAAGCTCTACGGCGCCGAGCCCGCGAACTTCCTCGACGTCGGCGGCGGCGCCAACAAGGAGAAGGTGACCAACGCCTTCAAGATCATCACCGCCGACCCGAACGTGAAGGGCATCCTGGTCAACATCTTCGGCGGCATCATGAAGTGCGACGTCATCGCCGAGGGCGTCGTCGCCGCGGTGAAGGAAGTCGGCCTGAAGGTCCCGCTGGTGGTCCGCCTCGAGGGCACGAATGTCGAGCTCGGCAAGAAGATCCTCAACGAGAGCGGCCTCGCCATCACCGCGGCGGACGATCTCGACGATGCGGCCAAGAAGATCGTCGCGGCCGTCAAGGGCTGACCCGAACACGGCAGCGGTTCGCCAGGGACTGCGTCATCCCGGCCCTGAGCTCCCGGCTCAAGGCCGGGATGACGATATCGAAGGAAGCGGGTTCGCGACCATCGCGGCCGCTTCCTTCGCAGGAAATGGCAGACTTTGGCGCTGAAGCGCTTCGTTCAATTCTCGGCCCCAGCGCCGTTCAAATTCAGGAAACTTCATGTCCATTCTCGTCGACAAGAACACCAAGGTCATCGTCCAGGGCCTGACCGGCAAGACCGGCACCTTCCACACCGAGCAGGCGCTGGCCTATCACGGCACGCAGATGGTCGGCGGCACGCACCCGAAGAAGGGCGGCGAGACCTGGACGGGATCGAAGGGCGAGACGCTGCCGATCTTCACCTCGGTCGCCGAAGCTCGCGACAAGACCGGCGCCAACGCCTCGGTGATCTACGTGCCGCCGGCCGGCGCTGCCGCGGCGATCCTCGAGGCGATCGAGGCCGAGATCCCGCTGATCGTCTGCATCACCGAGGGCATTCCGGTGATGGACATGGTTAAGGTCAAGGCGCGGCTCGACGCGTCCTCGTCGCGGCTGATCGGTCCCAACTGCCCGGGCGTGATGACCCCCGACCAGTGCAAGATCGGCATCATGCCGGGCAATATCTTCAAGAAGGGCAATGTCGGCATCGTTTCCCGCTCGGGAACGCTTACCTATGAGGCGGTCTTCCAGACCACGAACGCAGGCCTCGGCCAGACCACGGCCGTCGGCATTGGCGGCGACCCGGTGAAGGGCACCGAGTTCATCGACATGCTGGAGATGTTCCTCGCCGACGACGAGACGCAGTCGATCATCATGATTGGCGAGATCGGCGGCTCTGCCGAGGAAGAGGCGGCGCAGTTCATCGCCGACGAGGCGAAGAAGGGCCGCAAGAAGCCGATGGTCGGCTTCATCGCCGGCCGCACCGCGCCTGCCGGCCGCACCATGGGCCATGCCGGCGCCGTGGTCTCCGGCGGCAAGGGCGGCGCCGAGGACAAGATCGCGGCGATGGAAGCGGCGGGCATCCGCGTGTCGCCGTCGCCCGCCCGTCTCGGCACGACGCTGGTCGAGCTTCTCAAGGGCTGACCTCGCCCGCGGCGCTCGGCGCTGCGGCTGGGAACGGTCAGTCCAGGGAAAGGCGGTTGCGGCAAAAGCCGCACACGTTTTCCGGGAAAGCCGGCAAAACGCCCGATTGTCGGGCGAGAGACACGTGTAGGGCGCCGGGTCGATCAGAGCCGGCGCTTGAGTGAACGGCGGAGAGCGGGAGGCACGAGGCCGATCCCCGTCCGCGATGACGGTCAAATCCTCCCCGTCTCCGATGACGGGTCAAATCCAAGGAGACGGCGCTTCCGGGCGCCGCGGCACAGATGGCACGCAACGAAGCGAACGAAACTCTCGCGCTGACGTCCTTCCTCTACGGCGGCAACGCCGACTATATCGAGGACCTCTACGCCCGCTACGAGAACGATGCGGCGTCCGTGCCGCCGGAATGGTCGGATTTCTTCGGTTCGCTGAAGGAGGACAAGGCGACCGTTCTGAAGAACGCCGAGGGCGCCTCCTGGACCAAGGCCAACTGGCCGATCGCCGCCAATGGCGAGCTGGTGTCGGCCCTCGACGGCAACTGGCCGGCGACGCCGCCCGCCAAGGGCGCCAAGCCCGCAGCGCCTGCCAAGAGCGCGGACAAGGCTGGCGACAAGCCGGCGCCGACGGCCGAGGCTGGTCTCAGCCAGGCCGCCGTGCTGCAGGCAACGCGCGATTCGACCCGCGCGCTGATGCTGATCCGCGCCTTCCGGGTGCGCGGCCATCTCCATGCCAAGCTCGACCCGCTCGGCATCGCCGCCCCGCTCGACGACGACTACAACGAGCTGTCGCCGAAGGCCTACGGCTTCACCGAGGCGGACTACGACCGCAAGATCTTCATCGACAACGTGCTGGGCATGGAGTTCGCCACGCTCCGGCAGATCGTCGACATCCTGACGCGCACCTATTGCTCGACGCTCGGCTTCGAGTTCATGCACATCTCGAACCCCGTCGAGAAGGCCTGGCTGCAGGAGCGCATCGAGGGACCGGACAAGGGCGTCGCCTTCACCCCCGAGGGCAAGCGCGCCATTCTCAACAAGCTGATCGAGGCCGAGGGCTTCGAGAAGTTCATCGACGTCAAGTACAAGGGCACCAAGCGCTTCGGCCTCGACGGCGGTGAATCGCTGATCCCGGCGCTCGAGCAGATCATCAAGCGCGGCGGCCAGCTGGGCATGAAGGAGATCATCCTCGGCATGGCCCATCGCGGCCGGCTGAACGTGCTCTCCCAGGTGATGGCGAAACCCCACCGCGCGATCTTCCACGAATTCTCCGGCGGCTCCTACAAGCCGGAGGACGTCGAGGGCTCGGGCGACGTGAAGTACCATCTCGGTGCCTCGTCGGACCGCGAGTTCGACCAGAACAAGGTGCACCTGTCGCTCACCGCCAACCCCTCGCATCTCGAGA
Organism: Mesocryomonas lacus; assembly: GCF_055730135.2. Classification (NCBI taxonomy): domain Bacteria; kingdom Pseudomonadati; phylum Pseudomonadota; class Alphaproteobacteria; order Hyphomicrobiales; family Aurantimonadaceae; genus Mesocryomonas; species Mesocryomonas lacus. The sequence goes on along the minus strand of NZ_JBUZWE020000018.1, from coordinate 10,897 downwards.
TCGTCAACCCGGTCGTGCTCGGCAAGGCGCGCGCCAAGCAGGACGCGCTGGTCGGTCGTACCCGCACCGAGATCGTGCCGCTGGAAGTGCGCCGCCAGGTCATGCCGCTGCTGATCCACGGCGATGCGGCCTTTGCCGGCCAAGGCGTCGTCGCCGAGTGCTTCGGCCTGTCAGGCCTGCGCGGCCACCGCGTCGGCGGCTCCGTGCACTTCATCATCAACAACCAGATCGGCTTCACGACGAACCCGCGCCTGTCGCGCTCGTCGCCCTATCCGTCCGATGTCGCGAAGATGGTCGAGGCGCCGATCTTCCACGTCAACGGCGATGATCCGGAGGCGGTGGTCTACGCCGCCAAGGTCGCGACCGAATTTCGCATGCAGTTCCACAAGCCGGTGGTCGTGGACATGTTCTGCTACCGCCGCTTCGGCCACAACGAGGGCGACGAGCCGGGCTTCACCCAGCCGATCATGTACAAGTCGATCCGCAGCCATGCGACGACGCTCGAAATCTACGCCAAGAAGCTGGTGGAAGAGGGCGTGCTGAGCCAGGAGGACGTCGACTCCCGCAAGGCTGAATGGCGCCAGCACCTCGAGGAAGAGCACGAGGCCGGGCAGAGCTATAACCCGAACAAGGCCGACTGGCTGGACGGCGCCTGGTCGGGGCTTCGCCGCGCCGAGCAGGAAGACGAGCCGCGCCGCGGCGTCACCGGCGTGCCGCTGAAGACGCTGAAGGACATCGGCAAGAAGCTGTCGGAGGTTCCCGAGAACTTCAACGTCCACAAGACCATCCAGCGCTTCCTCGACAACCGCTCCAAGGCGATCGAGTCGGGCGAGGGCATCGACTGGGCGACCGCCGAGGCGCTGGCTTTCGGCACGCTCGTCACCGACGGCTCGCCGGTCCGGCTGTCCGGTCAGGATTCCGAGCGCGGCACGTTCTCACAGCGCCATTCGGTGCTCTACGACCAGAACGACGAGACGCGCTACGTGCCGCTGGCGAACCTTGCCAAGGGCCAGGCGATCTACGAGGTCATCAACTCGATGCTCTCGGAAGAGGCGGTGCTCGGCTTCGAGTACGGCTACTCGCTGGCCGAGCCGAACGCGCTGACGCTCTGGGAGGCCCAGTTCGGCGACTTCGTGAACGGCGCCCAGGTGGTCATCGACCAGTTCATCTCGTCGGGCGAGGCCAAGTGGCTGCGCATGTCCGGCCTCGTGATGCTCCTGCCGCACGGCTATGAGGGCCAGGGACCGGAGCACTCCTCCGCCCGCCTCGAGCGGTTCCTGCAGCAGTGCGCGCAGGACAACATGCAGGTCGCCAACGTCACGACGCCGGCGAACTACTTCCACATCCTGCGCCGACAGATGAAGCGCGACTTCCGCAAGCCGCTGATCCTGATGACGCCGAAGTCGCTGTTGCGGCACAAGCGGGCGATCTCGGACCTGTCGGAAATGTCGGGCGAGACCTCGTTCCACCGCCTGCTCTGGGACGATGCGGAAATGAAAAAGGACGGGCCGATCAAGCTCGTCAAGGACGCCAAGATGCGGCGCGTCGTGATCTCCACGGGCAAGGTCTATTACGACCTGTTCGAGGAGCGCGAGAAGCGCGGCATCGACGATATCTACCTGCTCCGGCTCGAGCAGCTCTACCCGTTCCCGGCCAAGGCGCTGATCGGCGAGCTCTCGCGCTTCAAGCAGGCGGAGATCGTCTGGTGCCAGGAGGAGCCCAAGAACATGGGTGCCTGGTCCTTCGTCGACCCCTATCTCGAATGGGTGCTGGAGCACATCGGCGCCGACAAGCGCCGGGCGCGCTATGCCGGTCGCCCGGCGGCGGCCTCGCCTGCCGCCGGCACGATGTCGAAGCACCTGTCGCAGCTCGAAGCCTTCCTGGAAGACGCGCTCGGCAACTGAGCCGGGTGCCCCTCTGCCTCACCGTCTACCGCGGAACCCTCCCGCCAAAATCTCGAGAGATCGAACACCGATGAGCACCGAAATCAAAGTCCCGACGCTGGGCGAGTCCGTCACCGAAGCCACGATCGGCCAATGGTTCAAGAAGGTCGGCGACAGCGTGGCGCAGGACGAGACGATCGCCGAGCTCGAAACCGACAAGGTGACGATCGAAGTGCCGGCACCTGCCGCCGGCATTCTCGAGAACATCGCGGTCGCCGAGGGCGAGACCGTCGCCGTCGGTGGCGTGCTTGGCTCGATCGGCGAGGGCACCGGCGCGGCGCCCGCGCCCGCCGAGGCCAAGCCTGCTGCTCCGGCCGCTGCCGCCCCGGCTGCAGCCGCAGCCGCCCCGGCACCGGCACCGGCAGCCCCTGCCGCTGCACCCGCCCCAGCTGCCGCCGGTGGCATGCCCGCGGCCCCGTCGGCGCAGAAGCTGATGACCGAGAACAACCTCACCGACGTCGACGGCTCGGGCAAGCGCGGTCAGGTGCTGAAGGGCGACGTGCTCGCCGCCATCGCCCGCGGCCCCGCGGCCGCTGCCGAGAAGGCCCCGGCCGCCCCGCGTGCCGCCTCGTCGGCGAGCGAGGAGAGCCGGGAGGAGCGGGTGAAGATGACCCGCCTGCGCCAGACCATTGCCCGCCGCCTGAAGGACGCGCAGGACACGGCGGCGATGCTCACCACCTTCAACGAGGTCGACATGACCGCGGTGATGGAGCTGCGCAAGAAGTACAAGGACCTGTTCGAGAAAAAGCACGGCGTGAAGCTTGGCTTCATGGGCTTCTTCACCAAGGCGGTCTGCCATGCGTTGAAAGAGATCCCGGCTGTCAACGCCGAGATCGACGGCACCGATCTCATCTACAAGCAGTATGCCCATATCGGCGTCGCCGTCGGCACGGAGAAGGGCCTCGTCGTGCCGGTGGTGCGCGATGCCGACCAAATGACCATCGCCGAGATCGAGAAGGAAATCGGCCGCCTCGGCCTGATGGCTCGCGACGGCAAGCTCGGCGTCTCCGACATGCAGGGCGGCACGTTCACCATCTCGAACGGCGGCGTCTACGGCTCGCTGATGTCGACGCCGATCCTCAACGCGCCGCAGTCCGGCATCCTCGGCATGCACAAGATCCAGGAGCGCCCGGTGGCGATCAACGGCCAGGTGGTGATCCGGCCGATGATGTACCTGGCGCTGAGCTACGACCACCGCATCGTCGACGGCAAGGAGGCGGTGACCTTCCTCGTCCGCGTCAAGGACAGCCTGGAAGATCCCGAGCGCCTCGTCCTCGACCTCTGATCGCCCCATCGGGCCGTGGTCCGGACGGACCGCGGCCCGATGACCGTCTGGCCGGCCTTTTTGCCAGGGGACGGCGGCGAGCCTCAGTCTCGTCCGCCTGTGAGCTGAAGGAACCGCGTTGAGCCCCTATGTCGTCGAACTCGCCACGCTGATGGCCGTGTTCTCCGTGGTCATCGTGGTGCCCGGCGCCGATCTCGCGCTCGTCATGCGCCAGTCGATCACCCACGGGCGGCGGGCGGCGATCCTCACGAGCTTGGGCCTCGGCGCCTCGCTGCTGTTCCACGTGACCTACACGATCCTCGGGATCGGTCTCATCGTCTCGCAGTCGATCATCGCCTTCAACATCGTGAAATGGTGCGGCGCTGCCTACCTCCTCTACCTCGGCTATCGCTCGCTAAAGGACGCGAACCAGCCGATCTGTGCCGTCGACAGTGGTACAGAGGCGCGCGAGCCGATCTCCGACGTCCGCGCCTTCGCGATGGGCTTCGTGACCAATGCCCTCAACCCGAAAGCCGTCGTGTTCTTCCTGTCGCTGTTTTCATCGCTGATCAGCCTCCAGACGCCCGTCGCGGTGAAGGCGGGCTACGGGCTGGTGATGGCGAGCGCCTTGGTCCTCTGGTTTATCGGCGTCTCGCTGTTCTTCACCATCCCCGCCGTGCGCGACCGCTTCCTGCGGGCCGGGCGCTGGATCATGCGCGTCACCGGCTTTGTCTTCATCGGCCTTGGGCTGAAGCTGGCGACGGAGAAGATGCATGGTTGATCGCGGCGTTGTCATCGTCACCGGTGGATCGCGGGGCATCGGCGCGGCGGTCTGCCGTCTTGCAGGTGCTGCCGGCTATACCGTCGTGGTGAACTATGCCAGCCGCCGGGATGCGGCCGATGCCGTGGTCGCCGAGATCGAGGCGGCGGGCGGCAAGGCTGTGGCGGTCGCGGGCGATGTCGGCGTCGAGGCCGACGTGCTGGCGATCTTCGCCGCGGCCGATGCCCTCGGGACGCTCACGGCGCTGGTCAACAATGCCGGCGTCGTCGACCTTCCCTCGGCGGTCGCCGACATTTCGCTCGCGCGACTGGAGCGGATGTTCCGGATCAACGTCATCGGCAGTTTCCTCTGCGCCCGCGAGGCGGCACGGCGCATGTCGCTGTCGCGGGGCGGACAGGGCGGCGCGATCGTCAACCTCTCCTCGGCCGCCGCCAAGCTCGGTGCGCCCGGCCTCTTCGTCGACTATGCCGCCGCCAAGGGCGCGATCGACACGTTCACGGTCGGGCTCGCCCGCGAGCTCGCGGCCGACGGGGTGCGGGTCAACGCGGTGCGCCCCGGCATCATCGAGACCGACATCCACGTCTCCGGCGGCACGCCGGACCGCGTGGCCGAGATGACGCCGCAGCTGCCGATGAAACGGCCGGGGACGGCCGAGGAGGTCGCGAAGGCGGTGATGTGGCTGGTGTCGGACGAGGCGTCCTATTCCACCGGCGCGATCCTCGACGTCTCCGGCGGCCGCGCGGTTCTGCCATGAGCGGGGCAAGCGATGGTGGTGCTCGGCACGTGACGGCCGGGATAGGGAACGGAAGATCGATGCGCAGTGACCAGAAGGCGGCCATGCCGCAGAGGCTTTTGCGGATCATCGCGGCCGCGCTGCTCGTCGGCGCCGCCGTGCCGGCCTTCGCCCAGGACGAACCGGACTACCGTGACGACCGCTCGACTCCGGAGTCCGTCGTCGAATCGCTCTACAATGCCGTCACGCGAAAGGAATTCCTGCGGGCGCATTCCTATTTCCAGGCCAATGCCGAGGTGCCGCCGCTGGACGCCTTCGCCAAGGGCTATGCCGATACGGCCCGCGTCCGCGTTCGCCCGGGCAAGGCGACCGGCGACGGTGCGGCCGGCTCGATCTTCTACTCACTGCCAGTGGTGGTGGAATCGGTCTCGACAGCGGGGAAGGCGACCGTCTTCACCGGCTGCTACGAGCTGCGCCTGGTGCAGCCGGCAGTCCAGGCCCTGCCGCCGTTCCAGCCGCTCGGCATCGTCAAGGGCAAGCTGTCGGAGACGACGGCGTCCTTTGCCGATGCGCGCGGACAATGCGCCGCGGACGGTCTCGAATGACTCGCCACCCGACCTCGCTTGCCCGCTCCACCCGAAGGATCTTGCCATGACCGCTCCCTTGCCGATCGAACTCGTGATCCTCGCGCTGTCGGTCCTGCTGCTCTTCGTCCACATCGGCCTGCAAGGCATGCTGGCGACGCGCGAGCGTGGCAGCGCCTGGAACGCGGGGCCGCGCGACGGCGAGATGCCGAAACTCAGCCCGCTGGCGGGCCGCGCCGAGCGGGCGCTGTCGAATTTCAACGAGACGTATCCGGCCTTCATCGCCGCGGTCCTCATCGTCGTGATCTCCGGGCGGACCGGCGGCTGGTCGGCGTTCGGCGTCTGGCTCTGGCTCGTCGCGCGGCTCGGCTATATCCCGCTCTATCTCGCCGGCATCCCTTATATCCGCAGCCTCGCCTGGGTCGCCTCGGCCGTCGGCATCCTTCTCGTCCTCGCGGAACTCCTCTGAGATCCCCATATCCCGTCCATCATCGTGAACTGAAGAGAACATCATGTCTGACACCCTCTACGACCTCGTCGTCATCGGCTCGGGCCCCGGCGGCTACGTCGCGGCGATCAAGGCGGCCCAGCTCGGCCTGAAGGTCGCGGTCGTCGAGAAGCGCAAGACCTATGGCGGCACCTGCCTCAACGTCGGCTGCATTCCGTCGAAAGCCTTGCTGCACGCCTCGGAAATGTTCGAGGAGGCCGGCCACTCCTTCGCCTCGCTTGGCATCCAGGTCTCGCCGGTGCTCGACCTGCCGACCATGCTCGGCCACAAGGACAAGACGGTGAAGGCCAATGTCGACGGCATCGCCTTCCTGTTCAAGAAGAACAAGATCGACGGCATCTTCGGCACCGGGCGCATCGTCGATGCCGGCAGCGTCGAGGTGACCGCCGAGGACGGCGCTAAGCGGACGCTCGCCACCAAGGCGATCTGCATCGCGACCGGCTCGACGGTCGCCGGCATTCCCGGCGTCGACGTCGCCTTCGACACCACGACCATCGTCTCCTCCGACCATGCGATCGCGCTCGAGAAGGTGCCGGCGAAGATGGTCGTCGTCGGCGGCGGCGTGATCGGCGTCGAGCTCGGCTCGGTCTGGTCGCGGCTGGGTGCCGAGGTGACGGTCGTCGAGTATCTCGGCAAGCTCCTGGGCTCGATGGACGGCGAGATCTCCAACCAGTTCCAGAAGCTCCTGGCCAAGCAGGGCATGGCCTTCAAGATGGGGGCAAAGGTCACCGCGGTCGAGAAGACCGGGACCGGCGCCCGCGTCACGTTCGAACCGGTGGCCGGCGGCGCGGCCGAGACGATCGAGGCCGACGTCGTGCTGGTGGCAACCGGCCGCAAGCCGTTCACCGAGGGGCTCGGCCTCGAGGCGGTCGGCGTCGCGCTCGACAAAGCGGGCCGCGTCGAGATCGACGCGCATTTCCGCACCAACGTGCCCGGCATCTACGCCATCGGCGACGTGGTGAAGGGGCCGATGCTCGCGCACAAGGCCGAGGACGAGGGCGTCGCGCTCGCCGAAATCCTCGTTGGCCAGGCCGGCCACGTGAACTACGGCGTCATTCCGGCCGTCGTCTACACCGCGCCGGAAGTCGCCTCGATCGGGCGCACCGAGGAGGAGCTGAAGGCCGACGGCGTCGACTACAAGGTCGGCAAGTTCTCCTTCACCGCCAATGGCCGCGCCCGCGCCATGCAGCACACCGACGGCTTCGTGAAGGTGCTCGCCGACAAGGCCACCGACAAGGTGCTGGGCGTCCACATCCTCGGCTTCAGTGCCGGCGACATGATCCACGAGGCGGCGGTGCTGATGGAGTTCGGCGGCTCGTCCGAGGATCTCGCCCGCACCAGCCACGCCCATCCGACGCTGTCGGAAGCGGTGCGCGAGGCGGCCTTCGCCGCCTTCTCCGGCAAGCCCATCCACGCCTGAACCCTTTGGGGTTCCGCTGATAGCAAGAAGGCCCGGGAGGCAATCCCGGGCCTTCTCGCGTTTTGGGGGTGGTCGGCGTCTGGCGATTGGCCGGTGAGCGCCGTGCGCTTTCGCTCAGCCCTTGTCCGGGGTCGCCACGCTGCTTGAGGCGGTGGTGACGGGCTTGGCGGTCGAGGCGGTGTTGTGCCCGGGGCAGTCGGCGAAGGCCGCACCGGCAAGGCTTGCCGTGAGGCCGAGGGCCAGGGCGGCGGATACGAGGGATTTCATCGCGTCTCTCCTGTTGCCGTTACGCCAGCGAGTATGAACGCGTGCTGCCGCAGCGCAATCGGCGCTAAGTCACGATCTGGTGCACGCGCCGCGCACCTTGCCGACCGCCGGCATCCCTCTGTGCTCCAGAGCATGGCAGGTCAGTCGAGGCGCTCGACGGTGAAGCCGGCCTGCCGCAGCAGCGCGACGAGGCCTTGCTCGCCCGGCAGGTGCAAGGCGCCGACCGCCACCATCGTGCCGCCCTTGGCGAGGATCGGCTGCAGCCGTTCGGCCATCACATGGTTGCGCCGGGTGACGATGCGCTCCTCGAACGCCGTGTTGCCGGCAATCATCTCGGCCGTCATGCTGCCTGCCGGCATCGCGGCATCCGACAGCGGCGTGATGAGGGCGATGTGGCCGGCGAGATAGAGCTCGGTCATCGTCTCGAAGATCGCCGGCAGCTGGTCCTTCACCGCGAGCGTGGCAAGGAGGTTGTCGACCTGCAGCCCAATCGGCAGCGAGGCCATCGCCTCCAACTGCTCGCTCGCTTTTTCCAGCCCGAGCACCGGCTTGCCGGCGGCCTTCGCCTGTTGCGCCAGGCTGAGGTCGAGCGGTGCGGCGCCCGCCGCCAGCCGCGCCGTCTCGCAGGCGGGCATCATGATGCCGGCGGCAAAGAACCAGGGCTGCAGCGTCTCGATGGCCTGCAGCGGGATGCCGGCTGTGTCGAGGGCGGCGGTCAGCGTCGTGCGCTGGGCCGGGCTGATGTAGTCGCCGAGCCTTTTGCCCGCCGGCAGGTTGATGAGATCGGTGCGCGCGAGCACCGCGAGCTCCGCGGCAGCGCCGCCGAGAATGTCGGTGGTCTCGATGACCAGCGTTTCCGCCGCATCGAAGCCGGCCTTGGCGGGAGCCGGCAGCGCGAGGATGCGGGGATCGCTGAGATGCATGGTGCCGAACAGCGTGGAATCGGCGATGCCCTCCTTCTGCAGCCGGTAGACACGGCCCTCGCCGTTCGGCACCGCGGCGGCGATTTTCGCTTGTTCGTCATAGACGCCCGAGGCGCGAAAGCCCGGCAGGAGGCTCGTCGCCGTGCAGGCGGGATTACCGTCCGGCGCCGCCCTTGCGGGCGCGCCGACGAGGAGGAGGAGCGATGCGAACGCCGCGGGCACCAGCGCCCGCCAGAGCGTCGACAGGGCGGCCTGCGCCGGCGGGGGAGGGCAAGCGGACATGTCGGGCTCCATTGGCGCGGGACGTTTCGGAAAGGGCGCCTCGCGCCAAGACCTACCGCGCGAAAGCGACCGCGGGAAGGCGTGGGAGGTCGGGCTATCGGGACGCGCCCGGGGTTCAGTTGGCCCGCATATCCGACGCGCCGGTGGATCGACGCGTCCCTCCCGCCTGCCAGCGGCTGAGGGGTCAGCCGCGGCGCGCGCGCGGATGGGCGCTCTCGTAGACCGTCATCAGCCGGTCCCGGTCGACCGCGGTATAGTGCTGGGTGGTGGACAGGCTGGCATGGCCGAGGAGGTCCTGGATGGTCCGCAGGTCGCCGCCGGCGGCAAGGAGGTGCGTCGCGAAGGAATGGCGTAGCGCGTGCGGCGTCGCCGTGTCCGGCAGGCCGAGCGCGCCGCGCAGCTTCTGCATCTCGCGCTGGATGATCTGCGGGCGGAGCGGGCCGCCGCGGTGGCCGCGGAACAGCGGCGCCTCGGCGGAGAGGGCGTAGGGACAAAGGCGGCGGTACTCGGCGGCGGCGGCGAGCACCGCCGGCAGCAGCGGCACCAGCCGCGTCTTGCCGCCCTTGCCGCTCACCGGCATCGACCGGGCGCCGGGATCGCACAGTGCATCGCCCGGCAGGTCCAGCGCCTCGGAGATGCGCAGCCCGCAGCCGTAGAGAAGCGTCAGCACCGCGACATTGCGGGCGGAGATCCACGGCAAGGTGCCGAGCGCGCCGCCGTCTTCCGCCACCGACAAGGCGTCGGTCACGCTCAGCGGCCGCGGCAGGTTCTTCGCCTGTTTGGGCGCGCGCATCGCCATGGCGCCGGCGGTGGAGGCGAGGCCCTTGCGCTCGAGATGCCGCAGGAAGGAGCGAAGCCCCGCAAGGGCCCGGCCCATCGTCTTGGCGCCCGCGCCGTCGCGCCGCCGTGTGGCGAGGAAGGCGCGAAGGTCGGCAGGCCGGAGGTCTTCGAGGTCGGCGAGCTGCGCCGGGCGGCCGTGATAGGCGGTGAGAAAGGACAGGAACTGCCGGACATCGCGCTCATAGGCCTCGAGTGTGTTCTCGGCCGAGCGCCGCTCGTCCGCCAGCACCGTCAGCCAGCCGGCCTTTTCCGCGAGCACGGTGGGGGAGGCAAAGACGAGGAGGGACATGCGGGGATCTCCGGGTGCGGGCGGAACGCGCGGGCCTTCGGCAGCATCGCCGATCATCGTCTCCAGGAGGTTACCGGAGAAAGGCGCCCGCGTACGCCGGACATCGGCCAAATCTGCCGTTGCCGGAAAGGGGACGCTCCCCGCGACGGCGAACCCCCTCGGAATCGTCCGGCCGGCCCCTAGCTGAAAGGCCATGCCCGCATCTGGCGGGCGAGACCGCGGCTTCGGTCGCCATGAAAGGATTACGCCATGAAACGTCACGCAACCGCCATCTGGCACGGCGCCCTCTCCGACGGGAAGGGCGAGATCACCACCCAGTCGGGCGCGCTCGAGCACCACGGCTATTCCTTCAAGGGCCGCTTTGAGGACGAATCGGGCAAGTCGGGCACCAATCCCGAGGAGCTTCTGGCCGCCGCCCATGCCGGCTGCTTCGCCATGCAGCTCTCGCACATGCTGGCCGAGCACGGCACGCCGGCTGCGACGCTCACCGCCAAGGGCGTCGTGACCGTCGACCCCGCCGGTGGGGGCTTTGCCATCAGCTCGAGCAAGCTGACGCTCGAAGCCGACGTCCCTGGGCTCGACGACGCGGCGTTCCAGAAGCTGGCCACAGCCGCCAAGGACAGCTGCCCGCTGTCGAAGGCGCTCGGCGCCATCGAGATTTCGCTGGATGCCAAGCTCGTCTGATCAGGTCCTTCGGCTGCTGTGAGACGCAAGACAGGCCGCCGAAGCGTCGCGTAGGGCCAATAGGAATGCGGGAAGGAGTGGGGGCCCGCTGTGTCGCGCGGGTCCCCGCGACAAAGAAGGGGTCTGATGGCAAGAGCTACCTCCTGCCTTTTGGACATGCAGGATGCCCTCGGAATACGCACGGCATGCGCATTCCTTCAGCTTGAAATCGCTGACGAAAACGCCTTTGGGACGGCCTTCGAAGAGTGGTTCCCAGCGGAGGTGACGGCGCGGTGACGACAGCAGCCCCTGCGGGGCAGGGGTTAGCGGACTTTTCAGAAAAGTTTCGTCCCGTCGCAGATTTGTTGAAAACGGTCGTTGACAGTTCGAGAGGGCGTGG
>NZ_JBUZWE020000017.1:0-137335 GCF_055730135.2 Mesocryomonas lacus | reverse complement strand
TCACTCCGATGTCCCCCGCATCGATGGCGTGGGGACGAGTTCAAACATGGGTCAATTCTCGATGGAAAAACCGAGGCTGCCTGGGTCAGCTCTCAGTGGAAATCAACAGTGAAGCGCAGCGCGTAATCCTCGAGGGTCTCGTTGGCGACCCATTGGTTATAGCTGCGGCGGACCCGAAGAATACGCTGTGGCGCTGTCGAGAACTCCGTCATCGGCATGCAACGGCAAGACGTGCCCACACAGGCGAGCGCCCGTTTAGGTGATCGGCCCAAATTGACCCGTTGGCAGACTGTTGTTGCAGCGCAACTAACTTTCTTCGTGGTTTCTCTTGCAAAGCAAACGGCATCCTTCCTCCAGACATATGTATCCAGCGGTCGGTAGGGGCCGAAGGTCTGCATCTTCGTTGTTGGGCAAGAAATCGGAATACGTATTTCAACGTATGTTGCGATGCGAGATTGCGGCGGATGATCCACGACGTCAACCGATCGCCGCTTCCCGACCGATCACTCAACAGGGGTATGCCATGAAAGACCCGACGACGATTTCAGCCGGGCTGCGTTCGCCTTTGCGGCGACGGCTGCTGCTCGGCTCGGCCGGCCTTGCATTGGCCGCCATGCTGCCGGGCGCGGCGTGGGCGCAGGCCAAGCCGACCGCCGAGGTCAACACGACCAAGCTCGCGGTCACCGACGACACCGTCACCGTCGGCATTCTACATTCCGTCACCGGCACGATGGCGATCAGCGAGACCGGCTCGGTCCAGGCCGAGAAGCTCGCCATCGACCAGATCAACGCGATGGGCGGCGTGCTCGGCCGCAAGATCCAGGTGATCCAGGAAGACGGCGCCTCGGACTGGCCGACCTTCGCCGAGAAGGCGAAGAAGCTCCTGGTCGAGGACAAGGTCGCCTCGGTGTTCGGGTGCTGGACCTCCGCCTCGCGCAAGGCGGTGCTGCCGGTGTTCGAGCAGTATGACGGCATGCTCTACTACCCGACCTTCTATGAAGGCCTCGAGGAGAGCCCGAACGTCATCTACACCGGACAGGAAGCGACGCAGCAGATCCTCGCCGGCCTCGACTGGGTGACCCGCGAGAAGGGCGCCAAGAGCTTCTACCTTCTCGGCTCGGACTATATCTGGCCGCGCACCTCCAACAAGATCGCCCGCAAGCACATCGAAGACCATCTCGGCATGAAGGTCGTCGGCGAGGACTACTATCCGCTCGGCCACACCCAGTTCAACTCGGTGATCAACAAGATCAAGCTGAAGAAGCCGGACGTGATCTACGCCATCGTCGTCGGCGGCTCGAACGTCGCCTTCTACAAGCAGCTGAAGGCGGCCGGCATCGACATGACCAAGGAGAAGCCGCTGGTCCTGACGATCTCGGTGACCGAGGACGAGATCCGCGGCATCGGCGGCGAGAACATCGTCGGCGCCTATGCCGCGATGAAGTATTTCCAGAGCCTCGACAACCCAAACAACAAGGCCTTCGTCGACGCCTTCAAGGCGAAGTGGGGCAGCGACATCGTCATCGGCGACGTGACCCAGGCCGCCTATCTTGGCCCCTGGCTCTGGAAGGCCGCGGTCGAGAAGGCCGGCAGCTTCGACATCGCCAAGATCCGCGATGCCTCGCCGGGGATCGAGCTGACCACGGCGCCGGAAGGCTACGTCAAGATCCACCCGAACCATCACCTCTGGTCGAAGACCCGCATCGGCCACGCCAAGGCCGATGGCCAGTACGAGCTGGTCTATGAGACGCCCGACCTGATGGAGCCCGACCCGTTCCCGGAGGGCTACCAGTAAAGCCGGCTATGCAGCCCGGTTCCGCCCCTGCGGGACCGGGCAGTTCGGGCCCGAAGCGGCCGCATCCTTCCTTCAGGAGCAGTGCATGTTCGCGGAATACAGCTGGAGCGAGCTCAGTTCGATCTTCATCATGCAGGGTTTTGCGGGTCTCGTGCTGTTCTCGGTGCTGGTCCTGATGGCGCTCGGGCTCGCCATCATCTTCGGGCAGATGGGCGTGATCAACATGGCGCACGGGGAGTTCATGATCCTCGGCGCCTATGTCACCTATCTCTGTTCCAGCTTCTTCCAGGCCTTCGCGCCCGCCTTGATGGGGATCTCCTTCTTCATCGCCATGGCGCTCGCCTTCCTCGCCAGCGGGGCGCTCGGCATGGTGGTCGAGCACTGGCTGATCCGCTTCCTCTACAAGCGCCCGCTCGACACGCTGCTGGCGACCTGGGGTCTGTCGCTGATCCTGCAGCAGGCCTTCCGCAGCATTTTTGGCGCGCGCGAGGTGGGGGTCACGCTGCCGGACTGGATGATGGGCTCGATGCAGCTCAGCGAGACGGTGGAGGTGCCGATCAACGGCCTCATCGTCATGGCGATCACGCTCCTCATCACCTTCCTCGTCTACCTCGTGATGTTCCGCTCGCGCTGGGGCTCGCAGGTCCGCGCCGTCATGCAGAACCGGGTGATGGCGGGTGCCGTCGGCATCGATACCGAGAAGGTCGACCGCGTCACCTTCGGCCTCGGCTGCGGCATTGCGGGCGTCGCAGGCAGCGCCTTCACGATGATCGGCTCGACCGGGCCGAGCGCCGGGCAGCTCTACATCGTCGACACCTTCCTCGTCGTCGTCTTCGGCGGCGCGGCGAGCCTCCTCGGCACCGTCGCCTCGGCCTTCACCATCTCCCAGGCGCAGTCGACGCTCGAATTCTTCCTCTCCGGCTCGATGGCCAAGGTGCTGACGCTCCTCACCGTCGTCGGGATCATCATGCTGCGGCCGCAAGGCCTCTTCGTCCTCAAGGTGCGCCGATGAAAACCGCGATGCGACGCTTCCTGCCCGGCGGCGACCGGACCGAGCTGACCTTCTTCCTGCTCCTCGCCGCCGTCCTCCTGCTTCTGATTCCAGGCCTCACCGACGTGTTCCGGCTGAACCTCTTCGGCAAGTACCTGACCTACGCCTTCGTCGCGGTCGGCCTGGTGCTGTGCTGGGGCAGCGCGGGCATTCTCAGCCTCGGCCAGGGCATCTTCTTCGGCCTCGGCGGCTACTGCATGGCGATGTTCCTGAAGCTCGAGGCCTCGACCCCCGAGGCCACCGCCATCCAGTCGACCCCCGGCATTCCCGACTTCATGGACTGGAACCAGGTCACCGAGCTGCCCTTCTTCTGGCAGCCGTTCCACTCCTTCGGCCTGACGCTCGCGGCCGTCGTGCTGGTGCCCGCCGTTCTCGCCTTCATCATCGGCTTTGCCATGTTCACGCGGCGGGTCGGCGGCGTCTACTTCGCCATCATCACCCAGGCGATCGCCGCGATCCTCACGATCCTGATCATCGGCCAGCAGGGCTATACCGGCGGCGTCAACGGCATCACCGACCTGCGCACGCTGCTCGGCTGGGACATCCGCACCGACGAGGCCAAGTTCGCGCTCTACTTCGTCAACGCCCTCCTTCTGCTCGGGGCCATTGCGCTGGCCATGGTCGTGCGGGCCTCCAAGCTCGGCCGCATCCTCGTCGCCCTGCGCGATAAAGAAGACCGGGTGCGCTTCTCCGGCTACGACGTCGCCGGCTTCAAGATCTTCGTCTTCTGCTTCGCCGCGGCGCTCGCCGGCGTCGGCGGCGCGATGTTCACGCTGCAGGTCGGCTTCATGTCGCCGACGCTGATCGGCATCGTGCCTTCGATCGAGATGGTGATCTATTGCGCCGTCGGCGGCCGGCTGTCGCTGATCGGGGCGGTCTACGGCACGCTCCTCGTCAACTGGGCGAAGAGCTCGTTTTCCGAGAGCTTCCCCGAGCTCTGGCTGTTCGCCATGGGCGCGCTGTTCATCGCCGTGGTGCTGGCTTTCCCCAGCGGTCTCGCCGGTCTCTACACCACCCATGTCGAGCCGCGGCTGAAGCGCCTGCTGGGCCGCCGCGCAGCTGCCCCGACGGCTGGCCGCGAGGCCGTCGCGCCCGCCGGCACCCCCGCAGAATAGGAGACGGGCCGATGCCGACCGAGAACGATTTTCTGCTGGCGGTGGAGAGCCTCACCGTCTCCTTCGACGGCTTCAAGGCGGTAGACGATCTGTCCTTCTACGTCGACGAGAATGAGATCCGGGTGATCATCGGGCCGAACGGCGCCGGCAAGACCACGGCGCTCGATCTCATCTGCGGCAAGACCCGCGCCACCAGCGGCTCCATCCGCTTCCAGGGCAAGGAGCTGACGGCGATGAAGGAGCACCAGATCGTCCATGCCGGCGTCGGCCGCAAGTTCCAGAACCCGTCGATCTACGACGACCTCACCGTCTTCGAGAACCTCGAGATCTCCTATCCCCGCGGCCGTTCGGTGCTGGGCGCGCTGACCTTCAAGCGGGACGCCGCCGTGCGCGACCGGGTCGAGGAGATCGCCGAGACCATCTTCCTTTCCGACCACCTGCAGCGCCGGGCGGAGTTCTTGAGCCACGGCCAGAAACAGTGGCTGGAGATCGGCATGCTGCTGATCCAGGACCCCGAACTCCTGATGCTCGACGAGCCGGTCGCCGGCATGAGCGTGGCGGAACGGGTGAAGACCGCCGAACTCCTGCACCGGATCATCGCCGACCGCTCGGTGATCGTCATCGAACACGACATGAAGTTCGTCGAGGACATCGCCCACCGCGTCACCGTGATGCACCAGGGCAAGGTGATCTCCGAGGGGACCATGGCGCACGTCAAGGCCGACCCGAAGGTCGTCGACGTCTATCTCGGACATTGAGGCGAAAGCGATGCTCCACGTATCCAACCTGCATGCCGCCTATGGTTCGAGCGAGGTCCTGCACGGGCTGAACTTTGCCGTCGCGCCGAACGAGATCGTCGCCATCATGGGCCGCAACGGCATGGGCAAGACGACGCTGATGAAGTCGCTGATCGGCATCGTGCCGGCGACCGGCGGCAGCATCCAAGTGGGCGGCGCCGACGTCACCCGCGCCAAGAGCCACGAGCGGGTGAAGAGCGGCATCGGCTACGTGCCACAGGGGCGGATGATCTTCTCGGCGATGACGGTGCGCGAGAACATCGAGACCGGCCTCACCGTCACCGGCGAGCGCGACGTGCCGGACGATATCTACGAACTGTTCCCGGTGCTGCTCGACATGCGCAAGCGGCGCGGCGGCAACCTGTCGGGCGGCCAGCAGCAGCAGCTTGCCATCGCCCGCGCGCTCGCCGCCCGGCCGAAGGTGCTGCTGCTCGACGAGCCGACCGAGGGCATCCAGCCCTCGATCATCCGCGAGATCGCCCGCACCTTGAAGAAGATCCGCGACGAGAAGGGCCTGTCGATCGTCGTCTCCGAACAGGTGCTCTCCTTCGCCTTGGAGATCGCCGACCGGGTGCTCGTCCTCGAGAATGGCGAGCTCGTCCACGACGAGCCGATCGCCAAGGTCGACGAGGCCCGCATCGCCCGTTTCCTGTCGGTCTGACCCCGGCAGCCTATTCCCCCAAACCCCATCAGGACCATCAGCAGCAGGAGCCGCGCCATGACCGACACCCTCATCAAGGTCGATCTCGACACCTCGCCCTATGACAACGAGATGATCCACAACCGCTGGCACCCGGATATCCCGATGGCCGTCTGGGTGGAGCCCGGCGACGACTTCAAGGTCGAGGCCTATGACTGGACCGGCGGCCAGATCAAGAACGACGATTCCGCCGCCGACGTGCGCGACGTCGACCTGAAGCAGGTGCACTTCCTGTCCGGCCCGATCGGCGTCCGGGGCGCCGAGGCGGGCGACCTCCTCGTCGTCGACATCCTCGACATCGGCACCTTCGACAACAGCCTCTGGGGCTTCAACGGCTTCTTCTCCAAGCAGAATGGCGGCGGCTTCCTTACCGAGCACTATCCCGAGGCGCAGAAGTCGATCTGGGATTTCGAGGGCATGTTCACCAAGTCGCGGCATGTGCCGGGCGTGCGCTATGCCGGCCTGATCCATCCCGGCCTGATCGGCTGCCTGCCCGACCAGAAGATGCTGGATACCTGGAACAGCCGCGAGAAGGCGCTGTTCGACACCGATCCGGACCGCGTGCCGATCCTGGCGGCGCTGCCGGACGGCGGTCCGAGCGCCCACATGGGCAAGCTGAAGGGCGAGGCGCGCGACAAGGCGGCGGCCGAGGGCGCGCGCACCGTGCCGCCGCGCGAGCATGGCGGCAATTGCGACATCAAGGACCTGTCGCGCGGCTCGAAGATCTACTTCCCGGTCTATGTCGACGGTGCCGGCCTCTCGATGGGCGACCTGCACTTCAGCCAGGGCGATGGCGAGATCACCTTCTGCGGCGCCATCGAAATGGCCGGCTGGCTGCACATTAAGGTGACGCTGATCAAGGACGGCATGGCGAAATACGCCATCAAGAACCCGATCTTCCGGCCGTCGCCGATCGTGCCGCGCTATGACGACTTCCTGATCTTCGAGGGCATTTCCGTCGACGAGGCCGGCACCCAGCACTACCTCGACGTCCAGGTCGCCTATCGCCAGGCTTGCCTCAACGCCATCGCCTACCTCAAAAACTTCGGCTATTCCGGCGCGCAGGCCTATTCGATCCTCGGCACCGCGCCGGTGCAGGGCCACATCTCCGGCGTCGTCGACGTTCCCAACGCCTGCGCCACGCTCTGGCTGCCGACCGACATTTTCGAGTTCGACATCATGCCGGGCGCCGACGGCCCGAAGAAGTTCCTCGATGGCTCGGTCCAGATGCCGCTGGCGCCGGATCTCTGAGATGCCGTTCTACGACTATTCCTGCCGGGACTGCGGCAGCTTCACCCGCCTCCGCCCCATGGCGGCGGCGGCCGAGCCCTCCGAATGCCCCGGCTGCGGCGCCGAGGCGCGCCGCGTCATCCTGACGGCCCCCGGCATCGCCAACATGGATGCCGGGCGCCGCGGTGCGCACGCGACCAACGAGCGCAGCGCGAACGCCCCGAAGCTTGCCTCGAAAGGCCATGGCGCCGGCTGCGGCTGTTGCGGCCCAAAGCCCAAGGGCCTCATCCCCGCCGCTGCCAGTGCGGCGAAGGGCTTTCCCGGAAAACGGCCGTGGATGATCAGCCACTGATGCGACAGTGATGCACTCACGGGAACTTTAACGTCCACGGGGCGAGCAGACGCCAACGTGGACGATCGTCTGGCCCGTTACAGCTCAAAGCGATGCGATGAGCGGGAAATGGCAGGCAACACTATGGCCGGACGACAGTTCGGCGAGCGGCGGCTCTGTTGCCGCGCAGAGCGCTTGCGCTCTGGGACAGCGGGTTCGGAAGCGGCATCCGGAAGGCGGGCTGGCGGGACTCGGCACGTCGCCCTCGAGGACGATCCGCGTGCGCTGGCGCTCGCGCACGGGATCGCCGAGCGGAGCCGCCGAGAGCAGCGCTGCCGTGTAGGGATGCATCGGCCGGGCGTAGAGATCGTCGCGTCGCGCCGTCTCGACGATCTTGCCGAGATACATTACCGCCACCCGGGTCGAAATGTGCCGGACGACCGAGAGGTTGTGGGCGATGAAGAGGTAGGAGAGGCCGAGCTCCTCCTGCAGGTCTTTCAACAGGTTGAGGACGCCGGCCTGGATCGAGACGTCGAGGGCCGAAACCGGCTCATCGAGGATGATCACGTCGGGCCCGAGCACCAGCGCCCGGGCAATGCCGATGCGCTGCCGCTGGCCGCCGGAAAAGGCAAAGGGGTAGCGGTCGTAGTGCTCCGGCAAGAGGCCGACGCGCCGCATCGCCTCGGTGACGCGGCTCTTCTTCTCGTCGACGCTCAGGGTCAGGCCGCGCAAGGACTCGCCGATGATCTCGCCGGCGGTCATGCGCGGGTGCAGCGAGGCGTAGGGGTTCTGGAAGACGATTTGCAGCCGGCGGCGGTGCGGCCGCATCTCGGCCGGCGAAAGCTTTACGAGGTCCGTGCCGCCGAACAGGATCTCGCCGGCGGTCGGCGCGACGAGGCGGATGACGCTGCGCGCGAGCGTCGACTTGCCGCAACCGGATTCGCCGACGAGGCCGAGCGTCTCGCCGCGGTGGAGGTCGAAGGAGACGTCCGAAACGGCCTGCACAGCGCCGACCTGTCGCTCGATGATCAGCCCCTTGCGGATCGGGAACTCGACCGTGAGGTTGCGCACCGAGAGAACCGGTTCGATTGCAGCTGGCGTTGTTGTGGTCGTCTTGCGTGGATCAGCCAACACGGGCGGCCTCCGTCAGCGGCAGGTCGAACTCGCCGGCGCGATGGCAGGCGGCCATGCTGGGGCCGAACCAGTGGAAGTTTGGCTCCTCTTGCGCACAAAGCGGAAGAGAAACGGGGCATCGCGGATGAAAGGCACAGCCACTCGGCCGGTCGGCTGGCGAGGGTGGCGTGCCGTCGATCGCCACGAGACGCTCCGGCGTGTCGTCCGACGAAGGCATCGCCCGCAACAGGCCGCTTGTATAGGGATGCCGCGCATGGGCGAAGACGTCGAGCACCGGGCCGCGCTCGACGATCTTGCCGGAGTAGAGAATGGTCACCCGGTCCGCGAGGCCGGCGACGAGGCCGAGATCGTGGGTGATCAGCACCAGGCCGAGATTGCGCTCGCGCCTCAGCTTGTCGAGCAGCTCGACGATCTGCGCCTGGATGGTGACGTCGAGCGCGGTCGTCGGCTCGTCGGCGATCAGCAGTTCCGGATCGTTGGCGATGGCCATGGCGATCACCACGCGCTGGCGCATGCCGCCGGAGAATTCGTGGGGATACTGGTCGATGCGCTGTTCCGGCGAGGCAATGGCCACCTGGCCGAGCAGGTCGATCGCGCGGAGCCGCGCCCCGCGGCGGGACAATTGCGGCTCGTGGATGCGGATGCCCTCGATCAGCTGCGCGCCGACGGTCATCACCGGATCGAGTGCCGTCATCGGGTCCTGGAAGATCATGCCGATCCGCTTGCCGCGGATCTTTCGAAGCTCCCGCTCGGGGCGGCCCAGCAGTTCCTCGCCATCCAGTCGCACCGAGCCGCTGACGGTGGCGCTCTTCGGCAGCAGGCCGAGCACTGCCAGCATGGACAGGCTCTTGCCCGAGCCGGATTCGCCGACGAGGCCGAGGATTTCGCCGCGGTCGACCTCGAGGTCGACATTGCCGACGGCCAGCACGTCGCGGTCGCGCTGGCGCAGCGAGATCTGCAGGCCGCGGACGCTGAGAAGCTGTGGCGCGCTCATGACTGCATGGTCCGGGGATCGAGGAGGTCGCGGATCCCATCGCCGATGAACGAGAAGGCGAGCGACAGCGACAGGATGGCAAGGCCCGGCCCGGTGGCGATCCACCAACTGTAGAAGCTCGCCGCGCCCTCGGAGATCATCTGCCCCCATTCCGGCGTCGGCGGTTTGGCGCCGAGGCCGATGAAGCTGAGACCGGCGATCAAGAGGATCACCTGGCCGACGTCGATCGTCGCGTTGACGAGGATCGGGCTCCAGCACAACGGCACGATGTGCTTCAAGAGGACGCGCCGCGAGGAGACGCCGGTGGCGACGGCCGCCTCGACATGATCGAGCGAGCGCACGGTGATCACCTGCGCCCGCATCAGCCGGGCATAGACCGGCCACCAGACGATCACCATTGCAAGCCCGGCATTGACGAGACCAGGGCCGAGCGAGGCGGCAATCGCCATGGCGAGCAGCATGGGCGGGAAGGACAGGGTGATGTCGGCCAGCCGCATGATCGCCCCATCGACAACGCCGCCGACAAAGCCGGCGATCGCGCCCAGCGCACAGCCGATGGCCACCGCGATGGTGAGCACCGAGAGGGCGATCGGCAGCGAGAAACGGGCGCCGTAGAGCGTGCGGACCAGCACGTCACGGCCGAGCGAATCCGTGCCGAGCCAGTGCTGCCAGCTCGGCATCTGCAACCGCTTGCCGGCCAGCGTCACGGGATTATACGGCGACCAGAGGTCGATCGTCACGGCGACGATGATCCAGGCGGCGACGACGATCAGGCCGACAAGCACCGGTCCGCTGATCCAGCGCGGCAGGAAACGGCGGCGGCGGACCGGTGCCGCGGCGATGACGGGGAGGGCGGGCAGCACGGTCATCGCCCACCTCCCACGCGGACGCGGGGATCCGCTGCGGCATAGGCGACGTCGGTGACGAGATTGGCGATGAGGAAGGAGAGGCCACCGACAATGGTGACGCCGACGATCGCCGGATGATCGAGCGAGCGCGCGGCATCCACAGCATAGGAGCCGATGCCGGGCCAAGCGAAGATCGTCTCGGTCAGCACCGCGCCGGTGATGAGATAGGCGAAGGTGAAGCCGAGGATGGTCAAGGTCGGGATCAGCGCGTTGCGCAGGCCATGGTTCAGGAGCACCCGCCATTCGCTGGCGCCCTTGGCGCGCGCGGCGAGGACGAAATCCTGGGCCATCACGTCGAGCATGGCGGCGCGCACCAGACGGGCGACGATGCCGGTCACCGTCCAGCCAAGCACCAGCGCCGGCAGGATGAGATGCGACAGCACCTCGCGGAATTTTGCGAAGTCACCCGCGATCAGCGTGTCGACCGTGAAGAAGCCGGTGACGAATGCCGGCGCGGCGGTGCGGGTGTCGAGCCGGCCGGGGCCGGGCAGCACGCCGAGCCTGACGGAGAAGACGAAGAGCACGAGGAGGCCCAGCCAGAACATTGGGACGGACGATCCCATCAGTGCGAACACCCGGATCAGGGAATCGACCATGGTGTCGCGGTATTTGGCGGCGAGCACGCCGAGGCCGATGCCGGAGACGGCGCCGACGATCACCGCGGCGATGACGAGCTCGAGCGTTGCCGGCAGGCGCTGGGCGAGGTCGCTCGCCACCGGCTGCTTGGTGCGGAAGGACGTGCCCATGTCGCCGCGCGCGAGGTTGCCGACATAGATCGCGTAGCGCTCGGGCAAGGTGCGATCGAGGCCCCATTTCGCCTTGGCGGCGGCCACGATGGTCGGATTGTTCATCTGCCGCTCGCCGATGATCGAGGCCAGCGGGTCACCCTTGGTGAACTGCGACAGCAGGAAGGCCACGGTGATGATGCCGAAGACAAGCAGCGGCATCATCAAAAGGCGGCGCAGGATGGTTCTCGACATTCTGTTTCCCGCCCAGGGCCCGGCGGTCGCCGCGGACCCTTCATTGTGTCGGTTATCTGCCGAATGATCCGGCGATGGACTCCCGTGCCGATGGGACTACTCGCGGCTCAACTGGTCGAGCGCGAGGTTGCAGCAGGCGCTGTAGCGCACACCCTTGACGCCCTTGCGCGAGGCCAGCACCAGGTCGGGACTGACCAGCGGAAGGATGATCTTCTCGTTGATCATCTCCAGCGCGATCGCTTTGTAGGCGGCATCCATCGCGTCGCCCGAGGCCGCCATCGCCTGCTTGAACAGCTCGGCTTCCTTCGGGTTGGCGACGCCTTCGACCTTGCCTGCGCCGGCGCGCTTCGCCCAGGCATTGCCCTCGATCATCGAGAAATACTGCACGTACTGGGCCGAGCCGAAATAGTCTGGGGCATAGTAGACGGCGGTCATCGGGATTCCGTCACCGGCGACCTCCTCGCGCCAGACGGCGAAGGTGGTGGGGGTCAGGTTGATCGTCACGCCGATGCGGGCGAGATCCTGCTGCACCTTCTGCATCATCAGCGAGATGTCGACGCCATAGGCGTTGACCGCCGGATAGTGCGCCTCGATGGTGAAGCCGTCGGGCACGCCGGCTTCCGCCATCAGGGCCTTCGCCTTGTCGAGGTCCTCCTTCGGCATCGGCAGGTCGCTGGTGCCGGGAAAACCGTTGGGGATGGCGACCGGCTGCAGCTTGCCCTTGCCGCCGACGGTGAAGTCGATCATCGCGTCATAGTCGATGGCGAGCGCGATCGCCTCGCGTATCGGCTTGGTCAGCGGGGTGGTGTTGCCCTTGGCGCCGGGGCTGAGCGCGACATAGAGGAAGTTGAAGGATGGCACGGTGTCGAGCACCACGTCGGGATTGCTGAGCGAGGCGGCGGTGTCCGGGTCGATCTGCATGGCGATGTCGGCGGCGCCCGATTCCAGCATCTGTGCCTGGGCGACCGCGTCCGCCGTCTGCTTCATGATCACCTCGGCGATCGCCGGCTTCTTGCCCCAGTAGTTCGGGTTGGCGGCAAAGCGCAGCTCGGCGTCGGCGGTGTAGGATTCCAGTGTGTACGGTCCGCTGCCGGCGGAATTGGCGAAGAACCACGCATCCGACGTGTCGGCCGTCGCGGCATCGTCAGCGGCGCTGGCGCCGTTGGCCTCGGCCAGCTTCTTGTTGACGATGCCGGCATAGGACGCCGCGAGGATGCCGAGGAATTCTGAATTCGGCTCCTTCGTCTTGAACACCACGGTCTTTTCGTCGGGTGTCTCGATCGCGGTGACCGAGTCCATCAGGAAAGAGGGGTCGCCCTTGATGTTCTTCAGCCGCATCATCGAGAAGGCAACGTCTGCCGATGTCACCGGCGCGCCGTCGGCGAAGACGGCGGCGGGCGCCAGGCTGAAGGTGAATTCGGTCTGGTCGGCATTGGCCTTCCAGCTGGTGGCGAGCTTCGGGACGAGCGTCTTGTTGTCGTCGCCGAGCGTCACCAGCGTCTCGTAGACCGCCGAGAGGTAGATCTGGCAGGTGTCGCAGAAGCCGCGGGCCGGATCGAGCGAGTTGACGTCCATGTTGCGGGCGACGACCAGCGCCTCATCGGCGGCCCGTGCGGTGGACAGTGGCGCAGCCAGAAGGGAGGCGCCCAGCATGAGGCTGGCAATGCGGGACTTGATCGAGCTTCGGGTCGTCATCGCGGCACACTCCGTTGGGCTGATACAGGATATATCAAACGGCTGAACACGAGGATGTCAACTCGGTTTCTGCTGCTTAAATGCGTCGCCGCGCTTTTGCATATTTTTCATGCAAAAGCCGGCGTCTCACTCGCCCGTCGGCGTAAGCTTTCCATCCTTGGTCAGCGCTTCGAGCCGGCTGAGGAAGCCGCGTCCTCCTTCGAGCATGTCCTCACGGATGGATGCGGAAAGGTCAGCCCGATCCTGCCGCCGCAAAGCGTCGAGAATGTTTTCGTGCTGGTGCCGGCCGGCATAGCGGGGATGTCCGTGCGGATAGAGATGGTTGAGCATTGGCCCGAGGCGCAGCCACAGCCGCTCCAGCACCTCGATCAGATGCGGCAGCTGCGAGTGGCGGTACAGGCCGATGTGGAAGGCATAGTTGGCCGTGATCGCCTCCCGCCAGGCGCCGGTCTGTTCGGCCTCGATCAGCTGGCGGTGGATCGTGGCGAGCCGCTCGATCTCGGATGCGGTGATGTGCGCCAGCGCCCGCTCGCCGGCCATCGGTTCCAGGAGCAGACGGATGTCGCGGTTTTCGAGATATTCCGGCAGCGTCAAGCCGCGCACGCGGATGTAATGCCGTGCCTTCAGCTCCAGCGCCCCGTCGCGGACCAGCTGGAACACGGCCTCGCGCACCGGCGTCTCGCTGGTGCCAAGGCTGGCCGCGAGTTCGCGGATGCGCAGCCGTTGATGCGGCAGCAGCTGACCGCTCATCAGTTGATCGCGCAGCTGATGGAAGATTTGATCGCTGAGGCTGGCATTGCCCACCGGCTCGAAAGCGATCATTTCCGCATGCGACATTTCATTCCTCCAAACGACGCCCGCGCAAAGCCGATGCGCGAAGGCGGCTTCCGGCGGTGCTCTCTGCCCTCACGCCATGGCTGAGCGGACCGCTGTTAGGCGAATTCGCGAGCGATTACAGCGAAGGCTTCGTCCGTCGCCTGTAGCGCCTCGTCGATATCGGAATCGGTATGGGCGAGGCTGAGGAACATGTTGTGCTTGTAGTGGAGGTACACGCCGCGGGCCAGCGTTTCCTGGGTGAAGCGGGCGCCCTTGGCATAGTCGACGTCGCCGTCGAACAGAATCAGCGGCATCTGCGGAGGGCCGCTGTTGACCAGCGCCACACCATGCCGGGCGGCCTGCGCGCCGACCCCGTCGCGGAACTTCTGGCCGACGCGGCGCATCTCATCCGGCGCGTTTTCGCGCTCCAGTACGGAGAGCGTCGCGACCGCTGCCGCCATCGCCGCGCCGCCGCACCAGAACGAGCCGGTGACGAAGATCTGCGAGGCGGCCGCGCGGTACTTGTCGTTGCCGGTGACGGCGGCGAGCGGATAGCCGTTGGCGATCGCCTTGCTCCAGGAGCAGAGGTCCGGCTCGACGCCATACTGGCTCCAGCTGCCGCTCATCGAGAGGCGGAAGCCGCAGCGTACCTCGTCGAGGATCAGCGCGGCATCAGCGGCGTCGCAAAGCTCGCGCACCTTGGCGGCGAACGCGGGCGTCGGCAGTTCCTGCTCGATGCCGAAATCATGCTTGAAGGGCGAGACGACGATCGCCGCAAGATCGCCGGAGGCCTTCTTCGCCGCGGCTTCAAGGCTCTCGATATCGTTGAAGACATAGGTTTCGATATGGGCGCGGTCCTCGGCGGTGACACCGATGAGCGACGGCGAACACCACGGAACCGCGCCGTGATAGGCGCCCTTGGCGACCAGCACCTTGCGGCGCTGTGTGCGGGCGCGGGCGAGCGTCACGCAGGTGGTGGTGGCGTCGGTGCCGTTCTTCTGGAACATCGCCCAGTCGGCATGCGGCAGGAGCGCCACGAACCGCTCGGCAAGTTCGACCAGATGCGGCGTCGGGCCGTTCAGGCAGTCGCCCATCGCCAGCTGTCTCTGCACGGCTTCCTCGACCTCTGAATGGCGATGGCCGAGGATGTTCGGCCCCCAGCTGCACATGAAGTCGAGATAGCTGCGGCCATCGACATCGGTCACGCGGCAACCCTCGCCGGCGACGAAGTACTGCGGATAGCCGTCCGGAAGACCCTTGACGTTGAGGTGGCCGTACATGCCGCCGGGGATGACGGCCTCGGCGCGTCGGCGCAGCTGGGAATCCTTCGTCTCGCGAACATTGATCGTCATGGTGCCGTCCGGTGCTAGAGGTCGCCGAAAATATGATATATCATCAGCCGCAGCGCAATCTCTTTATGGGCCCCATGCCGACTTCCGATTTCGCCCGTCTCGTCGGGATCTGCTTCATCTGGGCCGTCAATGTCGTCATCGGGCGCATCGTCATCGCCGACCTCGGCACGCCGCCTTTGCTCTATGCCCTGTTGCGCTTCGTGCTGGTTGCCGTGCTTCTGCATCGCTACCTCCGCCCAATCCCGAGACCCTTCGGTCGGATGATGATCGTCGGCTTGCTGATGGGGGCAGGGCATTTCGGGCTCCTCTTCCTCGGCCTTCAGCAGGCTTCGCCATCGACGGCGGCGATCGTCGTGCAGTTCGGCATTCCGTGCACCGCGATCCTGTCGGTGCTGGTGCTGGGCGAACGGATGCCGGCGCAGCGCGTGCTGGGCGTCACCGTCGCCTTCACCGGCGTGGTGACGGTGATGTGGACGCCGGGCGGGCTGACGCCCTCGCTCGGCGCGAGTTTTGTGCTCGCCGCCGCCTTGGCGCTTTCACTCGGCTCGATCCTGATGAAACAGATGCCACGTATCGCGCCCTTGCGGCTGCAGGCTTGGGTCAGCCTCATCTCGATCGCACCCCTGGCGCTCCTGTCGGCGACGACCGAACCGGCGCCGCTCGGCCATCTCGCGGCCGGCGGCCGGCCGCTGGTCGCGGCCGTGGTGTTCTCGGCGGTGATCGTCACCATCATCGCCCATACCGGCTATTACCGGCTGCTGCAGAACTACGACGCCAGCGTGATTGCGCCGCTCACCTTGATGATGCCGGTGATGACGGTGGCGCTCGGCGTCGCCTTTACCGGCGACCATGTCGACATGAAGATGGGGGTCGGATCGGTCCTTGCCCTCGGCGGCGTCGCGTTGATCCTGTTGCCGCGCTGGCGCCGGACCGCGCCGGCCGGACGGGCAGAAATCCACCCTTGCCGGGTCTCGCTTGCTGCCCCAGCAAACCCCAACGGAAAGCCGGACATAGGCTAGCCGCGGGGCCGCAACCCGGTATCACACGAGGAGGGAGAGCGCATCCGCGCCGTCATGTCGATAAAACCAATCTACGGCATCGTTTCAGACGATTTCACCGGAGGCCTTTTGGTCGCCAGCTTCTTTGAACGGGCCGGGATCGAGTGTCCCGTCTACTTCGACGCGCGCGCGGCCGAAAGAGACCGGACGCCGGCATCGATCGTCGTCATCGCCGGGCGAATGCGTCTTTCGCCCTCGCAGTCCGCGCTGGCAGAAGTCTCGGCGGCACTCGATGCCCTGGACGCCCTCGGCTGCTCCACGGTGGCGTACAAGGCCTGCGCTACCTTCGATTCGACACCGGAGGGCAATATCGGTCCCATCGCCGACTTGATGGCGGATCGATACGATCAGAATCCCGTGCTGATCAGCGCGGGCTTTCCCGAGTTCGGCACCACGGTGTTCCAGGGCCACATGTTCGTTCGCGGCAGCCTGGTAAACGAGTCGATCAAGCGCTTTGATCCCGTGACGCCGATGCCCGATCCCAATCTCGTGCGCTTCCTGTCCCTGCAGACACGCAGCCCCGTCGGGCTGATCCCGCACGAAGCCTTGGCGAAGGGACCGGAGTCGGCCCGATTGGTGCTCCAGAACCTCGTCGCGAACGGCTATCGCCATGTTCTCTGCGACGCGGTGGATGCAGGAGACGTCGACTGCAGCGCTGAGCTCGCCATCGGCGCACGGGCGATCGTTGCCAGCGATGCGCTCGTTATCGCCCTCGGCTTGCGCAACTGCAGCGGTCGGAGGGACCCAGCGGTTCTCCCTCGCCACGCGGAAGGGCCCGTCGCGGTCCTCGTCGGAAGCGTCGGTCCTGTGGCCGAGGCGCAGCTCGCCAGTTTCGAGGCGGCGTATCCCGTCTTGCGCATCGACCTGCTGGACGACCGATCCGAAGGCGAGCGGATCGATTTGGCGATGGCCTTTGCCGCGCGGCACATCGGCGCACGCCCGTTTGCGATCACGACCTGCGCGGACGCAGCCGGCATACGGGACGCGCAGGCCCGTTTCGGCCGCCTGGAGGCGGCGCGCAAGGCGGAGACGTTGCTCGCCGGCATCGCCGCTCGGCTGCACGCGGCCGGCATCCGCAGGTTCGTCGTTTCAGGCGGCGAAACGTCCGGTTCGATCGTCGGCGCCCTCGGTATCCAGCAGGTCCGCTCCATGCCGCGCGGAGCGCTGGGGGGCGGTTTTTGCGTCGCGGAGGGGCCGGATCCCGTGAGCTTCTTTCTGAAGTCAGGCAAGCTCGGTACGCCGGACGTCCTCGTGCGCGCCGTCGATGCGTTCGGTCATGAGGGGGGGCAAACGACGTGAACGAAGTAGAACTGAGACGTGATCTCGTTCAATACAGCCGCGAGTGCATCACCCGGGGGCTGTCGAATGCGACGGCGGGCAATATCTCTGTTCGCTTCGGAGAGGGAATGCTGATCACACCGTCCGGCGTCGACCCTTTCGATATGCGGGAGGAACAGATCGCGGCGGTCACCTTCGACGGAGCGTCCTCCGGCCCGCTGAAGCCATCATCCGAGTGGGCGCTGCATGCCTCGCTCTACCGTCGGAGACCGGATGCTCAGGCCGTGGTGCATGCTCATCCGGTATACTGCGTCGCGCTTTCCGCACTCCGCAAACCGATACCGCCGTTCCATTACATGGTCGCGGGTTTCGGCGGCGAAGAAATACCGTGCGCGCCGTACGAAGTCTTCGGCTCCCAAGCGCTCGCCGACGTCGTCTCGGCGACTTTGGGTCAAAACTACCACGCGTGTCTCATGGCCAATCATGGAATGATCGCGCTGGGCCCGGACCTGAAGACAGCCTTTTCACGGACGGAGAAGCTGGAAACTTTGGCCCAGCAGTATCAGCTCGCGAAATCCGTGGAGCATCCCATTTTACTGACGGAGGCCGAAATGGCCACCGTGCGGAAAACCTACACCACATATGGGTACGGCAAACCAGGACTGACCAATTTCCGATGAATGAGCCGTGCATCCTTCCGGACGCACGGCGCTCTACGGGGCCAAAGGTCGACCGGCCACGCTATGCTCCCCCGCGATCGTTCCGGCATGATCGTGGCGGTCCAGGAATTCGATCAGCAGACGGTTGAACGCTTGGGGATCGTCGAGGGAGGCCACGTGGCCTGCCGCCATGGTTTCGGCCCGGGCATGGCGCAATTCTTTGGCCAGATGGTCCATCTGGGCATTGATCGAGGGAGCGTCGCCATCGCCCTTGATGAGCAGGATCGGGCAATGGAGGGCGCCGGGGTCGACTGGGCGCGCATCGACGATGGCGCGGTAGGTGGCCACGATGGCCCCCGGCGCCATCGTCGCAAAACCGCGGATGAAGTGGCGCCGTGCCGTCTTGCCGACCCAATGGGGTCCGACCAACCGCGAGGCGATCGCAAGGCCGATGCGGGCGGTCCGCTTCTGACCAAGGAGCCGGAACGCGAAGGGCAGGAGATCCTGCGGATCCGCCCAGTCGATCAATTCCCGCAGCCACGGCGTCGACGAGAGGGAGGTCGGGGTATTGGCGAGGATGAGGGAGGAGATCCGTTCGGGCGCCCTCGTCCCCATTTCGAGGGCAACCATGCCGCCGAGCGAGATCCCGCACACCGCAGCCTGGTTAATGCCGAGCGAGTCTAAAAGCGTCAGGGCGTCGTCGGCGAGCTGCTCGATGGACAGGCGCCGAGACCCAAGGGGTGTCTCGCCGTGGCCGCGCAGGTCGAATGACACGAGCCGACGCGAACCCGCCAGAGCTTCGATTTGCGCATCCCAGATGTGGCGCGTCTGGACGGCACCGTGCACGAACAGCAGCGGCATGCCGCCCTGTTCCGAACCTGCGGGGCATTCGCCAGCTGAAAGCGAGATGTCGCCGACGGCGACGATACGGGTCTGGGGCATGGGGTCTCGTCGTCGAACCGCTTGCGCGGATCCTGAGGAAGCCGTTTTGACGGCGTTGCCGTGGGCGTGACAGACGAAGGATGCTTCCTTCGTTTCGTTCCCTAAAGACGTTGGGCTCTCCACGTGGTGCAGGGCTTTGCCGTTTGCCGGCCTTTGTTCCCGGCAAACCCGTTAGCGAAAGACGGCCCTCCTCGCGCTTACCCCCAGTTCGTTAATGGCGTCGATCCCGACCGTCGCTATGCGGTGTGCCCCCGCAAGTGAGAGGTGAACGCTGGCTCGAGGGGATCACCGACGAGGCTGCGGACCGGCCGCTGGCACGGCCCTTTGTTCGGGAACGGTTCAGGTTCGGTATGGCTTAAAGCTCGCTCTGAAACGAACTGCGGAGACGCTCCCATGCGAAAGAAATCTACCCTGTTGGCTGCCATGACCGTCGCAGCTGCGGTCCTAGGCTTCAATGCCGCCGAGGCCGCCACGGCAACAGCCATCGCCACCACCAACGTCAACCTGCGCGCCGGTCCCTCGACGCAGTACCCTGCCGTCGACGTCGTTCGCAGCGGCGAGGACGTCCGCGTGTTCGGTTGCCTGGAAACCCGCTCCTGGTGCGATGTCGGGTTCCGTGGCTTCCGCGGCTGGATGTCCTCAAACTACATCGCCGTGGTCGACGTCGGGCGCCGGTACACCGGACCCGAGGTCGTCGGCCGTATCGGTGCGCCGATCGTTGGCTACTCCTTCGGACGCTACTGGGACGACAACTATCGCGACCGGTCGTTCTACCGCGACCGCGGCAACTGGGACCGTTGGGACGGCCGGCGCGCCTACCGGGACCGCCACTGGGATCGCCGTCCCGACTGGGACCGCGGCGACCGCCGCGGTGGACGCTGGGATCGGGACGATCGTCGCTTCTATCGCGACTGAACCGACTTGGGATGGCGGGTGTGAAGGCCCGCCATCCCCTTGCTTCTTTGCTGGTCGACGCCATCATAAAAGTTTTGGGGCTAAGGCATACAGGTAGATGCCGTGATCGGCAGGCGAAGCCCTCGTCGCTGCGATTGAAGCCACCGCGCTTTCCGGTATTGGCGCGTTGGAGGGAACGGGAGGTGGACTGCTTCGTGCGCCTCGACATGGACGCCTTCGATCTCGAGCGCTCCTTCAGTACGGCGGGCGGGCTCGGCTCATCGAAATGAGGTCCTTCAGACCACGCGTTCGAAGCGGATCGGCTGGGCGCCCTTCCAGAGGACGGTGGTCCCGAGTTCGTGCAGTTTATCGAGGCCGGACGTCAGGGTGATGAAGTGGTTGCCAGCGAGTTGCCCCATCTTCGAGGCGAACGCGACCCCGCCATAGGCAAGCAGGATTTCCGTTTCGCTGATACCGCCGGGATAGAGCAGGATCTGGCCGGGAGCGGGATAGCTCGTGTGGTTCTCGTAAGAGACGCCGAAGTCGAAGTCGCCGAGCGGCACCCACACGCCTTCGCCGCTCCAGCGCACGTGCACGATCTGGCTTTCAAAGGGCATGCGTTCGAGGAAGGCGGCCGAGGTCTTGGGCGCGAGCTCGGTTTCGAGGCGAGCGTCGAAGACGAAACCGCCGGCGGTGATCTTGAGGGGGATGGTCATGGTGTCCTTCTGGGCTTGGTTTATCGGTGGAGGGTGGACGTGACGCGTCTTCGCTCGGCCGGCTATCTCGTGCCGCACCAGGCCGCGACGATCTCGGCGGTGACAGTGATCGTGCGCAGGTAATCCAGTAGATCGACCCATTCGTCATGGCCGCCAGCCATGGTCAGGCCGCCGCACAGCGGACCATAGCCGACGGTCGGAATACCCCGCTGGACGATCGGATTGCGGATGTCGCTCGATGTGTGCAGCGGATTGACCACGGGCCGCGCGCCGGCACCTTTAAGCACGCCGGCGACGAGCTGGTAGAGCGCCGACGAGCGGTCGGTCTCTGCGGCGCTGACGCCGGCGATCCAGGAAATCTCGGGCGGGTGCTCTCTCAGCCAGTCGCTCGTCTCCGCCGCGCGGCTTACCGCGGCGGCGATCTGCGCTTTCACATCCTCCAGCGCCTCGCCCGGCACCAGCGAGATGGCCGCCCGGATGCAGCAGGCCTGTCCGACGCGCGGCGAGCCGCCGACCGCGCCGTACTCGCAATGGGTGATGAAGAGGTTGGTCGAGCGGCCGATGGCCTCCTGCAGCAGGGAATGCCGCACCGTCCGCCCTCGCGCCGCGTCGAGGCGCCGGAGTTCCTCCAGGATGGGCAGCATGGCGTCGAACGGATTGACGGCCAGATGCGCGAAGGCGGTATGCGCCGGCTCGTTCGTCTCCGGCAGCCGGCCGCGCACCGACACGGCGAACTCGATCTGTCCGGGCGCGAAGGCCTTGATCTCGTCGAGGCCTCTGCCCGATTCTGCCGGGTGCAGGTAGAGGGCGGCGTCAGCGTCGAGCCCGTGATGCAAGGCGGCGGCGATGCCCCAGCGATGGCTCTTCGACGGCGCGGACACCAGCGACAAGGGGGCGGCGGGCGAGAGCCCGGCCTGCCGCAGCACCGCGACGCTCTGCAGCAGGATGGCGATGCCGGCGAGGTCGTCGGCGACGCCCCAGCCGGAGATCCGGCCGTCGGAGATGACCGGGGTAAAGGGATCCCGGCGCCAGGCGGGCTCGGGACGAAAGGGCTCGGGGTCGGGATGGGCGAACAGGATCAGGCTGCGCCCGCCTTCCGCGGCGGCGTCGCCGGTTCGGGCGATGATGCACCGCTCGGGGGTGGCGCCATCCGCTGTCGCCGCCGCGAACTCCGACACCAGCGGAACATCTACGGGCCGGTAGTCTAGGGTTTCGACGGTTAGTCCAAGAGCCTCGAATTCGCCGAGGATCAGCGCATCGATCGCCTCGCGGCCGCCACGCCCGACCTCAATCAGCCGCGACAGCAAGTCGACGCTGGCCGCTTCGGCGGCGGCCGATGCGCTGGCGATGCGATCGCGCACGGCCCTGTCGAGGGTCATAGCTTGGCCATCGCGGCCAGCACGTCCTGGGTCAGGCTGCGGATATGGCCTTGCATGGCGGCGCGCGCCCGCTCGGCGTCGCCGGCGCGGATCGCGTCGATGATCGCGATGTGCTCCTCGGTGTCCGGCCGAAAGCGCGAGGGCAGGCCGGAGAGCTCGTAGAGCCGGGTGGTGATGCGCAGCGAGGCGATCATCTTCGCCATCACCTCGTTGCCAGAGGCGTCGGCGATCATCTCGTGCAGCTTCTCGTCCGCCGCCCAGTGCGTTTCCGCTGGCACGTCCGGGTTTTCCTTAAGCCTTGCCATCGCCTGCTCGACCTCGGCGAGCGCCGCCAGGTCGATCGCCTTCACCGCCGTGGTGATCGCTTCGCCCTCCAGCAGTTCGCGCAGCCGCATGCTCTGGAAATACTCTCGGTTGGAGACGAGACGGACCCGGAAGGGCTGGTTCATCTCCTTCTGGATCAGCCCGGCGTTCTGGAGGAGGAGCAACGCCTCGCGGACCGGCGTTCGGGAAATCGCGAGATCGGCCGCCAGCTTCTCCTCGGAAAGGATGTCACCACCCGACAGCCGGCGCTCCATGATCATCGCCCGGATCGCCGCATAGGCCCGGCGCCCAAGGTTCTCGCCGTCGCCGGAAGCGCGGCTGCGCTTCTCGGCGGGCGCCGTGTCTTCCTGAACTTTGCTGCTGCGCGCCATCGCGTTCTCCCCCGGTCAGTTCTGGAAGCACAGAAGCCGCGCCGGCGTCTCGACCAGCAATCGGTCCAGCTCGGCTTCCGAAAAGCCCCGTCGGCGCGCGAGCGGCGCGACATGGGCGATGAGATGGGCATAGCCGTGCCCGCCATGGCTTGTCAGCCGGGTGCGGGTGCAGATGTCATGCGAGACCGCGATCCGATCGAGATGGCCGGCTTTGATCAGCGTGCGGATGAGATCGAGCCGCATGTAGTCCGTCGGCAGATCGAGGTCGACGCCCGCCATCCAGTATTGCGATGTCTCGATGCCGAAGAAGTCCCATTCCAGGACAAACCCCCAGCCGAGCAGGGCGAGGAGGCGGTCGGTGTCGAAAATGGTGCGGTCCATGTGGCCGATCACCGTGCGCTCGGGATCGCCGCCGGCGGCCGTCACGATGCCGGCGATCTCGGCCGGCGCATCGGGGTGGCGTCCGGGATGGATGGTGAGGGCCGCGCCGGTCGATTTTTGCGCGCGGGCGGCAGCCGTCAGGATGCGCCGCTCCGTCGGCGTGATCGGCCAGGAGCAGCCGATCTCGCCGATGATCCCGCAACGGATATCGGTACCCCAGGCGCCGGTGCAAATCTGCGCCTCGATCTCGGCCTCTATCGCATCGCCGTCCATCCGGTCGATCTCTGCGGAGAGGTAGGACTGCGTGTAGAAGCCGGCCCCGAGGACGATGTTGACGCCGCTCTGCCTGGCGAGGGCCGCGAGCCGCTCCGGCTGCGGCGCCATGCCGCCGACGGTGAGCTCGACGATCGTGCCGCCGCCGGCATCGGCAAAGCGCTGCAGCTCGGTTGCCGCGACAGCGTCGTCGCCCAGAAACATGTTCTCGGGAACGCGGTTCTGGAAGTAGTCGATTTCGAAGCGGTTCTCGATGGTGATGGGCGCCGGGTCAGGCACGCTGCGCAGAGCCGGCGCGCGCAGGTCGCACAGGATGTGCTCGTGCATCAGCGTCCGGCCGAGATCCGCCCGTGCCACCTTTCCCGCGACGGTCTGTGCAAACTCTCCCATTCCGGATCCTAGTGCTTCAGGATCTTGGCGAGGAACTGGCTGGCGCGTTCCGACCGCTCGGTGGTGAAGAACTCGTCGCCGCTGCAGTCCTCGATGATCTCGCCCTTGTCCATGAACAGAACCTTCATCGCGACCTTCCGCGCAAAGCCCATCTCGTGGGTGACGCAGACCATAGTCATGCCCTCGTTCGCGAGCTCGACCATGACGTCGAGCACTTCGTTGATCATTTCCGGGTCGAGGGCCGAGGTCGGCTCGTCGAACAGCATGGCGACGGGATCCATGGCCAGGGCCCGGGCGATGGCGACGCGTTGCTGCTGGCCGCCGGACAGCTGGATCGGATATTTGCGCGCCTGGTCGGCGAGGCCCACGCGTTCGAGCAGCGCCTCGGCCTTCTCCTTCGCCTCGGCCTTGGAGCGGCCGAGCACCTTGCGCTGCGCCAGCGACAGGTTGTCGAGGATCGACAGATGCGGAAACAGCTCGAAATTCTGGAACACCATGCCTGTCTTGGCCCGGAGCTTGGCGAGATCGGTGCCGTCCGCCCAGACGTCGATGCCGGCGACCTCGATGCGACCGGTATCGATCGGCTCCAGCCCGTTGATCGTCTTGATCAGGGTCGACTTGCCCGAGCCGGAGGGCCCGCAGACCACGGCGACCTCGCCGCGCGCGAAATTCGTCGAGCAGTTCTTCAGGACCTGGAACCTGCCAAAGCTCTTGCTGACGTTGTCGAGGGTGATCATGACCGGCTCCGTTCGAAACGTTCGATGAGGTAGGGGGTGACGTCGAAGCTCGGCGCCCGGGCGGTGACGAGCTCGCGGGTGAGGCGGGCGACGGCGGGCGCCAGCGTATAGCCGTTGGAGGTCACGCAGTTGTAGAAGCCGGGCAGTCCCGGCGCCTCGCCGACGATCGGCGCGCCGTCGATGTTGACGTTCATGCCGGCCCAGCTTCGCAGCACATGGAGGCCGGCGATCTGCGGAACGACGCGCTGCGCGACCCAGAGATTGCCCTCGATGCTGTCCAGCATGGTCGTGTTGAGCCGCTGGCCCTCGGCATAGCGGGCGGGCCAGGCGCCGCCGATGAGAATGCCGCCGGTCGACAACTGCTTGAGGCTGAGGTGCCGGTCGGCATGGGCGACGAGCTGGCCGATCAGCGCCGGGGCGCGCTCCGTGGTGATCATCTGCAGCGGCGCGCTGTAGACGGGAACGTCCAGCCCCACCATCGCGCCGATTTCGCGCGCCCAGGGACCGGCGGCGTTGATCACCGTGCCGGCGCGGATCGTTCCGCGCGAGGTGGTGATCGTCCAGCCATTGCCGATGCGCTCGATGGCGGTGACGTCGGTGCCCCGCTCGAAGCGGGCGCCCGCGGCCCTGGCCGCTTCGAAGGTCCGATAGGTGGCGGTCAGCGGATTGATCTTGCCCTCCGCCGGGACGTATTCCGCGCCGATCAGATTTTCGCTCAAGGCCGGCGCGAGGTTGCGCAGCTCGGCTTTCGAGAGGATCTCCGCCTCGATGCCGTGGCTTCGCTCGAGCGCGACCTTGGCTTTCAGGAAGGCCATGCCCGCCTCGGTCTCGGCGACCATCAGCCCGCCGGTGACGCGGATCTCGAAGTCGCCACCGCAACTGTCGGCGATCTCTTCCCAGAGTTTGACCGCGAACGGTCCGAGCGGGAGCGTCGCGGCGGCCGGACCGCCGCCGGCCTCGGCCTTCTTGCCGAAATCGAAGGACAGAAGCTGGACGTGCAGGCTGCCGGCATTGGCGCCGGAGGCCTGCAGGTTGACGTCGTCGCGCTCGACCACGAGCACGTCCTTGCCGGCACCGGCAAATTCCAGGGCAAGGCAGGCGCCGACCACGCCGCCGCCGATCACGAGGATCTCGGCCTCGATGTCGCCGAAAGGCTCGCCCGAGGGCGCACGGCCGAGATGGGGCGAGCCGGCGCGCGCATGCCCGCCCCATTCCGGCTTCTCCCGGGCGAGGGCCGCCGCGGGAAAGGGCTTCACCGGCAGGCGCGGGGCGAAACCGTCAACCTGCCGCGGACGACCGGTCCGCTCTTCGATCAGGCGTGCGGCGGTGGATGCGCAATAGCGTGCCTGGCACCGGCCCATGCCGAGCCGCGTGCGGCGCTTCAGCGTGCCAAGACTGTCCCACCCCGCATCGATCTCGCTCCGGATGCGCCCGAAGGTCAGCCCCTCGCAGCGGCAGAGAATCGTCTCGTCCGGGATCGACGAAAGGTCGACTTGGGGCGCTACAAAGATGTCCCAGAGCGCACGCTGAAATCTCTGGCCGACGGCGAGGCCGTGCCTTGCCCGCTCGTGCTCCCTCGACATGCCGCCATGACCGAGCGCTGCGGCGGCATGCGCGCCGGCGATCGTGCCGGCACATTCGGCGACGCGCGATCCGGCGATGGCGGCGCCGTCGCCGACGGCATAGACGCCCGCCACGCTGGTCTCTCCCTCGTCGGAGGTCCGGACCGACGGCGTGCCAAGATGGCGCGGGTCGAGCATCATCTCGCAGCCGAGGGCGCGGGCGACCTCGGTCGCGGCGATGAAGCCGTAGCCAAGGCAGAGCGCATCGGCCGCCAGCGTTTCCGTCCGCGCAAGATCGGGCCTGCCATCCGTCGCGAGCTGGGCGATCGTCACGCC
Source organism: Mesocryomonas lacus (assembly GCF_055730135.2). Lineage (NCBI taxonomy): Bacteria > Pseudomonadati > Pseudomonadota > Alphaproteobacteria > Hyphomicrobiales > Aurantimonadaceae > Mesocryomonas > Mesocryomonas lacus. Next base: position 111,137 of record NZ_JBUZWE020000017.1, on the reverse strand, counting down.
ATCGACGCAGTCGGTGCCGGCGGCCGCGATTGCAGTGTGTCCCCAGCGGATCGGTACGCGGTGGCGTGCGAGGATCGCACGGTACCGGGCGCCCTCGGCGATGAGATCGGGGGCAGCGAGGCCGGCCGTCAGGAAACTCCGCCACTGCGACAGGCCGGGTTTTGGCGCGGACTCGAGGACAGCCACGACCTCGACGCCGCGCGACAGGAGGTCGGCCGCCAGCTGCAGGTTCAGCGGGCCGTTGCCGGCGATGACCACCCGGCTTCCGGGCGCGACGCCGTAGGCGCGGGATAGCGTCTGCGCCGCGCCCGCCGTCATTACGCCGGGAAGCGTCCAGCCGGGGATGGGGAAGGGCCGCTCGTACGCACCGGTGGCAAGGATCAGCTTCTGCGGGCGATAGACGACGCTCTGTCCGCCGACGAGCACCATGACCTCGTCCCGCGAGAACGCGCCCCAGACGAGCCCGCCCTGAACCAACTCGACGCCGGCCTCCGCGACCTCGTTCGTCAGCGCCGTGCCCCGGGAGAACTGCCGGTCGGGCGATCGCTCGGCCGTTAAGGAAGGGGCGAGCGGCTTGTAGTATTGGCCGCCGCTCTGGCCGCGCTCGTCGATCACCGTCACCCCGGCGCCCATCCGCCGGGCCTGCAAGGCGGCGGAGAGACCGGCCGGACCTGCGCCGACGACGAGGATATCGACGGCGATCTCCACGCGCTCTCCGCCTGGTGCCGGGTCGGCCAGCGCGGTCAACGGATCGTCGGGGGTGCCGGCGGGCTGGGCCGAGCGCACGCTCTCGCCGCCCTCGACCTTGGTCAAGCAGGCGCGCTGGCCGGTGCGTCCGTCGACGGTGACGACGCAGTCGTAGCAGGCGCCCATGCCGCAGTAGAGGCCGCGCCAGCTCTCATCGCCGGGCGCGCCTGCGTCGAATTTCCGGATCGCCGCAATGCCGTTGGCCGCAAGGGCCGCCGCGATCGACTCGCCCGCCAGCGCCGACAGGCGGCGCCCGTCGAAGGTGAATTCGACAGGCTTCTTGGCGGGTCCAACGAAGGGGCGGGCGATGCGCATCGAGATGGAGGGCTCCGATCGGGCGTGTCGAACCATGCATACAGCAAAACAATTTTTTCTGTATACAGAGAAAATTTTTAAGTTATGGTTCGGCTTATCGGAGCCACGAAAGACTGTCATGAAATCCGCCAGAGGCACCTTCACCGTTCTCGTCACACCGTTCACGGCGGATGGTACCGCCGTCGACGCGACCGCGCTGAAGCGTCTGGTCAACTGGCAGATCGAACAGGGAATCCACGGCCTGATCCCGCTCGGCAGCACCGGCGAGTTCCTCTCCTGCTCCCGTCAGGAGCGTCAGGAGGTCATCGAGATTTGCGTGCAAGAGGCGGCGGGCAGGGTGCCCATCTATATCGGCACCGGGGCCGAGGCGACGTTCGACGCGGTCGACCTCTCCCGCGAGGCGGAGGCGATGGGCGCCGACGGCGTGATGATCATCCCGCCCTTCTATTCAGCCCCGACCGAAGACGAGCTGTTCGAGCACTATCGCCGCATCGGCGAGGCGATCTCGATCCCGATCATGGTCTACAACAATCCGGCGACGGCCAATGTCGACCTCGTGCCGCGCACGGTCGAGCGCCTCAGCCGGATCGACGCCGTCCGGTCGATCAAGGAATCGACCCTCGAGGTGACGCGCGTGCGCGACATCATCGATCTCTGCGGCGACCGGATCGACGTGTTTGCCGGCATCCTCGGCTACGAATCCTTCTGGCTCGGGGCCGTCGGCTGGGTGGCGGTCTGCTCCAACCTGATGCCGAAGGAATCGGCCGAGCTGTTCGAGCTCGTTGCCGATCATTCGGACAAGGACGCCGCGCTGGCGCTCTACCGGAAAATTCTCCCGGTGGTGCGCTGGGTGGGAGGGCCGCGCTACGTCTCGGCCTCCAAGGCGGGGCTTGCGATGATGGGCCTGTCCGTCGGCGATCCCCGTGCGCCGCGCCTGCCGCTTCCCGAGGCGGATCGGGCTGAACTCAAGACCACACTGGCGAGCCTCGGTCTGATCGACAGCCTCGCCCAATCATAGACGGCCGGACGCTCAGGCGATCCGAGCCCACCCACGGGATGAGACGCGGCCCTTTCACCAAGCCCCTCGCGGGCAACAGGAGAAGCACATGACCAGATTTCACGAAGCCCTCGTCTTCGTCGGCGGCGTTGCGGCCAGCGTCGTCCTTGCCGCGTCCCCAACGCTTGCGGCGGATTGCCAGCCCAAGGTGCCGGATTCGGCGCTCGCCTCGCCCGGCAAGCTGACGATGTCGACCAATCCGACGCTGCCGCCGATGCAGTTCGTCGATTCCTCCGGCGAGCTAAAGGGCATGCGCGTCACGCTCGGCAACGAGATCGCCAAGCGCCTCTGCCTCGAGCCGGACTATGTCCGCATCGAATTCTCGGCGATGATCCCGGGCCTGCAGGCCGGCCGCTGGGACGTGATCAACACCGGCATCTTCTGGAACCCGGAGCGGGCGGCCATGATGAAGATGGTGCCCTACGAATCCCAGGCGATCTCGATCTCGGTCCAGAAGGGCAATCCGGAAAAGATCGCGAGGGAAGAAGACCTCGCCGGCAAGGCCGTCGGCGTCGAGATCGGCGGCTTCGAAGAGGCCAAGCTGAAGGAACTCGACAAGAAGCTCCAGGCCGAAGGGCTGGAGGCGATGACCATCCGCACCTTCGACAATTTCGCGCTCGCCTACCAGGCACTGGCGGCCGGACAGACCGACGCGACGGTCAGCATCGACCCGACGGCGGCAGAATACGCCAAGCGCGGCGACTTCGACCGGGCGATCGCCGGACTGTTCCCGACCCCCGTCGCACTCGGCATGAAGAACGCCGAGGTCGCGGACGCCGTCGTCACCGCACTGAACGAGATGATGCAGGACGGCAGCTACAAGAAGCTGATGGACGAGTACGGCCTCCTCGCCAACACCAAGCCCTTCGCCCTCCGCGGCGCCACCGACTGACGGCGACGTCGCCCGGAACCCCACCGCCATCTGAAACGGCGGCGGCGCCTTCGACGTCGCCGCCGTCGACCGGGCATGCCGGAGAGGCTCCGCTTGCCCGTTGCCGCCTTATCCGACCGAGGAATCGCCCATGGATATCCGCTGGAACTGGACCGGATTCTTCGAGTACCTGTTCAATCCGTTCATCCTCAACGGCGCGCTGACGACGCTCTGGCTGACGCTCGCGGCCATCGCCGGCGGCCTCGTCCTCGGCTGCATCCTCGCGATCATGCGCATGGCGCCGTCGCGCTTTCTGAGCTGGCCGGCCCGCGCCTATATCTGGGTGTTCCGCGGAACGCCGCTGCTGGTGCAGCTGATCATCATCTATACCGGGTTGCCGCAGTTCGGCGTCCGGCTCGGCGTCCTCGAATCGGCACTGCTCGGGCTGATCCTCAACGAGGCGGCCTACCTTGCGGAGATCGTCCGCGGCGGCATTCTCGGCGTCGCCGGGGGCCAGTGGAACGCGGCGCGCGCCCTTGGCCTGAAGCCGGCGCAGGTCATGGGCTACGTGATCATGCCGCAGGCGACGCGGATCATCATCCCTGTCCTCGGCAACAGCGTGAACGGGCTTCTGAAGACGACGTCGGTCACCTCGGTCATCTCGATGGAGGAGCTCCTGCGCCGGACGCAGATGCTGATCCAGGAAAAGTTCATGGTGCTCGAGCTCTTCGCCGTGGCGGCGCTCTACTATCTCCTGATGACGACCGTCTGGCACTTCATCCAGATGCGCATCGAGGCCCATTTCGGCAAAGCCTATTCGAACAAACTGGCCGACCAGGACGCGCGCTGAGCGCGCCGGAAACAGGGTTCAACCTTCTGCGGATTCTCCGTTGATCTTCGGCGGCTGGGGCAGATGTCGGATATCTGCAGTGTTCGCTTTCGGAATGAGGGTCAAATAGTCTGATCGTCGCGTTAAACCGTTTGAGGAACGGCAGCTCAGCGCCGGCTCGCCGCTCGATGCGCAGAGGTCGGCATTGACGGGAAGCTTCACTCCCGTCCCTTGCCAACGGTGCGAAATGGCGCCGCGTGTCAGGTCTTGGCTGTTTCTGAGATGACGGCTGCGGTGTCGATGACGAGTTGGCACAGTTCACTTTCGCGCTCGCGAAATCGCGTGGTCAACGTGCCGAGGTTAAGAGCTGCGACGACCGCACCGGAGGCGTCGCGGACAGGGGCGGCAACGCCCGTCGAGCCGGTGACGAATTCCTGGTCGTTGACCGCGTATCCGCGCTCGCGCACCTCGGCAAGGATCGTCAGCAAGTCCTGTCGGTCCGTGATGGTGAAGCGGGTATAGGAGAGCAGGCTGACACGCCCAAGGTAGTCGTCGATCTCTTCCGCGCTGCGAAAGGCGAGGAGGGCGCGACCCGTCGCCGTACAGTAGACCGCGATCGGCGAGCCGATGTCGTAGCGCACGGCCTGGCGGCTGACGCATTTGGCGAGCCTGCGCACGTCGCCACGGGCGTTCATGGTCGACAGCAGGACGGTTTCGCCCGAAACGTCGCGCAGGCGCTCCATCAGCGGCAAAGCCTTCGCGACCAGCGGCTCCTCGCTCGGATGAAACGGAAAGCCGTGCCGGCTGGCCTCCACCAGCAGATAGCGGCCACCCGGGTCTTGGACCACGTGGCCACGACCGATCAGGGTCTGCAGGAGCGCATGCGTCGAGCTTTTGGGAAAGCCGAGCCCAGCCACGACCTCCCCGAAAAAGACGGGCTGGCGACACGCCGCCAGGAAATTCAGGAGATCGAGAATTCGCCCTCCGCTCTTCACTTCGGAGTTCACGTATGTGAACGTGCTACAGTTGCTGACCACATCCTAGGCTCCTAACCTCCCTGCACAGAGAAGAACCAGATGCTTCGCCGGCGCCGAAGCGTCGACAATTGTTCTGGAACGCGTCTCATCCTAGAGAGCCGGATTGTACAAATGGATACAAGTGCTTCGACGGCCTCGAATGATCCGCGGACGCCATGGCTGTGGCCGGAGCCGGTCTGGCGGGAGCGTGTCGCGAGCGTCCGGGCGGGCCGTTCTCTGAAGCCCGCGGGCTGGAAGGACGGCGCACGGATGGCCGTAGCGCTGTCCTTCGATGCGGATCACGAGACCATCGACCTGCGCAATGGCGGCATTTCGGCCGGCCGGATGAGCCAGGGCCAGTACGGCGCCCGGGCGGGAATGCCCCGTATCCTTGACGTGCTCGATCGGCATGGTGTCCCCGCCTCGGTCTTCATGCCTGCGGTTTCGGCGCTGCTGCATCCTGAAGAGGTACAGCGGGTGGTGGGTGCCGGGCATGAACTTGCGATCCACTCGTGGATCCACGAATCCAATTCCGGCCTCGACCATGCGACGGAGCGTGATCTCTCGTTCCGCGCGGCCGATGCGCTGGAGCGCCTCTGCGGGACCCGCCCGGTCGGCATGCGCACCGCGTCCTGGGATTTCTCTCCGCACACGCTCGCGATCATCCGCGAGATGGGACTGCTCTACGACTCCTCCCTGATGGCCGATGACGAGCCTTACGAGCTGATGGAGAACGGCGAGGCGACCGGCATCGTCGAGATTCCGGTGGAGTGGATTCGCGACGATGCGCCCTATTTCAACATGGATCGCCTGGGAAGCTCGCGCCCATACGGCGGTCCGGCGATGCTGCTCGACATTCTCGCCCGTGAGATCGATCTCGCCTTCGATGAGGGAGGACTGTTCCAGCTGACGCTCCACCCGCACCATGTCGGCCACCGGTCACGGATTTTTATCCTCGACGAGGTCATTCGTCTCGCCAAGGCCAAGGGCAACGTCTGGTTTGCCACCCACGCCGATATCGCCCGCTACTGTGTCGACCAGGCCGGTCGCTGACCGACCTGGGGCTTCGACGACCGTCACTGCTGCACCGAAGGGGAACATGATGCTGAGACTGCTCGCCACCACCGCCCTTGCTCTTGGCCTTGTCGCCGCGACTGCATCGGCGCAGACGGCCAAGGACAAGCTGGTCATCGATCTTCCCAATGATCCAGCGACGCTCGATCCGCATCTGCAGTGGGACACCGACAGCTATTCCGTCTACCGCAACATCTTCGACAACCTGGTCACGCGCGACAAAAGCGGTACGATCGCACCGGGGATCGCGACCGCCTGGAAATATGTTGACGACAAGACGATCGAGTTCGACATCCGCCAAGGCGTCACGTTCCACGACGGCAGCAAGCTGACCGCCGAAGACGTCGCCTACAGCGTTGCGCGGGTGATCGATCCCGCGCTCAAAAGCCCGCAGTTCTCGCAGTTCAGCCAGATCGACAAGGCCGAGGCGGTCGGCGACGGCAAGGTCACGATCACCACCAAGACGCCCTATCCGGCACTCCTGGCGCAGTTGGTGAAGCTGTCGATCGTGCCCAAGGCCTATGTCGAGAAGGTCGGTCCGCAGGCGTTCAACAAGAAGCCGGTCGGCAGCGGTCCCTACAAGGTGGCAGGCCGCCAGGAAGGCGTCTCGACGGATCTCGCCGCCAATGAGAGCTACTGGGGCGGCAAGCCGCCTTTCCCGCAGGTGACCTTCCGCGCCGTGCCGGACGTTTCGACCCGGATCGCCGACCTTCGCACGGGCCAAGCCGATCTCGTGCGCGACATTCCGCCGGACCAGGCGATCAGCCTCAAGGACGAGACCGGCATGGAGATCCTCTCGGTCCCGACCGAGCGCGTCGGCTACATGTATATCAATGCTGAGAGTGGCCCGACCAAGGATGTCCGCGTCCGTCAGGCGATCGCCCATGCGATCGACCGGCAGGGCCTGATCGAAGCGCTGCTGCAAGGCTACGGCAATTCGGTCGATATCATCGGTGCGCCGCCGGTGTTCGGCTATACCGCCGACGTCAAGGGCTATGAGTACGACCTGGACAAGGCCAAGGCGCTTGTCGCCGAAGCCGGCGCCAAGGGGGCCAAGATCGAGTTCCTGACCTCGCCCTCCTACAACCGCTCGGTCGTCGAGGCGCTGCAGCAGATGATCGCCGACACCGGCCTCACCGTCGAGATCCAGTCGAGCGACCAGGCCACCTTCCTGCGCCGCCGCCAAGGCGATCCCGCCAATGCCGGCAGCATCGCCATCGGCCGCTGGTCCTGCGCCTGCCAGGATGCCGACGGCATCATCTACCCGCTGTTCCGCACCGGCAGCACCTGGGCGAAATACTCGAACCCGGAATTCGACAAGGCCGTCGACGCCGCCCGCTCGACCCTCGACGAGACCGCGCGCCTCATCGACTACAAGAAGGCCTACGAAATCCTGCGCGACGACGTCCCCGGCATTGGCCTCTACCAGGACTTCGCCGTCTATGGCGCGAGCAGCAAGCTGAAATGGCAGCCGACGCCGAACGAGTCGATGTTCGTCATGGACATGGGCTGGCAGCAGTAGCGGCGGACAGGGCGGAACCGATATGCTCGGATACATCATCGGCCGGCTGATCCAGGCGGTCGTCGCGGTCTTCGGGGTCATCACCATCGTCTTCGTGGTGATGCACTTTTCCGGCGACCCGACCTTGCTCCTGGTGCCGCAAGGCGCCTCCGCCGAGGAGATCGCGACGCTGCGCCACCAGCTCGGCTTCGACCAGCCCTTGCTCACGCAGTATCTCAGCTACCTCTCGGGCCTCGCCCAGCTCGATTTCGGCAATTCGGTGGTGCAGCGCGTGCCGGCGATCGACATCGTCCTGTCGCGGCTGCCCTACACGATCATGCTGGCCGCCGGCGCGCTGACGGTGGCGATCGGCCTCGGCATTCCCGTCGGCATCCTGATGGCCACGAACCGCGGCGGCCTGACCGAAAGGCTCCTCTCCGCCCTCGTCCTGACCGGGCAGAGCATCCCGACCTTCCTTTCCGGCATCCTTCTCATCCTCGTTTTCGCCGTGCAGCTGCGGTGGCTTCCGACCTCGGGAATCGGCGGCTTCAGCGCGCTGATCATGCCGTCTATCGCCTTGGGCGCGCTGTCGATGTCGACCTTCGCCCGGATGACGCGGATCGCCATGGTCGACGAGCTCGGCAAGGACTACGTCCGCGCCGCCCGCGCCCGCGGCCTGTCGATGCCAGCCGTGGTCGGCCGCCATGTCCTGCGCAATTCGGCGATTCCGGTGATCACCGTGGCGGCGCTCGAGATCGGCAATCTCCTCGCCGGCGCCGTCATCGTCGAGACCGTCTTCGCCTGGCCAGGCATCGGCCAGCTGGCGATCCAGTCGATCCAGGCGCGCGACTTCCTGGTCGTGCAGGTCATCGTGCTCCTCATCTCCTTCATCTATGTCGCGACCAGCGTCGCCGCGGACTTCGCCTATGCGGCGATCGATCCCCGCATCCGGCTGGCTCGGTGAGGCAAAGCGCATGACATCCGCCATCACCGCCCTTCGCCGCCGCACCGCGCGCGTCCCCGTCTCGATCTGGATCGTCGCGCTGATCATCACCGCGATCGTCGCGGCGGCGCTGCTGGCGCCCTGGATCGCGCCCGCCGATCCGGACCGCCAGGCACTGCTGTCGCGGCTGAAGCCGCCGGGCACAGTCGGCCGCGGCGATGTCACGTTCCTTCTCGGAACCGACGATCTCGGGCGAGACCTCCTCTCGCGCATTCTCTACGGCGCACGGGTCTCGCTCGGCGTCGCCGCACTCTCGGTCGTCGTCTCGACGCTCGTCGGCGTCACCCTCGGCATGCTGGCCGGCTGGTATCGCGGCTGGGTCGAAATCCTGGTGATGCGCTTCGTCGACATCATGCTGTCGATCCCGGCGATCCTCCTGGCGGTGCTCACCGTCGCGGTGCTCGGCCCCGGCTTCCTGAAGCTCGTCCTGGTGCTCGGTCTCACCCGCTGGCCGCGCTACACCCGCGTCGCCTATGCGCAGACGCTGCAGGTGGCGAACCTGCCCTACATCAAAGCTTCCGAACTGGCCGGGGCGGGGGCACTGCGCATCCTCTTCCGCCATGTCCTGCCCAACATTGCCGGGCCGATCCTGGTCGTCGCCACCGCCGAGTTCGGCCTGATGATCCTGTTCGAGGCAGGCCTCTCTTTCCTTGGGCTCGGCATCCAGCCGCCGGCCGCCAGCTGGGGCTCGATCATGAGCGTCGGGCGCCAGTTCGTCGAACGCGCCTGGTGGATCGTCGCCTTTCCCGGCGGCTGCCTCTTCCTTCTCGTCTTGTCCGTCAACGTGCTGGGCGACTGGCTGCGCGACCGGCTCGACCCCCGTTCCCGAATCCGCTGAGGTCTTTTTGATATGGAATTTCAAGGCAAGTCCGTCGTCGTCACGGGAGCCGCCGGCGTCTTCGGCCGCTGGATCGCGGCGCATTTCGCGGCGGAAGGCGCTGTCCTCTGCCTCTCCGACCGCCGGGCCGCCGATCTCGATGCCGTCGTCTCCGAGCTGAAGCTCGACCCCAGGACGACGCTGACGCATGTGACGGAATTGACCGAGGAGGCGTCGATTCTCGAGCTCGTCATGCTGGTGAAGGCGCGCTGGCGGGCACCTGACATCGTCGTCAACAATGCCGGCGTCTATCCGAAATTCGGTCTTCTCGACATGGATCTCGCCGACTGGGACCGGATTTTCGACGTCAACCTGCGCGCGCCTTTCCTGGTCTCCCGTGAGATGGCGAAGCTGATGATCGAAGACGGGCGCCAGGGCTCGATCATCAACATCTCGTCGGGCGCTGCCCGGCAGATGCGCAACGGCTCGGTGCCCTACTGCACCTCCAAGACGGCGCTGGAGCGTCTCTCCAAGGGCTTGGCGCTGGAACTTGCGCCGCACCGCATCCGGGTGAACGTCGTCGAGCCGGGCTTTGCGCCGGGCTCGGAAGTCTCGACGCTGTCCGACGACTATGTCGCGCGCATGAGCCAGCGCATCCCGCTCGGGCGCACCAGTGGCCCGGACGATGCGCCGGCGGCGATCGCCTATCTCTGCTCCGACAAGGCCTCCTTCATCACCGGCTCGGTGCTGTCGGTCGACGGCGGCAATTCGATCGGCACCTATGAAACCGGCGAGCTCGGCAAGACGCCGGGCACGGCCTGAGGCAGGACCTTCGATGTCTGAAGCAAAACCGCCGCTGCTCTCGGTCGAGAACCTCACCATCGAGATATCGGGTGCTGCGGTGGTCGATGGCATCTCGTTTGCCGTCCAGCCGGGCGAGGTGATGGCACTGGTCGGCGAGTCCGGCTGCGGCAAGTCGCTGACCGCCTATGCGCTGCTGGGCCTCTTGCCGGATGTCGCCACCCGCCGCCACGGCCGCGTCCTCCTCGGCGACACCGATCTCGCCGCGCTGCCGGAGCGCCAGCTGCGCAAGCGGCGCGGCCAGGACATCTCGATCATCTTCCAGGAGCCGAGCGCCTCGCTCGATCCCTTGACCACCGTCGGCTCGCAGATCGCCGAGGCGCTGCGCCAGCACCAGGACGTCTCGCGCGGACAGGCGATGGCGGCGGCGCGGGCGATGCTGGAATCGGTCGGCATTCCCGATCCAGACCGGCGGCTGCACCAGTATCCGTTCGAGCTCTCCGGCGGCATGTGCCAGCGCATCATGATCGCCATCGCGCTGATCTGCGGCCCGCGCGTCCTCGTCGCCGACGAGCCGACGACGGCACTCGACGTCACCATCCAGGCGCAGATCCTTGACGTCATGAAGAAGCTCGTCGCCGAGCGCGGCACCTCGATCGTACTGATTACCCACGACATGGGCGTCGTCGCCGATATCGCCGACCATGTTGCCGTCATGTATGCCGGGCGGATCGCCGAGATCGCGCCAGTGGCGGATCTCTTCGCGCGGCCTGCCCATCCCTACACCGCGCTGCTCCTCGCTTCCGTGCCGCGGCTCGACGTCGCGCCGAAGGCGGAGCTTGCCACCATCGATGGCATGGTGCCGACGCCCGAGGAATTCGGTGCCGGCTGCCGCTTCGCCAGCCGCTGCCCGCTCGTTTCCGAGCGCTGCCGCACCGAGCAGCCGCCGCTGTTCGAGGAGCGGCCCGGCCACCGCACCGCCTGCTGGCACCGCGACCGCGTCGGCGAGATCACGAGGGTCGCCGCATGAGCGCTTCCGTCTCCCCCAACGCGATGCCGGTGCTCGAAGCAAAGGACGTCGCTGTGCATTTCGGCGGCCGCAGCTCCCTGTTCGGCAGCAAAGCGCCGACGGTCAAAGCCGTCAACGGCGTCGACCTCACCATCGTCGCCGGCGAGACGGTGGCGCTGGTCGGCGAATCCGGCTGCGGCAAGTCGACACTTTCCAACGCCATCGTCGGCCTGCAGAAGCCGACCGCGGGCAGCATCAAAATCGCCGGGCAGGAGGTCAACGGCGCCAGCCGCCGCGAACTCAACGACATCCGCCGCCGCGTGCAGATGATCTTCCAGGACCCGGCGCTGTCACTTGATCCGCGCGCCACCATCGGCTCGACCATTGGCGAATCGCTGGAGGTGCGCGGGATCGCCCGCGGCGAGGAATTGAAGCGTCGAGTGGCCGAGCTCCTGACGCAGGTGGGTCTTCGGCCTGAGCATGCCGGCCGCTATCCCCACCAGTTCTCCGGCGGCCAGCGCCAGCGCGTGGTGATTGCTCGGGCGCTGGCGCTGGAGCCCGAGCTGGTGATCTGCGACGAGCCGGTCTCGGCGCTCGACGTCTCGGTCCGGGCGCAGATCCTGAACCTCCTCGTCGCCCTGCAGAAGCGCACGGGCGTCGCCTATCTCTTCGTCTCGCACGACCTCTCCGTCGTCCGTCACATCGCCGACCGCGTGGTGGTGATGTATCTCGGCCGGATCGTCGAGGATGCCGCGCGCGAGATCTTCTTCGCCGACCCGAAACATCCTTATACAAGGGCGCTGATGTCGGCGGTGCCCGAGGCCGATCCGGTGGTCCAGCGCGGCAAGCAGCGCTTCGTCCTCACCGGCGAACTGCCGAGCCCGGCCAACATTCCCTCCGGCTGCGCCTTCCACACGCGGTGTCCGCTGGCGACTGAGATCTGCTCGGCCGTCCGCCCCGAGCTGACGCCGCGCCCCGACGGGGCGCGCGTCGCCTGCCACCACGCCTGAGGAAGCCCATGCCGACAGAAACGCCTGCCACCCAGACCATTGCCGTCGACGGCCTTGCGGCCGAGGCCGAGATTCGTGTCGACCGCTGGGGCATCCCGCATCTCACGGCAGCAAGCGAGCCCGACCTGTTCTTCCTGCAGGGCTTCAACGCCGCGCGCGACCGGCTGTGGCAGATCGATCTCTGGCGCAAACGCGGCTTGGGGCTCCTCGCCGCTGATTTCGGCCCGGGCTTTCTCGCGCAGGACCATGCCGCCCGGCACTTCCTCTACCGCGGCGACATGGCGGCGGAATGGGCGGCCTATGCCGAAGACGCCGAGGCGATCTGCACGGCCTTCGTTGCCGGCATCAACGCCTATGTCGAGCTGACCGAGGCCGAACGCGCCCGCCTGCCGCAGGAGTTCACGCTGTTCGGGACGCGCCCCGATCGCTGGCAGCCCGAAGACGTCGTGCGCATCCGCACCCATGCTTTGACCCGCAATGCCGTCTCTGAAATCCTGCGCGCCAACGTGATGGCCCGCAGCAATGCCGAGACCGATGCGCTGCGCAGCCACATCGATCCGCCGACCTCGCTCGACCCCGCGGCCGGGATCGACCTTGCCGACGTGCCGCTCGAGGCCTTGCGCCTGTTCAAGCTCGCGACCGCGCCGGTGACCTTTGAGCCGGCGCGCCTGTCGGCCGGGATGGAGGACGCCTGGCGCTGGACGGTGGTGACCGATCTCGGCGACATCGTGCGCGCGACGACCGAGGAGGGCTCGAACAACTGGGTCGTCCACGGCACGCGCACCGCGACCGGCCGGCCGATCGTCGCTTCCGACCCGCACCGTGCCCATGCCGTGCCCTCGCTGCGCTATCTCGTCCACCTCAAGGCGCCGGGCTTCGATGCCATCGGCGCGGGCGAGCCCTCGGCGCCCGGCATCTCGATCGGCCACAACGGCACCGCCGCCTTCGGCCTGACGATCTTCGGTGCCGACCAGGAAGACGTCATGGTCTATGAGACCGCGCCGGAGGATGCGGACCTCTACCGGTATGGCGACGGCTTCGAAAAGGTTCGGCGCGTGAACGAGCGCTTCGGGATCAAGGGGCATCCGGCGGCGGACCTGACGCTGTCCTTTACCCGGCATGGTCCGGTTCTCCACGAGGACAGGGAAAAACGCCGGCTGATCGCGCTGCGTTCAGTCTGGCTAGAGCCCGGCGCGGCCGCCTATCTCGGCAGCCTGACGGCGATGCGGGCAAAAAGCGTCGCGGACTTCGGCGCGTCGTTGACGCATTGGGGGACGCCCTCGGTTAACCATGTCTGCGCCGACACGGCCGGCGACGTCGCCTGGTACACCGCGGGCTTCACCCCCGTCCGCCCGAACTGGAACGGCCTCCTGCCGGTGCCGGGCGATGGCAGCCATGAATGGCAGGGATTCCTACCGGCGGACGAACTTCCGCGCGCCGTCAACCCGCCTGGAGGATTCCTCGCCACCGCCAACGAGATGAACCTGCCGGCCGACCGCGCCGCGAACGCGCCGGGCATCGGCTATGAATGGATCGAGCCGAGCCGCGCCGAGCGGATCAAGGCGGTGCTGCGCGCGGATGCGGCGCACAGTCTCGAAGCGGCTGGCAGGCTGCAGAACGACGTCGTCTCGCTGCCGGCCGTGCGCCTTTGCAAGCTGCTGGGCACGGCGAGCCTCGATGCTGCGGCGAAGAGCGACGTTGCGCTGGCGCTGGGCCTCTTCCGCGGCTGGGACGGCGCGCTCGCCGCGGACAGCGCTCCCGCCGTTCTGTTCGAGGTCTGGTGGATGAAGCATCTGCGGCCCGCGCTCCTCGCGGCGATGGCGCCTGACCCGGCGGTCCGAGCCTTGCTCGTGCCGGGCCATGTCGAAAGCCTTGTCAGCCTGCTGGAAGTGCCGGATGGGCGCTTCGGACAGGCTCCGCAGGTCGCGCGCGACCGTCTTCTCGCCGAAACCCTTAACGCTGCCGTCCTCGATGCCCGCGCTCGGCTGGGTGCCAATCCCGCCAGATGGCGCTGGGGCGACTTGCACCATGGCTATTTCCAGCATGCCGCCACCGTTTTGCAGGAGAACGCGCATGCTGCTTGGGAAATCGGACCGTTGCCGCTCGGCGGCAGCACGTCGACGCCGATGCATGCCGGCTACCGCCTCGGCGATTTCCGGGTAATCGCCGGTGCTTCCGTCCGCCTCGTCATGGATGTCGGCGACTGGGATGCGAGTATTTGCATCAACGCGCCCGGCCAGTCCGGCGACCCCGCCTCGCCGCATTATGGGGACCTCGCGCCGCTCTGGGCAGACGGCCGGTACGTGCCGCTCCTCTACAGTGCCGACAAGATCGAAGAGGCGACGGAGATGCTGATCCATCTCGTTCCCGGCACAACCACAGGACCGGCTGAATGACCGCCCCTCTTCTTGCCGCCGCCGACATCGACGTCGCTGCGCTCCTATCGGAGCTGCGGGCCTGGGTGGAGATCGAAACGCCCTCCCGGGATGCGTCACGGGTCAATGCGCTCGTCGACCGGGTCGAGGCCCGGGCCCGCGCAGGAGATTTCGTGGTTCAGCGGACACCCGGGACGATGGGCTATGGCGACATCCTGTCCGTGACCGCCAAGGGTGCGGCAAAGGAGGGGCGGCTCCTGATCCTCGCGCATCTCGACACTGTGCATCCGGTAGGCACCCTCGACCACGATCTTCCCTGGCGCGCGGAGGAAGGGCGAATCTACGGCCCCGGTATCTACGACATGAAGTCGGGGGCGCTGATGGCATTACACGCCCTCGAACTTTCGACGCGACGAGCCGAAGGCTTGGCGGTGACGATCCTTTTCGTCCCGGATGAGGAAGTCGGCAGCCGAAGCTCGCGTCCCGCGATCGAGGCGGCGGCTGAACAGGCAAGCCATGTTCTCGTCGTCGAGCCCGCTCGCGACGGCGGCGAGATCGTCATCGCCCGCAAGGGAGTCGCGATGATCGACATCGTCCTGCGGGGCAAGGCCTCCCACGCCGGCACAAGGCCGCTCGACGGCCGAAGTGCGATCCGAGAGGCGGCAAGGATCGTCCTGGCACTGGAAGCAATGAACGATGCCGCTCGCGGCATCACCGTCACCGTTGGAACCATCCAGGGAGGCACCAACCGCAACGTTGTGCCCGCCGAATGCCGCCTCGAGGTCGACCTTCGGCTGCCGGACGCGGCGGCGGCGGAAGAAATCCTTTCAGCCGTCAAATCCCTCCGTCCGGGCGATCCGGACATCTCGATCAAGGTGTCGGGCGGACTGAACCGCCCGCCCTTTACCCAAAGTGCGGCGGGAAAGTCGCTCTTCGACAAAGCGGCGCGCCTTGCGGAGCCGCTCGGCCTCGATCTCAAGGGACAAACGACAGGCGGCGGCTCCGACGGGAACTTCACCGCCGCACTTGGCGTGCCGACGCTGGACGGACTGGGCGCCGACGGGGCCGGCGCCCATACGCTGGAGGAGCATATCCTGACCAACTCCATCGCCGCCCGTACCGCTCTCCTCGCCAACTTGATGCTCACGCACGAGACAAGCTGACAGCATGATGGGTGGCGAGGGCGTCAACGCGCTCTTGTTAGACTGTCACGGGTAGGGCCGGTGAGCTTTGCAGGTTTCATTGACGTCCATTTCCAAGCGGCGGGCTTCGCTCGCTACGCTGAAGCTGGTGGT
This sequence comes from Mesocryomonas lacus, assembly GCF_055730135.2. NCBI lineage: Bacteria > Pseudomonadati > Pseudomonadota > Alphaproteobacteria > Hyphomicrobiales > Aurantimonadaceae > Mesocryomonas > Mesocryomonas lacus. The sequence goes on along the minus strand of NZ_JBUZWE020000017.1, from coordinate 95,417 downwards.
CCGCTTTGTAGTCAGTCCCGTCATGGACGCGCATTTGTCATCAGCCCAACACGGTGGGCGGAAAACTATGGCTTACACCCGGCCCCGGGTTCGTGCAGCCAGTTCATCTGCAGGATATCATTGATGACGAAGACGCCGACGTCGCAGATGTCATCGACGTCGGCATCGAAAGCTATCTCGAAGCCGGAGCGCCCGGTGTATTGACCCAATGCGGCATCGACGTCTGGTCGCGGGGTATCTGCGACAGCCGCTGACCGACTGGCTCCATTGACCCAGATGCCGACCATGTTGATCTTGCGGGCAGGATCGGGGGACTTTGTCCATCCGCTGACCAATCCACGCCGACCGTCGGTTTTTTCAAAACGGTCCAGAAATCCGAAAGCCGGTCCTGGAATTGGCGACACCTCGAGCGCGTACTTCCCTCCAGAGAAAGACAGCCGCTGCGCCGCTGCGGCGGGACTGATCTGCAGGTCAGGCCGCAGCACGGCGGGATCGCGCCCCGCCGCAAGCATGATGAGCTGCAGGGCCGGAACGACCGAGGCGTCCCGTGAATATTGCAGCATGGATCGCAAGCCTATGAGGTTCGTCGCGGCCATCACCACGACAATGACGAGAAAGACGATGTTGACGGCGATCTTTCTCATTTGGCGACGGATCCGCATGCGGTTCTGAGCGACGTTACTCTCTGAACATGGACGCGGCCCAGCATCGAGAAAACGAGGAAGGCTGCAAACGGAAAGGCCACGTAGAGGTATCGACCCTGAGGCTGCGGCAAAAGCATCTGGGAGCCGATGATATTCAGCAAGATGACGGAAATGGTCATGCTCCAGAACAGCAGCGTCATCAACGGAATGCGAAATGCCTCCAACCCGTCGATGCGGTACCGGATCACCGAATAGGCGGAGTACAGCACGCTGGCGGCGAGGATGGCCGCTGCGATGGGGAAAAAGAAGAAGCTGTAGAAATCGTCCGACAACCACACATTCATCCACCCGAGACCGTAAAAAAAGCTTCGGCCGGCCATGAAGAGCCACCACGACGTATTGGGAACATCGATGAGCTTGTCGCTGCAGAAAATGAAGCACGACATCGTTTTGGCGCTGAGGTGCATCGCCGTGAAAGCAACCTGGCCTTTCAGTCCCGTAAATTCCCCGAACTCGAGGTAGGTTGTTCCAAGGACAGGCAAGGCGATCGCCGCACAGGCAGCAATCGCCAGCAGAAAAAAGCGAATTATCGGAAATCTACGGTCAACAAGATACTGATATGCGATGTAAACTGAAAAGAAGACCAGGGAAGGATAGAAATAAATCTTCGAGGACATGACCAAGCCACCCCCTAAGCCAAACAGAAGGGGCCGCAACGAGTGAGGGCGCCTGATGGCCCACAGCATCAGCGCCAGAGCCAGTGTCGTGGCCGTCAGCGCAAAGGCGTCGGCGTTGAAATAGGCGAAGAGAAAGGTGAGTTGCGGAACCAGTAGAAAGGCGATCGGAGCGAGATAATAGAGGGCGCCCCGCACGCCCACCATGCCCGCGATTGTCAGCAGCGAGATGGCAAAGACCGGCGCCAGAAGCCAGTTGAACGCTCGGACCGCAAGATAACCGTTATATAATGGGAAATAATCGGCAAAAAGATGCGCGGTGGCAGTAGCACCCAGCGTATGGAGGTACGGGAGGCCGTAGTACCAGAACCGCTCCTTGCTGATTGTGGCTCCGGAAAGGGGGCTGATAAAGGGCACCGCGGGATCGATCCCGGGAGACGGAATTTTTCCGTATGTGTAGAGATATTCGACCAGAAAGAGGTGCGTGGACTCGTCCGGAGCGCCGTTTACCGGAATCATGAGTGACCATGCTACGACCAGCACGGTAAACAGCAAGACCATTAGCATCGAATACTGTATCGTTCGGCGTCCTGGGGCTTCTTCGATGCTAGCTTGCGACATGACACTTGATCATTCTAGATTCCAGACTTCAGCATCGCGCTCTGTCGTCGCGAAGAATGTCGACCTCATCGGAGTGCCGAGGTGCGGGCCTTGCAATCCACAACATCAGCAGATGACGGGATTGGAACTGTCAGTGGTTCTCTCCAGCCGACGGCCCGGCAGAAGCATTTCCGGCGGATGCTAAAACGGTTGATAGTCTCGGCTGATAGGAGAAGACCAAGACCCGGGTCTGGTGCGGCGGTGGGTGCATTCTTTGCGGTCTTCATGACCGTAGCGGGCGTTCCATGTCAATTCGTGCTTCAAACCGTCGGCTTGGTGGTCTTTCCCCTGCTGCGGCGATCCAATTTGCGCAGCCGGCGTTTTTGCCAGCGCGGCGCTGCGTTCCTGCCCCTGCGCGGCCTTGCTCTTGCCCGGATCCCGTTTGAACCGTTTGGCGTGAAGGTTTCAAGTTGCATTCTGCAACCGCATCCAGGGTCGTGCCGGTGGCGACAATCGTCGGTCACGTGATACAGCGCCGCTGATGCAGGCATAGGAATATCCGCAAGGCGCGCCGTGAGGTCGGGGTCACAATACTGACGTCAGAAGCCGAGATTTATCAGCTTATCCACCGATATCTTAAATCCTGCAGCGTTAAAGGCTTATCCGTTGTGTCGACGCGCCGCTGACCTCTGGGCAACATTTGACCCTTACTCGCCCGGTCGGCACCGTAAGGCGAAGCCGCCAGAGGGATCGGCGACTGTCAGAGGGCCGGTAGGCTGTCGATAACCCATCCAGACTATATACTTCGCAGGATGCATCTCTTGGTCGACCCGTGTATTGCAACCCATGGTCCCGGCGACGCACGGCGGTTGACGAGACGAACGTAGCGGTCGCAGCGGCCTGCGCTGACGGTTGAAGCGAGCCGGCAAGAAAGATTGGAATGCAGTTGTCCCCCCTGTCCACCGTTCCGCTGAATGATCTTCGGCGCATCTACGCCGCGTCCGAGTCTGAAATCCTGGGATCGGTACAGACCACGCTGGCGTCGGGATGGTGGCTCAACGGGGCGGAAACATCGGCCTTCTGCCAGGAATTTGCGGCCTATATTGGTGCCACCCATTGCCTTGGCGTCGCCAACGGAACCGATGCACTGGAAATCGCGATGCGCGCTTTGATCTCCGTGCAGGACCCCGGTCGGCGGGAGGTCGTCACCGTGGCGAATGCGGGCGGATACTCCACCATCGCGTGTCGGCTGGTGGGGCTGACGCCGGTCTACGCCGACATCGAAGAGAACTCGCAGCTCGCTTCGCTGCCGTCTCTGCTGGCAGCGATCACGCCGGAAACGGCGTTTGTCGTCGTCACGCATCTCTACGGTAACGTCGTCGATGTGCCGCGCTTGCGCGCCATGATGGATGCGGCCGGATACAAGGGCGTTCCGATCCTTGAGGATTGTGCACAGGCCCATGGCGGCGCCGTTGACGGGCGACGGGTGGGTAGCCTCGGCGACATCGCCACCTTCAGCTTCTATCCGACCAAGAACCTTGGTGCCTTTGGCGATGGCGGCGCCATCGTCACGTCGAACGATGGTTTGGCCGATGCCTGCGCAGCACTGCGTCAATATGGGTGGGCGGCGAAATATACGATCGCGGTTGCCGATGGGCGCAATTCGCGCCTCGACGAACTGCAGGCTTGCGTTCTGCGCATCCTGCTCCGGGGGCTGGAAACCGCCAACCAGAAGCGCCGGGCTATCCTCCAGCGTTATGCCAGCGTCCTGCCGGCCGGAATGACGCTGGTCAGCGACCCGCACGATGGCGTCGCTCATCTTGCCATCGTGCTCTGCGCGGATCGCGATCGCCTGAAGCAGCACCTGGCTGACAGGAAGATCCAGTCCGACATCCACTATCCCATCCTCGACTGCGACCAGCCGGGCTGGAAGGGTCTGGCGCAGCGTCTGGTCGATGGCGATCTTCCGGTCAGCCGCCGCAGCGTCGCCCGCTGTCTCACCTTGCCGTGCTTCCCGAACATGACGGAAGAGGAGATAGGCCGGGTCTGTGAAGCGCTTCAGGGCTGGGCGCAATGAGCGTATCAACGCCCGCGTCGCTGTCCCCTTCGTCGCTGTCTCTGGTCATCCCGGTTTATCGCAACGAAGCCAACATAGACTCGCTGCTCTCCGCATTGGAGCAGTTGAACCGGGATGCCAGAAGTCCTCTTGAGATCGTCTTCGTGATCGACGGCTCGCCGGACAGATCCGGCGAGCTTCTGGTCGCAGCCAGGGACCAGTTCTCCTTTTCCTACCAGATCGTCTTTCACAGCCGCAATTTCGGTTCGTTCACCGCGATACGGACAGGTCTCGAATATGCCTCCGGCGATGCGATCGCGGTCATGGCGGCCGATCTCCAGGAGCCACCCGAGCTGATCCTCGAATTCTTCCGCATCCTGGAAGAGGGTGATGCCGATGTCGTCTTCGGCGAACGGACGGGGCGGCACGATTCGGCGATGCGCAATGCCGTCTCCAACTCCTTCTGGTGGCTCTACCGAAAGCTCGTCATCAAGGACGTGCCGAAGGGAGGGGTCGATATCTTCGCCTGCAATCGAACGGCGCGGGATGCCGTACTGGAGATCGGCGAGCCGAACAGTTCGCTCATCGCCCAGCTGTTCTGGATTGGCTATCGGCGCCGCTTCGTTCGTTATGAGCGACGGGAGCGCGTGCACGGAACCAGCGCCTGGAGCTTCGCCCGGCGTATGCGCTACATGATGGATAGTATCTTTTCGTTTTCAGATCTGCCGATCCTCTTCGTGATGTGGTTCGGCATCGCCGGCTGTATCCTCAGCACGATGTTCGGCATCGGCGTCGCCATCGCGCGGCTGCTCGGCTTCATCGCGGAGCCGGGCTTCGCGACGCTCGCCGTCTTGATCGCCTTCACCGCCTCTGCCTCGCTCTCCGTGCAGGGAATATTGGGTTCATACCTCTGGCGCACCTTCGAGAACACCAAGCGGCGGCCGCTGCGCATCATCAGCCGCGTCGTCAAGAATTAACCCGCAAGGCTCGGCCGCTCCCGGTCTGAATCACCTGAGGTAACGTCACGCTGAGCGGTCTTCCCGTGATTCAAGAAATGCGGGCGGGCGTCGCAGCTCCATCGAGATGGTCTAGGTTTCATGGCATCTGATAAGTTTTTTCTACACCCACAAGGCCTGTGCGAGAGCCAAGCGATCGGAGAGGGGACGCGCATCTGGGCATTCGCGCATGTTCTGGCGGGTGCGAAGATCGGGCGCAACGGCAACATCTGCGACCACGTCTTCATCGAGAACGATGTCGTGGTCGGGGACGATGTAACGATCAAGTGCGGCGTTCAGCTGTGGGACGGACTGCGCTTGGGCGACCGGGTCTTTGTCGGCCCCAATGCGACCTTCACCAATGATCGCTTCCCGCGCTCCAAACAATATCCCGAGGCCTTTTTGCCGACGGTGGTCGAAGACGGCGTGTCGATCGGGGCCAATGCAACGATCCTGCCGGGGGTTCGCATCGGTACAGGGGCGATGATCGGGGCCGGTGCGGTGGTCACGCGCGATGTCCCGCCCTTTGCCACAGTGGTGGGCAATCCTGCCGTGATCATCGGCTATCAGGATACCGCGCAGACACCGCACACCGAACAGTATGGCGCGGAGCTGTCGGCTAAGATCGGCACGCGTTTTGCGCTGGGCGTCAAGAATTGCTGGATCGAGCGGCTACCGCATTTCGCCGACATGCGCGGAAGCCTCACCGCGATCGAAATGGACAGGGGGCTTCCGTTCACCCCGAGGCGCGTCTTTCTGGTCCACGGTGTTCCCGGCCACAACGTTCGCGGCGAGCATGCCCATATCCTGTGCGAGCAGTTTCTGATCGCAGCGCATGGCGGTGTTTCCGTCGTGCTCGACGACGGCGATCACCGAACGGAGGTGCGGTTGACGGATCCGACGATGGGCCTCTACCTCGCGCCCATGGTCTGGGGCATCCAGTACAAGTTCGATGCCGATAGCGTCCTCATGGTGGCTGCCTCTCACGCCTATGATGCGGCCGACTACATCCGCGATTACAGTGCTTTCCGCGAAGCCGCGGCGCGCCAATGAGCGACAGTGGCCGTAAGCCGATGCTGTCGGGATTTGCCGGTGACGGGCTGCGGTTTCTCCTAGCCGGCGGCGCCAATACCCTTTTGACCTTCGCGCTCTATCAGTTGCTTCTGTTCATCGCGTCGCCGTCCGTTGCCTACGCGCTGTCCTGGCTTTTCGGCTTGGCTTTCGTTGTTGTCGTCTACCCCGCCAAGGTGTTTGCGGGCGCGCAAAAGGGGGGACGGGCGCGCCTCTACCTCGGCGCCAGCTATGTCGCGATGTTTCTGATCGGGCTGGCGACCTTGCACGGCCTTTCTACCCTCAGTGTGCCGCCCCGTATCGCGATCATTCTCGTCATGGCGGTCACGACCCTCGCCAACTTCCTGCTGGGCCGGCTTATCTTCCGGCGTCGAGAATCCGGGCAACTCGGCAGCTAAGGGCGGAAAACTTGCGGATCTCCGCAAGCCCGGCCGACCTGACGTCCTCTCTTCTCTGCGCCGCTTCAGCAGGACATGCGGGCGCCGCTATGCAAAGCGCCGGCGCTCCCTTGCCAAGGCGACCATGCGCTCGCGCAGGACATCGTCCTGTGGTCGAGTGGACCGATAGCGGACCGTCGTGCGGGAGCAGCCGATGGATTTAGACGCCCGCCGTTCGCTCATCCCGTAGTGCTGCATGAGATGAGCGACGGCATTCCACCTGGCCGAGGGCATGACCACCTCTTTGCCTGACGATCCCTTAGCGCAACGTTGTCGAGCATCGCGTCCACCACGGGATAAGGTCAACGCACCGAGCGCCACGTTCGGTTCGGGGAGCCGACCCTATCCAGCGTCCCCCAGTGTCACGTCGGCATGCCCTGTGACATCGACCGCGCGGCGGCGATGAGGGTCGGCACGAAACGCTGGACCAGCACGTCTTCCTGGTAGCGGAAGCGGGACGCGCCGAGGCTGACCGCGGCCATCAACTGTCCGTCCGGCGAGACGATCGGCGCGGCGATCGAGATGTCGCCGGTATAGATCTGCTCCTGCACCAGGGCGAAACCGCTTTCCCGAGCCAACCGAATGCGCTCCCAGATGCCCTCGCGGTCGTAGATCGTCTTCGACGTGAAGGCCCGCAGCGTCGAGCGGTCCAGGATGTCATCGACGGCCCGGTCGTCGAGCGCCGACAGCACGGCCAGACCGCCCGCGGTGCAGTAGGCGGGCAGCCGGCTGCCGACGATGACGTCGGTGTCCAGCACATTCGGCGAAAGATACCGCGAGAGATAGATGATCTCGGTGTCGTCGAGAACGGTCAGCGAGATCGTTTCCTCCGTCGTCCGGTTGAGATGCGATAAATAGGGATGCGCCCGCAATACCAGCGGGCTGGAGCGGGTGTACTGGTAGGCCATGTTCAGGGACTTCGGCGTCAGCTCATAGGCCTTCGAGCGTGCATCCTTTCTGAGATAGCCCAGCTGCGACAGCGTGTGCGTGAACCGCTGGGTCGCGGACCGGTCAAGGCCCGTCCGGACAGCCAGTTGCGTCAAGGTCTGCCGGGGATTGGCCGCGTCGAACGTCGCGAGAATTCGAAACGCCTTTTCGACGGCCCGGACCATCAAAGGGTCGTCTCGATCTTCACTCATGGTTCCATCCTTGTTCGGCCAATGGCAGGCGCGCATTGACATCGGGAGAGCAATTCACTCAAATAGCAATAACACTAATCGCAATGCGATAACAATGGTGGTGTGAGGAGAATGCACTTGGCGTCATGGGAAGGCGAAGGATTTCTGCATCTGATCGCTGCCGAGGTGCAGGCGCATCCCGATCGCATCTATGCCACGGAATTTACGCCGGACGGTCTCGTCGCGCATCGGCTTGCCGAAATCGCTGAGCGTTCCACGGCATTCGCGATAGGCCTTCACCAGCACGGCGTCCGACGGGGCGACCGTGTCGCCTGCATGCTGAGCACACATTCTGACTACCTTTGTCTGGTGCTGGCCATGGCACGGCTCGGCGCGGTGTGGGTGCCGATCGGCACGCGTCTGCTGCCGGTCAACCTCGAGTACATGTTCGGTGAGGCGGGTGTAAGCCACGTGGTCGCAGAAGCAGCCTTCGCCGATACGGTCTCGGCGGCGGCAGGTCCTGGAATGACCATCCTGCTGCGCCAGCCTGAGGAGGGCCTCGCTGGGGTGCTCGGTTTGCCCGGCACCCTGCCGGACGGCGACGTCGATCCCGGCGACCTCCTGATGATCAGTTTCACCTCCGGTACCACCGGCCGCCCGAAGAGTGTGCCGGTGACTCATGCGATGATGCGGTTCTCCGCTGAGGCGGCGGCCCGCGCGGCGCAGGCCGACAAGGGCGAGATCCTTTATGTCTGGGAGCCCTTCAACCATATCGGCGGCGCCCAGCTGATCATTCTGCCGCTGATCCGCGACGTGACCCTCGCGTTGACGCCGCGCTTCACCGCATCGGGCTTCTGGGACGAGGTGCGGGCCTGCGGCGCGACGCGCATCCACCACCTCGGCGGCATTCTCCAGATGCTCCTGAAGCAGCCGCCGTCGCCCCGCGACCGCGACCACGGCGTCACCATCGCCTGGGGCGGGGGGTGCACGGCGGAGGTCTGGGCTGAGTTCTCGAACCGCTTCGGGACACGCATGGTCGAGGGCTACGGCATGACGGAGGCCTCCAGCCTCACAACCATCAACGACGAGGACCTGCCGGGTCTCGTCGGGCGCGCCCTGCCTTGGTTCGACGTGCGGATCCTGGCACCGGACGGGCGCGAGTGCCCGCGCGGCACCCGCGGCGAGATCGTTGTCGAGCCCATCGGCAAGGGAGCAGCGGCGCTGTTCACGGGTTACCTGAACTCCGAGGAGGCGACGCGCGAGGCCTTGCGCGGTGGACGTCTGCACACCGGAGACCAGGGCGAGATGGACGCGGAAGGGCGCGTGCGCTTCCACGGCCGCCTGAAGGAGACGATCCGCGTGCGCGGCGAGAACGTCTCGGCCTGGGAGGTCGAGCACGTCGTCGACCAGCACGATGCCGTGGCGGCCTGTGCCGTCATTCCCGTCAAGGCCGACATCGGCGAGGCCGACATCAAGTTGTTCATTCAGCTGGCGCCGGACCGTCAGCTCTCCGGGGATGAACTCTTCGACTGGGCCCGGCTCCGGCTCGCCCCGCACCAGCTGCCCCGCCACATCGCCTTCATCCCCGCCTTCGAGCGCACACCCAGCGAGCGGATCATCAAGCACACGCTCGACAATGCCCCCACCGGGGACTGGTCCCGGACCTGAGAGGAAGACCATGACCGACATGTCAGACCACATCTTGCAGAGGATGGAGGGCTCCGTCCTCGTCATCACCTTGAACAAGCCTGCCAAGCTGAATGCTTGGGACAAGCCGATGCGGGACGACCTCGTCACCGCCATCCTGAAGGCCTCGAAGGCGCCCGAGGTCGAGGCGCTGATATTGACCGGGGCCGGCGAGCGGGCCTTCTGCGCCGGACAGGACCTCAACGAAGGCAAGACCTTCGACGCCGACCGGGCGGAACTGTGGATCGAGGAATGGCGCACGCTCTACAACGTCATCCGTCGCTTCGAGAAGCCGTTCGTGGCAGCGCTGAACGGGATCGCCGCCGGCTCGGCTTTCCAGGTCTCCTTGCTGGCTGACTTCCGCATCGGCCATGCGCAGTCGAGGATGGGCCAGCCGGAGATCAACAACGGCATCGCGAGTGTCACCGGCTTCTGGATCCTGCGGGAAATGCTGGGCCTCGCCCGCGCGATCGATCTCGTGCAGACCGGGCGCATCCTCGAGGCCGAGGAATGCCATCGCCTGGGACTGGTGAACGAGATCGTGGCGGTCGATCAGGTCATGCCGCGCTCGCTGGAGTTCGCACGCATGCTGGCGGCCAAGCCGAAGCAAGCCTACGCCTTCAACAAGCAGCGCATCTGCGCGGCGACCCAGTCCGGCTTCGACGAAACCTTCGAGCTCGCCCGCCAGATCCACCGCAAGGCCTTCGAGGCCGGCGAGACGCAGGCTGAGATGACGAAGTTCCTGAACCGGAAGTGATGTGCAAAAGGCGCCGGGATGATCCTGGCGCCTTCTGCATGCCGCCCTCGAGAGGCGGAGCTTTCGGGAAGCGTCATGCCATCCGAGCGACCAAGCCCCGTGCAGCCCTTGGGCTGCACGGGGCTTTTTTATGACGCAGGCCCGGTGATTAGAACTCGATGCCCTTGGGGATCGCCGTCGTGTCCATACCGGCGGCCTTGAACCCTTCGATCAGCAGCGGGGCGATCGACTGGTCCGCCCGCTTCTGCTCGCCCCAGGCCTGGATGAAGTCGCGCAGGCGGCCATCGCCATCCTTGCGCAGACCCGCTGCGGCCGGAATGCCCCGCTCCGGCGTCGGGACGGTGTAGCCGGAAAAGACCTGCGCGGCGGTCGAGAAGGTCTGCAGGCAGATCGGGAGTTCCTGCAAAAGGTACTGTGCGCGGCCGGACTGGACGGCCATGACCGCCTCGGTCATTTCCTTCAGCGTCATGACCTTGGCCTTGGGCAGCTCGTTCTTGATGAACTGGGTCTGTGCCGTGCCGGTCACCATCGCGAAGGTGACGTCCGGCGAATTATAGGCTTCCCAGGTCGGCTTGGTTTCGGCGTTCTTGCCGGCGATCACGCAATCGGTCATGCGGTAGAGCGGACCGGCCATGTCGAGCGCCTTCTTGCGCTCCTCGGTCGCGGTCATGCCGGGAAAGATGTCGATGCGTCCGGCCTGGAGGTCGAGCACGACGCTCTGCCACGTCGTCTCGTGCCATTTTACCGTCAGCGGCTTTCCCATCTTCTTCGACAGGTCGGCGACCATCTGGCGGCAGACGTTGGGGCCGTATCCTTCATATTGCAGTTCGCTGCCGGTGTAGAAGGAGGTCGGCTTGTAGGAGTGGATGCCGCCACAAACCACTTCGCCGCTCTGTTCGATCTTGTCCCAGAGCGCCTCGCTCATGGCAGGGGTTGCGGAGGTAATTCCGGCGACAACGAGTGCGGCGGCCAGCTTGTAGGTCATGTCATGCTCCAGGTTGTTGGGTGCAGCTGCGGCAATGCCTTGAGCAGCATCTCCACCTCACAAACTTCCGCAAGCTAAATCTGACTCCTGGATCGCAAATTTGGCTTCTATGCCTCAAATCTGGTCATTTTTCCTCCTTAAGTTATCGCTTTACGATAAAATGGTGGTTTATATCGATATAGTTTGGGTTTCGTTATCTCGAAAGGTTGGATTTCGGACGCGGGGCAGGTTTAGTGTCGGGGTGACGCCATGACCAGACCTTTGGCGGCAGCATCAGGCCGCTCGTCGGCGAAAGACGGAGATCCGCATGTACGAGTTCGACTGGTCGGTGGTTCTGGACTTCGATCTCTGGGTGCGGGCCATCGGCGTCACCGTCGCCTATGCGGTGGTCACGTCCATCGCCGGCCTGCTGCTCGGTATCGTTCTCGGACTGGTCCTGGTGGCGCGGGTGCCCGTGCTGGTCTGGATCGTCAGGCTCTATATCCACGTGTTCCGCTGCACGCCGCTTCTCGTTCAGATCGTCTGGTTCTTCTACGCGCTGCCGATGATGACGGGCTTCACCATGCCCGACTGGTTCGCCGCGGGGCTGGGATTGACGCTCTACATGGCGGCGTTCTCCGCCGAGATTTTCCGTGCCGGGGTCATCTCGATCGAGCGGGGTCAGTGGGAGGCCTCCACTGTCCTCGGCTTCTCCTACGTGACGAAGATGCGCCACATCATCCTGCCGCAGGCGACGCGGCGCATGATCCCGCCGATCGTCAGCCAGGGCATCCTGCAGCTGAAGAACACCTCGCTGCTGTCGGTCGTCGCCATGCCCGACATCATGTACGCGGCGGGTGGCCTGACGATGTCCACCTATCGTCCGCTCGAAGTCTATACGTTCGCAGCGCTTCTCTACCTCCTGATCCTGACGCCGGTGACGCTTCTGGCGAACCGTTTCGAAATCAAGCATTGAGGGCACCGGCGTGATCTCCACCCGCGAACTGCATAAGAGCTTTGGCCCTGTCCATGTGCTGAAGGGCATCGATCTCGACGTCGAGGAGGGACAGGTCTGCGTTTTGATCGGCCCCTCCGGTTGCGGCAAGTCTACCTTGCTGCGCTGCCTGAACCTTCTGGAGCAGCCAACGTCGGGCGCTTTGGAGGTGGCGGGAACGCGCCTTGCCTTCGATCCCGCGACACGCTTGCCGGAGCGCCGCCAGGCCGAGTATCGATCCAAGACCGGGATGGTCTTCCAGAGTTTCAATCTCTTTCCGCACATGACGGTGCTGGAAAACGTCGCTTCCGGCCCGCTGCTGAACGGCTTCAAGGGCAAGGCCGATGCCCATGCCTTGGCCAAGCAGCTGCTCGCACGCGTTGGTCTGACCGGCAAGGAGGATCTCTATCCCCGCCAGATCTCGGGCGGTCAGTCGCAACGCGTGGCAATCGCCCGCGCGTTGGCGCTGGAGCCCAAGGTCATGCTGTTCGACGAGCCGACGTCCGCGCTCGATCCCGAGCTCGTCGGCGAGGTGCTCGATGTCATGCAGAGCCTTGCCCGCGACGGCACCACGATGATCGTGGTCACGCACGAGATGGGCTTTGCCCGCAACGTCGCCTCCAAGGTGATCTTCATGGAGGACGGCCGCGTCGTCGAGACGGGGGATCCGAAGCGCGTTCTGCGCGAACCCCAAACGGACCGTCTTCGCGAGTTTCTGTCGCGCGTCGAACACTGATCGCCTCGAACCCCGGACCGCCGCATGAACGCCCAAGACCTTCGCGGGATTTTCCCCGCCATTCCGACGCCCCTCACCGATGCCGGCGAGGTCGATCTCCCCCGGCTGAGAATCCTCGTGGAAGCCAATCTCGCGGCCGGTGCGAGCGGGATGGCGCCGGTTGGCGGAACCGGCGAATATACGGCGCTGAGCCAAGCCCAGCGACTTCAAGTCGTCCGTTGCGTCGTGGGGGTCGTTGCCGGCCGTGTCCCGGTGGTGGCCGGCGTCGTCTCCCCCGGGCGCGCCGAGGCCGTTGAGGCCGGCGAGGCCTTCCGACAGGCGGGTGCCGACGCGCTGCTGCTGGTGACGCCCTTCTACGTCGTCCCCTCGCAGCAAGGCGTCATCGACTATTTCCGCGCCTACCGCGCCGCGGTCGATTTGCCGATCGTCTATTACGACGTGCCCTCGCGCACGCAGTTCGTCACGGCGATCGAGACGCTGCGATCGCTGGCGGAGGACGGCACGGTGATCGGCGCCAAGATCTGCAACACGGACGCCTATTACTTCAACCGCCTGTCCGCAGCGCTTGGCAACCGCATCGCCCTCCTGTCCGGCGACGACATGATGTATGCGGTGCATGTGCTGCATGGCGCGACGGGCGGTATCCTCGCCAGTGCGCCGATGCTGCCGGCGACTTGGACGCGGATCCACGACCTCCTCGCCTCCGGGAATGTCGCCGCGGGGCTGGCGCTCCATCGCCAGCTGCTGCCGGTCTTCGCGGCGCTGTTCAACGAGGTGAACCCCGGACCGCTGAAGGCGATGATGGCCGATCTCGGCCAGCCCGTCGGTCCTGTCTCCTTGCCGCTGACGGCGCCGAACGCCGCCACCCGCGCCTTGATCATGGAGGCGGTCGCCGCGGTGCGGGCGAACGGCATGGCCTGAACCATGCGGCGCGCGAACTTCCTCGATTTTAACGAGGCGAAAGCCGCGGCCAAGGCCTTCCTCCCCCGCGCCCTGTTCGACTACATCGACCGCGGGACCGAAAGCGAACGGGCGTTGCGCCGGCTGAGACAGGGTTTCGACAACCGCCGCGTCGTGCCGCGCGTGCTGCAGCCCGTCGCGGACCCGGATCTCTCGGCCACCCTCTTCGGGACGCGCTGTCCTTCGCCCTTCGTGATCGCGCCGACGGCCCTTGCGGGTCTCGTGCGGTTTGACGGTGAGGTCGCGATGGCGCGGGCGGCAGGCCGGGCCGGCATCCCCTTTACCGTAGCCACGCAGTCGTCGACGCCTATCGAGACGATCGTTGCGAACGCCCCCGGGGCCGAGCTCTGGTTCCAGCTCTATGTCTGGCAGGACCGCGGGGAAACCTGGAAACTGCTCGACCGGGTCGCCCGCTGCGGCGTCGTGACGCTGGTGCTCACCGTCGACACGCCGGCCTCGCCGAAGAAGATCCACAACGCCCGCAACGGTTTTGCAATTCCGCTTGGGCCATCCATGACGCTGGCGGCGGATCTCGCGCGGCACCCGCATTGGACTCTCGGCGTCATCGGCCGCTACGCGCTCGGCAACGGACTGCCCGCCTACGCCCACTATCCCGGCAATGCGGCCGGAAGCGTGACGTCCGCGATCTCCGACCCGCGTTTCGCCCTCGACACGGCGCTGGATGGCGCGTTCCTCGCCGAGCTCCGCCGGAGATGGCAGGGGCGGCTGCTGGTGAAGGGCGTGCTCGCGCCAGCGGATGCGGTCACGGCCCTTCAGGCAGGATGCGACGGCATCGTCGTCTCCTCGCACGGCGGCCGGAACCACGACAGCGCGGCGCGCCCGCTGGAGGTACTGCCGCTGATCCGGGCGGCGGTTGGCCCGGCGGCAACGCTTCTCGCCGACAGCGGAGTCCGGCGCGGATCGGACGCGGCCAAGTTGCTCGCCGCGGGCGCCGATGGCGTGCTCCTCGGCCGAGCGCCCCTCTATGGCCTTGCGGCGAACGGGGAGGAGGGTGTCGTCTCCTTGCTCGAACTGCTGATCGACGAGCTGCGAGCCTTTCTTGCCTTTACCGGGGCACCCGACATCGCGGCGCTCTCGTCACACGACTGGCTTGGCTGATGGCGCCGCCGCCGCGAGCAAGGCGCCGGGGTTCATCAGTCTGTTGGGGTCGATGATGCCCTTCAAATCGCGCATCAGCGACAGCCGGTCCGGATCGCTGCGGCGGGCGAGTTCGGCGACGAGCTTGCGCCCGATGCCGTGCTCGGCAGAGAACGTCCCGCCGAGATCGGCGACGATGTCGTGCACGATCCCCATGATGATGTCGGTGACGGCATCGCCGTCGGGGAGGGCATCCCACGCGGCATGGGGGAAGTGGACGATGAAGTGGACGTTGCCGTCGCCGAGATGCGAGACGATGAGGATGGTCGCCGCGGGATAGACCGCCTTGACGGCCGCGGCGGCCCGATCGACGAGGTCGGGCACGCGGGAAGGGCGCACCGCGATGTCGTGCGACAGGCTGTGGCCGACGATCCGGTTGGCTTCGGAGACCGAATGGCGGACGTGCCAGATGCCCTCCGCCTGCGCGCCGCTCCGGGCGATGAAGGCGTCGGTCAGCAGACCTTCTTCGAAGATCTCTGTCAGCCAGGCCTCCAGCGAGAACTCGAGGTCATTGGCGGCATCGCTGGTCCCGAGCTCGACCATCAGCGACCAGCGGGGAACCTGCTCGAGCGGCAGGCGGGTCCGGGGGATGTGGCGCAGCACGAGGTCGATCTCGTCGCCGTTGACGAGTTCGACGGCCTGGATCGCCGTATCGAACCGCTCCTGCAGGCGAATGAGCAGGGCGACGGCCGTCGGTAGTTCGTCGAAAGCCAGCCAGGCGCTGGCGGAGGACCGCAGGACCGGATGAAGCTTCAGCGCCGCCGCCGTGACGACGCCGAGCGTGCCCTCCGCGCCGATGAAGAGCTGCTTCAGGTCGTAGCCGGTGTTATTCTTCTTGAGACCACCCAGATCCGAGAGGACCCGGCCATCCGGCAGCACCACCTCCAGTCCGGCCACGAGATCGCGCATCGGTCCGTAGCGGACTGCGCCGGTGCCACCGGCATTAGTCGAGATCAGGCCGCCGATCTGGGCCGTGCCCTCGCTGCCGAGATGCAGCGGAATGCGCCGATCCTCGCCCAGCGCCGCCTCGTGGACGGCGGCGAGCGTCGCGCCCGCCTCGACGACGAGAAGGTTCGACGCCCGGTCGATCTCGAGAATGCACCGCATCCGTCCGAGACACAGCACGATGCCGCGCTCGCCGGCGTTCGGTGTTGCGCCGTAGGACAGGCCGGTATTGCCGCCTTGCGGGGTCACCGGGCGGCCGGCGGCGGTTGCGATCTGCAGCACCGCGGCGACGTCGCCGCGCGAGCCCGGAAACACCGCTGCGACCGCATCGCCCCGGACGTGGCCACGCCAGTCTTCGAGCAGCGGGCCGATGTCGGCCGGGTCGGTCCTGACGTGATCCTTCCCGATCGCCTTGCGCAATGTTGCGACGAACGCGTCATCTGTCATGTCGAGTTCCTTGAAAGCATGTTTCGTCCGGTGGGCGGGCGGGAGCTGCAGAGGGCTTGCGTTTCGGCGCCGGGCGTCTGGTTCAGCGGTGCCTGACAAGGTCAGCGGGCAGCGGCGTCCAGAGCCGCGAGCAGGCTTTCGCGGTGCGCCCGCAGGCCTGACGTGGTGCCATTCTGCCGTCAGGTCTATCCGACATCGCGCGCGCGAACGCCGGGCGGATCTCGTTCGGGGAGGGCCGGGCGGAAAGGCTCGTCATCAACTGATCTCCGATCATGTCGTCACGAGGCTAGCGGCAATGGCCCTGGAGTTCAGCGAAAAGTCCGCATAAGCCAATGCCAGAACGGAATGACCGGGGCAAACTTGCCAGCTGATGCACCCGGAGGGGAGCCGGTGACACTCCCCTGCATGGTCGAAAGATAGCCGCGCCAGAAACTATTTCGTCCGTGCCCCAAAAGCCGTTTTAAAGCTTTTGCAGTGCACACCGAAGTCTCCGGTGAGCCGTGTTGCACTGCACTCATCGTCGGAGTTTTCGTATTCTGGCTGTGACGTCGCGGCGTACTGTTGAGGTGCCTCAATTGCCAAGAAGACGAGGATGCGTTGCCTCAGTATTCCGTCGCAAGATTACCTCTTGCTGCCTCCGCGAAAGTCATATCCTAGTGAGGCTGTCTGCGGTTCTTAGCAGGTAGCTGGGAGGCTTCCGAGAAGCCCGGACCCAGAATTTGCAACAGGCTGCGCCAATGATGGCCTGTGCGAGAAAAGCGTCGTGGTAGAGGACCAACGTTGACCTCAGGACGGGGCTGCGCGGATGGTTCGATCGTAGCCTGGGGAGGAAACACGACATGACATTCGAGCCGAACTCATTGAAGAGGCGAGGTCGCGCCAGTCTCGCTGCCGGGCTAGCCGTGACTGCGGCCGTGCTCGTCCTCACGGTCGGCGCGAAGGCTGCCGGACCGGAGATCGTTTCCGGGCCCAGCGCCGATCCTGAATGTTACAAGCCACTGACCGCAGAGACGAAGTTCTTTCAGTATCCGAAGAAACAAGGCCCCTACCGCATCGCGCTGGCCAACGGCTTCATCGGCAACACTTGGCGCATCCAGATGGTGCAGACGGCCAAGGCCTATGCCGAGCAGCCGGAGGTGAAGGCCAAGCTGAAGGAGTTCAAGCTGGTGTCGACGGGCGACGACGTCGCGGCACAGATCGCAGCCGTCGATAACTTCATCAATTCGGGATACGACGCGGTCATCGTCAACGCGCAGAACCCAACTGCCTTCAAGCCGGTGATCAAGCGCGCAAAGGCTGCCGGTGTCGTGCTGGTGGCTTTCGACAACACGCTGGATTCCGACGAGGCGATCAACGTCAACGTCGACCAGAAGGGCCTCGGCAAGCTCTGGGGCGAGTGGCTGGTCAAGAATGTCGCCAGCGGGAAGGGCAAGCTGCTCGAAGTGCGCGGCGTCACCGGCACCTCGGTCGATCGCGATCGGCATGAGGGCATTCAGGAAGTGCTTGCCGCCTCGCCCGGCCCCTGGGAGAGCATCGAGGTCGTCGGTCGCTGGGACGACGGCACGGCGCAGAAGGTCGTCGCCGACGCCATCGCCGTTCACAAGAAGTTCGACGGCGTTTCTGTGCAGGGCGGCTCGACGGGAACGGTGCGCGCCATGATCGACGCCGGCCATCCGTTCGTCCCGATCGGCGGCGAGACGGAGAACGGTTTTCGCAAGCTGTGCTCGGAGCATTCCAAGGACGGGCTGAAGTGCACGTCGGCTGGCAGTGGTCCGGCGCAGGTCGCCGTCGCCATCAAGACGGCGCTCGCCGCCCTCGACGGAGAAATCGTGCCGCAGTCGATCGCGCTGCCGCTCTCCATCGTGTCCGATCCCGACTTCAAGGACGGCGAAAGCTTCTACTCGAAGGAAACCGACAACTTCTTTGTCGGTAATTCCTTCCCGACCTGCGGCATCAACTTTACCGCGCAGGAAATCATGGGCCAGAGCCAGGCCAACCAATAGCCTGCTTCGATCGAGTGTCAGCCCGGGGACGGTACACGGCCGACCCCGGGTTCTGGATCCATGGCCTTCGTCGGAAAGGGCATCCTGATCGTGAACGAGCTCTCTCCCTCGTCCGGGCATGTGCCCGGGCAGGCGTCCAAACCATCTGTGACGCCGCACCAAGCCGGCTTGGACGGGCGCCCCCAGCCAATCCTCGAGCTTCGCGGTGTTTCCAAGCGATATGGCGGTGTCGCAGCGCTGACGGGTGTCGATTTCGCGGCCTGGCCCGGTACGATCCACGCCGTGCTCGGTGAGAACGGTGCCGGCAAGTCGACCCTCATCAAGATCGCATCGGGCGTCACCGATCCAAGCGACGGTGACGTCTATGTCGATGGCCGCAAGGTCAGTTTCCGCAACCCTGTCCAGGCGATGGCGGCCGGTGTCGTCTGCGTCTTCCAGGAACTGTCGCTGATCCCCGACATGACGGTCGCCGACAATCTGTCTATCGTCGATCCACCCCGCCGCTTCGGCCTGATCGACGGCCGGGCGCAGCGGCGCCGGGCGCGCGCGCTGCTGGCCCTCGTCGGCTGCGAGGACGTGCATCCCAATGAACTCGTGAAGAACCTGCCGCTCTCGCGCCGGCAGATGGTGGAGATCGCCAAGGCGCTCGCCAAGAAGCCGAAGGTGCTGATCCTCGACGAGGCGACCTCGGCTTTGACCGCCGAGGACGTCAAGCGCGTCTACGCGATCATCCGGCGCCTGCGCAGCGAGGGAGTGGCGATCCTCTACGTCTCGCATCGCATGCAGGAGATCGAGGACCTCGCCGATGTCGCCAGCGTCTTTCGCAACGGCCGGCATATCGAGACCTTTCGCAAAGGTGCCCGCTCGGTCGACGATATCGTCCAGATGATGATCGGACGGGATGTAACCCATCCTTATCCCGACAAGCCGGTGCCGGCGCCGGACGCGCCGGTGGCTCTTTCGGCCCGCGACCTGACCTGGGGGCGCGAGCTTCGCGGCATATCGCTGGCGGTGCGAAAAGGCGAGATCGTCGGGCTCGGCGGGCTCGACGGACAAGGGCAGCGCGAACTCCTGCTGGCGCTTTTCGGTGTCCTGAAGAACGTGTCCGGAACGATCGAAGTCGCAGGGCACCCCGTGAAGATCAACGGTCCGCGCGCCGCAATGCGGTGCGACCTGCCGCTCGCGCTGATCCCGGAAGACCGGAAGACCGAGGGCCTGATGCTGCCCATGAGCGTCGAGGACAATATGAGCCTTGCCGCCCTGTCGCGCTTCACGTCGGGCCTGTCGATCGACCGGAGCCGCGAAACGGCCGCCATCGAAGACATGGTGCAGAGCCTGAAGGTGAAGGTCGGGGATCTCTCGGCGCCGGTCTCGAACCTCTCCGGCGGCAACCAGCAGAAGGTGGTCCTTGCCAAATGGCTGATGACCCGCCCGGGCATCATCCTGTTGAACGATCCCACCCGGGGCATCGACGTCGGCACGAAGCAGGAGATCTACCGTCTTCTGCGCGACCTCGCCGGGCAGGGCCTTGCCGTCCTCTATTATTCCACCGACTACGCCGAACTGATCGGCTGCTGCGACCGCGTTCTCGTGATGTATGGTGGCAAGATCGCGCGCGAACTGACCGGCGAGGCGTTGAACGAGACGACGATGATCCAATCGGCCTTCAATGTCGGGGAGCGCGCCGCGTGAGAGATCTCGGCTTCTTCCTCCGCCATCACCGCGGCCTCCTCGGCGCCATCGTGCTCTTTGCCGTGATGTTCTCCATCTATGTCGCCAACCACCCCGTCGGCCTGACGCCGGCGGTGGCGACGACGGCGGCGAACAAGGCGGTGCTGCTGGCGCTGGTGGCGATGGCGCAGACCTTGCCGGTGCTGACGCGTGGTCTCGATCTGTCGGTCGGAATGGTGTTTGTCCTCGCCAACTGCCTCGCCTCGTCCGTCGTCGTCGGCACGCCTGCCGAGGGCGCGCTCGGGATCCTCCTGGTGCTTGGGGTGGGCGCGCTTGCGGGCTTCCTCAACGGGGCGATCGTCGTCTGGGGCCGCTTGCAGCCGATCATCACCACGCTGGCGACGGGCGCGATCTTCTACGGATTTGCCCTCATCCTGCGGCCGGGCCCCGGCGGAGACGTCCAGTCTGATATCGCCGACATGCTGACGGGACAGATGTTCGGGACCGTTCCGGCAGCGCTCGCGGTCCTGCTGGCGGTCGTTCTCTTCGTCTGGGTGCCGTTTCGCCGTTCCGTCCTTGGCCGCGCGGCCTATGCGACGGGCTCGAACGAGCAGGCCGCCTATATGTCGGGCGTGCCGGTCCAGCGGGCGAAGCTTCTCGCCTACACGCTGTCCGGCTTGCTCGCCTCGATCGGCGGGCTGATGCTGACCTTCAATACCTATTCCGGCGAAGCCTCGGCGCCGATTGCCGGCACCTACACGCTGAACTCGATTGCCGCCGTCGTCATTGGCGGAACCTCGCTTTTCGGTGGCTGGGGATCGGCGATCGGCTCGATCTTCGGCGCTTTCGTGCTGCGGACGATCGAGGATCTCCTCTTCGTCTTCGATCTCGATCCGCTGTGGCAGCCGCTGTTCCAGGGCGTCGTTCTCCTGGCCGCGGTTTCGCTCGGCGCCGTCCGCATGCTGCGCATCCGCAACCGGCTGGAAGTCCTGGCGTGACCGATCTCGTCTCCCCTCCCGTCCACCCGGCGCGCGCACGCTTCGGCCTCGATCGCTCGGTCATCATCGCCTTTGGCTGCATCGCCGTGCTTCTGGCCGGCGGCGCGCTCTATTCCCGCGAGTTCCTGTCGCCGGATTATCTGCTTCAGCAGTTGCAGATCAGCGCCTTCCTCGGTGTCATCGCCTCGGGCGCGATGCTGGTGATCCTGATTGGCCACATCGATCTCTCGATCCCCTGGACGGTGACGCTGGGCGCGATGATGGCGACGGCGGTGGCGGGGTGGTACGGCACGCCTGGCGAGGTCTTGGCAATTCCCGCCGGCATCCTTTGCGGGGCGCTGGTCGGCCTCGTGAACGGGCTCGGCGTTGCCTATCTCCGGCTGCCGTCGATGATCTTCACCCTCGGGATGAACGCGGTGGTCCAGGGGCTGATGGTGCTCCACACCGGCGGCTCGGCCCCGCAGGACCATGCGACCGACGCCATGCACTTTCTGGCTGTTGCCCGGCCGATCCTCGGCATTCCCAATGCGCTCTTCATGTGGATCATTGTCGGCGCGGCGGTGATCTTCCTCCTCAACCGGACCGCCTTCGGCCGGCGGATCTATGCGGTCGGCAACCGCGAACAGGCGGCTTATCTTTCCGGCGTCAACACCAATGCCGTCATCATCGGCTGCTTCGTGCTCTCCGGAGCCGCGGCAGCCTTCGCTGGCGTTCTTCTCGCCGGGTATTCGACCAAAGCCTACCAGGCCATGGGCGACAGCTATCTCCTGCCGGCCATCGCGGCGGTCGTGCTCGGCGGCACGAATGTTCTCGGCGGCCGCGGCAACTATCTCGGCACGATCGCCGGTGTCATCCTGATCACCCTTCTGCAGTCGATCCTGGCCGTGATGCAGATGGAGGAAGCGGGACGCCAGATCATCTATGGAACCGTCATCATCGTCATGCTGCTCGCCTACGGACGGGGGGACATCAGCAGGAAATAGATCGGCCCTTGCCGTTGCCCTGTGGGCACGCGCCCGGACTTCGCCCTTGGACCTTTGATCACCGCCGAGCCTTGCCTTCTCCTCCGGATCGGATGGGGCTGCCGCGGGCACCGTGCCGCGGAGGGCGAGGCCTCCTTCGAAGCCATTCCGCTGGACATTGCGATCAGAAACTAAGCTCTGTAACGCAAGGAAGGACGCGATTTGCGTCCTTGGTCTTCGGCAGGTTCTCTACCCATGGTTGATGTCGCCCACACCAGATCCGTCATCGAGGAGATGCGGACGCGTCTGTTGGATCTGTCGGGCAACAACCGCCTTCTCAACTTCAAGGCCAGCGCGACGAACTGCCTGCGGATCGTCGACGAGCTGCCCGACCAATTGTTCGGCGCGCTTCTGGCCGGCAAGAGTTTTACCTTTGCACCCGTCCCGCAACCCAGCGAACGCGAGATCATCCGCTGGCACGAGCAGAGGACGGCCGCGCCGCGCGCCGCTGTTGATCCCGCGACGCTGCAGCCGCCAAAGCCCGAGGAATGGGCTCAGCACGTCGGCATCAATGTCAGTTTCGAGCTGCCGCTGGATCAAGGCGAGCAACTGGAGCGGAACCATTCGGACGCGCAGATCCAGACGCTGCTCTATCCGGCCTCGCTCGAAACGCGGCTGCGCAAGCTGCGCAGCGACGCCTCGACCGCCATCGAGGAAACCGGCACGAACTTTCTGCACCTGGCTTTCGGTTTTCTCGACTGGAAGGACGGGGAGGGTCCCGGCGGGAAGGGCAGTCTCGCGCCGCTGATCCTCGTCCCGGTCGAGATTACGCAGAAGCGTTCGCCCGCCGGCCAACACGTCTACGACCTCTCCTGGTCGGGCGAGGACCTGCAGCCGAACCTGTCGCTTCAGAAGAAGCTGCGGGAGGAGTTCGGCCTCGATCTCAAGGACTTCGAGGAAGGGCTGACGCCGGAGCGCTATTTCCAGTCGGTGCGCGAGTTGATCCGTCCGCGCGAGGGCTGGCTGGTTCGCCGCTTCGCGACGCTCTCGCTGTTCCAGTTCGGCAAGCTCCTGATCTACCGCGATCTCGACCCGCGCTCCTGGCCTGAGGGCGGCGAGCCGGCGCTGCATCCGGTCATTCGCCGCATCACCGCGGGCGCCTCGGGCGGCGGCATCGCCTTCGAGGATCCGAAGCCGGCGGAAGTGAGGACCCTCGACCTCGATCTCGATCTGGTGGAGCGGGCAGACAGCAGCCAGGCCGGCGCGATCCACGCGGCGCTCGGTGGCACCAATCTCGTCATCCAGGGGCCGCCCGGCACGGGCAAGTCGCAGACGATCACCAACCTCATCGCCGGCGCGCTGTCGGCGGGCAAGACGGTCCTCTTCGTATCGGAAAAGCTGGCCGCGCTCGAAGTCGTCCGCAATCGCCTGGATGCGCTGGGGCTCGGCGACTTCGTGCTGGAGCTCCATTCGAACAAGACCCGCAAGACCGCCCTGATCGACGACCTGCGGCACCGGCTGGAAGCCGGTGCTTCCTTTCGCCGGACCTCGGGCTTTGCGTCGACCATCGAAAGCCTCGGGCGCGACCGCGATCGTGCCCAGGCGATTCATGCAGCGCTCGGCCAGACGATCGGCGCCCTCGGCATTCCGGCATCCAGGGCCTTCTTCGAGGCCGGCCGCCTGCGCCGCTCCTTGCCGGATCACCAGAAGATAGGCCTGAAAGTCTCCCTGGAGGAGATCGGGCAGATGACGACGGCCGTGAGGGCGGCCGGCGCGACGTCGCTGGAGAATTTTGTCGGTGTCGCCGGCCCGCTCTTCGATGCCGGAGAGACGCTGGCGCACCACCCCTTCGCCGGCCTTTCCTCGGCGAGGCTTCTGGGAGCGCCGGATCGCGAGGAGGTGCTGGCCATCCTCGGGCAATGGCGGGATGCCCTCGCGCATCTCCTGGGGCAGCTGGCCGATGTCGCCGATCGCTTCGACGTCGCTGTGCCGGCCGACCGCCGAACCGCCGAAGACCTCGCGGCCTTTCATGCCCGGCGCACCTCGGTCGAGGACAGTCTGCAAGCCGTCGACAGCATGGGCGGTCTGCCGGGCCAGGTCGCGGCGATGTTCGATCTGACGCAGGAGCCCGAGCCGCGACAGGTCGCCCTGGCGGCGACGATCCTCGATCTCATGACGCACCGGCCGCCCGACCTTCATCGCTTCGCCGTCGGCCTTCTCTCCGACCGCGGCGATGAGAGCCGGCGCCTCGAGCTCGCGGCCTCCCTCTCGGCCGTGGCCGAGATCCGGACGGCTCTCAGCCGGGACCTCGACGTGGACGCCGCTCTAGCAACGCGGCAAGGGCATCTCGAAGAGATCGCCGAAACCCTTTCGAAGGGCGGTTTCTTCGGCTGGCTAAAGCCCCGTTGGCGCGCGGCGCGTCAGGAGGCCTTGGCGCTCGGCGCGTCGAAGAGCGCGCTCAGTCAGATGCCCGAGCGCTTGCGGCGGGCCGCGCGCCTGCAGGTGGACGAGCAGAAGCTGCTGGCCAACGAGGATCTCCTGAAACTCGCCGGCCCTTCCTCGGCATCCGACATCGAGGCTGCCCGGCGCGCGCTCGACCAGCTCGGCAGCGGCCGGGCCTACGCCGAAAAGGTCGAATCCGTGTTCGGGCGGGGATTGTCGAAAGATGCCCGTCTTACCCGTGCGATCCTCAGCATGTCCGCCAGCGACGCCGCCGACCTCGCCTCGGCTGCCCGCACAAGCGAAGGCGAAGCACTGCAGACGGTGCGCGAGCGGTTGGTTCACCTGCTGCAGCAAGCCAGTGTCCCCCGTTCCATGTCGACCCGCGAGGCGATCCTCGGCGATCTCGGCGCCGGAAAGGCGGCCAAGGCGGTCGCCGCAATGACCGCTGAAGAGCGCGATGGCTTCTTCACCGCACTGAACGACATCGTCCTTGCGCTCACGGCGGAGCAAGCCGCTGCAGAGGCCTTTTCCGCCCGCACGGGGCTCGACCCCGCCTTCTGGCCGACCGGCAGCGATGACCTTCGAGCGTTGTTGCAGCGCGCGTCTCGCGCCGTTGACGCGCCCCACCGGCTGACGGAATGGCTGGAGATCGACAGGCAGTTGCGCCGCATCGACATGCCGCTGGCGCAGGCGATCCTCCAGGCCATCCTCTCCGGCCGGATCGATTCCCGGTCTGCCCGCGACCATTTCGACTTTGCGATCATGGACGGTCTCGCCCGGCTCGCTATCGCCAAGACGCCGCTGCTGCAGGAACTCGGCCAGTCCGAGATCAACGATGCCCGCCGCCGCTACGCCGAGCAGGACGAGCGCGCCATGGATCTGCGGGCGATCGAGATCGCTGCCAAACTCGCCAAGCGGCCACTGCCGGAAGGCCAGAGCGGCGCGCGCGTCTCCGACCTGACGGAGCTCCAACTCCTGAAGCGCGAAATGGCCAAGAAGACCAAGCATGTCCCGATCCGCCAGCTGGTGCACCGGGCCGGCGCCGCTCTCCAGGCCTTGAAGCCGTGCTTCATGATGGGCCCTCTGTCCGTTGCGCAATACCTGAAGCCAGGCGGGCTTCGCTTCGACCTCGTCATCTTCGACGAAGCCTCCCAGGTTCGCCCCGAGGAAGCGTTAGGTGCCTTGGCGCGCGGCGATCAGGCGGTCATCGTCGGCGACTCCAAGCAGCTGCCGCCGACCGACTTCTTCCAGCGGACAGGGGATGGCGGTCACGACGGCGCCATTGCCGCCGGGGCGGAGTCGATTCTGGAAATTGCCGAGATGCGCATGCCGACGCGCTCGCTGCGCTGGCACTACCGATCGCAGCATCCCGATCTCATCGCCTTCTCGAACCATGAGTTCTACAACGGCGACCTCGTCCTTTACCCCAGCCCGACGCAGAAGTCGGACGATCTCGGCATCCGGTTCCAGCATGTTCCCGAGGGAGCCTTTCGCGACGGCACCAACCCCGCCGAAGCGGAAGCGGTCGCCAAGGCGGTGCTGGAGCATCTCGAGCGCTACCCCGGCGACTCGCTCGGCGTCGTC
The DNA here is from genome assembly GCF_055730135.2 of Mesocryomonas lacus. NCBI lineage: Bacteria > Pseudomonadati > Pseudomonadota > Alphaproteobacteria > Hyphomicrobiales > Aurantimonadaceae > Mesocryomonas > Mesocryomonas lacus. The sequence continues at coordinate 69,515 of NZ_JBUZWE020000017.1, read as the reverse complement.
GCCATGAACGTCAAGCAGCGCGACCTCATCCTTGAAACGCTCGAACGCCTCTATGCCAGCGGGCGCGGCGGCATCGATGCGGTCGAGGCTCTGGAGAGCCTGCAGGAGCGGTTCTTCGTCAAGAACCTCGAAAACGTGCAAGGCGATGAGCGCGACGGCATCATCATCTCGATGACCTACGGCCCGCCGGCACCCGGCGAGCGTGTCACGCAGGCTTTCGGCCCGATCACCAACGAGAATGGCTGGCGCCGCCTGAACGTCCTCTTCTCGCGCGCCAAGAAGCGGATGCACATCGTCTCGTCGATGCGGGAGGCGGATGTGACGCCCGGCGAGGCCGCGAGGAGGGGCCCCCGCGCCCTCAAGAGCTTCCTCCACTTCGCCGAAACCGGCCGGCTGGACCGCACGAAGGCCTCGCCGGGCCGGGATGGCCGCGATCCCGACAGCGATTTCGAGGTGGCCGTGATGGAAGGTCTTTCCGCGGCAGGCCATGTTTGCGTCCCGCAGGTTGGATCGAGCGGCTTCTTCATCGATATCGGCGTGGTCGATCCGGTGGATCCGCAACGGTTCCTTCTCGGCATCGAATGCGACGGCGCGAGCTATCACTCGACGCTTTCGGCCCGAGACCGCGACCGGCTGAGGCAGGAAATCCTGGAAAGCAAAGGATGGACGATCGAGCGGGTCTGGTCGACGGACTGGTTCCGCGACCCCGATCGCGAACTGACGCGCCTCCTCGCCCGCATCGGTGCTATCGAGGAAGCCAGACGCCGCCCGCAGGAGAGGCTTCCGGCCGAGCGCGAGGAGGCCGTGCCTGCTGGCCTATCGCCGTCGGAGACTTCGCAGGGAAGGCTGCCCCTCGCCACCGCTGCTGAACGGCCGCAGACCATCCGCGATGGATCTCACGCGGCGACTGTGCGTGAACTGTCGTCTGCCGCGAAACTGTCCAAACCACCGGGGCAACAGGCCATTCTGTTCGAACCGTCCGCACTGGACTGGGCGAACTCGACCCTTGCGAAATCCTCGACCCCGTCTCTGAAAAGAACGGCCGATGCTTTCCTGTCGCAGGAGGAGGCACGACGGTTGCTCATCGAGCTACGCGAGAAGATTGCCGCCGAAAATCCTGCCTACGAGCGGGCGACCTCCGTCTTGCGAAAGAGCATGATCGGAGAACTGCTGACCAAGAAGCCGCTCGACGAGAGGGAGTTTCGGGATCGCATTCGACCCGATCTGCGAATGGAGACCAAAGGGAGCGAGCTGAAGGAACACGGGGAGGCGATCTTCGAGATTCTCGAACGCGTCCGCTGACCAGCCTGCGGGCGAAACCGGCACGACGCGTTTCAGGATCGATCTCGGCAACCTTGGTTCAATCAGAACCAGGCTGGCACGGCTGGTTCAGCCGGATTGCACCTGCAGGTGCCCAGTGTCCTTGGAAGTCATCGTTGCGGGTAAGCGAACGGCCTACCGATCAGAAGCGTCGCCCATCCGATGGGACAGGCTAAGCTTGCGACTGTTCCCTAGGAGCTGACCTCCTGAGCTGATCGGCCAAACCATTTCGGCGGCGCTCCACCCGCGTCCGCAAGGTCAGCTTGCGGTCTGCTGCCGGGCGGGGCGCAGGGCGGCGGCGCGGCGGTGGCCTTCCAGCCCCTCGCTGGCGCTCTGCCGGACAGCCGCCGGCGCGACGGCCGCAACGCCCGTCGGCTCCAGCCACTGATGCGTGCAGATCTTGACGTAGGAGCCGACCCAGAGCCCGCCGGTGTAGCGGCCGGCGCCCATCGTCGGCAGCGTGTGGTTGGTGCCGCAGCACTTGTCGGAATAGACGACGCTGGCATTTGTGCCGATGAACAGCGAGCCGTAATTGCTGAGCCGCAGGGCGAAGGCGCGCGGGTCGAGCGTGTGCACCTGCAGGTGCTCGGCGGCGATGAAGTCGGAATAGGCGATCATGGCCTCCTCGTCGGCGCAGACCACCACCTCGCCCATGCGTCGCCAGGCCTCGCCGGCGACCGCGGCGGTCGAAAGGTCGAGGAGCTGCCGCTCCACCTCGGCGATCACGGCCTCGCCCAACACCCGCTCCGTGGTGATTAGGCCAACGCGGGTGCGGATGTCGTGCTCGGCCTGGGCGAGAAGGTCGGTCGCGATCATCTCGGCGTCGCCGGTGCCGTCGGCGACGATGTAGATCTCGCTCGGGCCCGCCAGCTGGTCGATGCCGACCGGGCCGAACACCTGTCGCTTGGCCTCGTTGACGAAGGCATTGCCGGGGCCGACGATCTTGTCGACGGCGGGGACGGTCTCGGTGCCATAGGCCATCGCCGCGATCGCCTGCGCGCCGCCGATGCGGAAGATCCGGTCGGCGCCGGCGAGGTGGCAGCCGGCGATCATTGCGGGATGGGCTGACGGCGGCAGGCAGGCGATCACCTCGGCGCAGCCGGCGACCTTGGCCGGCACGATGGTCATCACCGGTGCCGACAGCAGCGGATAGCGCCCGCCCGGCACGTAGCAGCCAATGCTGCGGATCGGGATCACCCGGTGGCCGAGATGCAGGCCCGGCAGCAACTCGACTTCCAGCGGCAGGATCGTCGCGAGTTGCGCTTCGGCAAAGGCGCGGACATTGGCGATGGCGAATTCGGTATCGGCGCGGGTCTGCGGGTCGAGGTCAGCGATCGCCTTCGCCCGCTCCTCCGCCGTCACCTCGAACCGGGTGATGTCGACCTTGTCGAACTCGGCGGCGTAGCGCGTCACGGCGGCATCGCCCTCGGCGCGAACGGCGGCAATGATCCCCTTGACCAGCGCCTCGACGGCCTGGCCGTCGGCCAGCGCAGATTCCGGCGCCTTCAGATGGTGCAGGCGGTCGCCGAAGGTGTCAGTGCGCATATCGCTTCTCTCGCTGTGAACAGGCCCTGAAACTCTCAGAGGACCCGGATCCGCACAAGGACAACGGCCGGCCCGTCTAGTATACTCACCACCACGGGAAAAAACTGCCCAACATTCAGGCAGTCCCTTTTGCGGTGCAACAAAGGAGCAGGCCATGCCGGCGATCGGGGCGGGGATCAGGGAGTTGCGGCGGCGGCGACAATTGTCGACGCGCGAGCTGGCGGTGCGGTCCGGCATCTCGCACTCCACCATCTCGCTCCTCGAACGGGACCGCCTCAGCCCCTCGGTCGACACGCTGAGCGCCATTCTCGACGCGATGGGCTCGACGCTCACCGGCTTCTTCTCGGAAGTCGCCGCCAGCCTCCCGCACTCGCCCTTCTACCGCTTCGAGGACTTCGCCGAGATCGGTCGCAGCGACGGCATCTCCTACCGCATGGTCGGCATGAACCATCCGAACCGGCATCTTCTGATGCTCTACGAGAGCTATGCGCCGGGGGCCGATACCGGCAAGGCCTTCTCGCATACGGCACAGGAAGCGGGCGTGGTGATCCGGGGCGCCGTAGAGGTGACGGTCGGGGCGGAGATGCGCACGCTCGGCGTCGGCGACGCCTACTACTTCGACAGCCAGACACCCCACCAGTTTCGCAATGCCGGGAGCGAGGTGGCGGAGATCATCAGCGCGATCACCCCGCCGACGTACTGAGGGGACGCAACGGTCCACAACCCAAGGGCGCAAAATGCTAGCCTTAAGTGTGATGAGTGTCCGATAAGAGGATAAAGTCGGAGATTATTTTCACCAGAACGCTTTGCGTTCTCCGCAGGGCGGCGCTTTTGTGGTTCAGTCGGTGCATCAGATCAACCGATGGGGGAAGAGCGATGCAGTCGAAGAAGTTTCTGGGTGGGCTCGGCGGCCTGCTGATCGGCAGCGTGCTGGCCTTGGCCCCGGCCTCCGCCAGCGACCTCACCGTCGTCTCCTGGGGCGGCAACTATCAGGACGCGCAACGCGAGATCTTCTTCAAGCCCTTCGCCGAGAAGAGCGGCAAGCCGGTGCTCGACGAATCCTGGGACGGCGGCTACGGCGTCCTCGCCGCCAAGCTGCAGGCCGGCACGCCGAACTGGGATCTCGTCCAGGTCGAGGCCGAGGAGCTGGCGCTCGGCTGCGCCGACGGCATTTACGAGCCGGTCGACTGGGACAAGCTCGGCGGCAAGGACAAGTTCATCGACTCGGCCGTCAGCAAGTGCGGCGTCGGCGCGATCGTCTGGACCACTGGCCTCAGCTACGACGCCGACAAGCTGAAGACGGCCCCGACGAGCTGGGCCGACTTCTTCGACACCACCAAGTTCCCCGGCAAGCGCGGCCTGCGCAAGGGGCCGAAATACGCGCTGGAGTTCGCGTTGATCGCCGACGGCGTCAAGCCGGCCGAGGTCTACGACGTCCTCGCGACCCCGGAAGGCGTCGACCGCGCTTTCGCCAAGCTCGACACCATCAAGAAGGACATCACCTGGTGGGAATCCGGCGCCCAGCCGATCCAGCTCCTCGCCTCGGGCGAAGTCGTGATGACCTCGGCCTATAACGGGCGCCTCGCCGGAATCAACAAGTCGGAGGGCAAGAACTTCCAGATCGTCTGGCCCGGCAGCATCTATGCGGTCGACAGCTGGGTGGTGCTGAAGGGATCGCCGAACAAGGACGCCGCCTTCGACCTCATCGCCTTCACCAGCGCGCCGGAAAACCAGTCGAAGCTGCCGGACTACGTCGCCTATGGCGTGCCCAGCAAGGCGGCCGGTGCTCTGCTGAAGCCCGAGGTTGCCGCGAGCCTGCCGACCGCGCCGGCCAATCTCGACGTCTCGATCCCGCTCGACGGCGACTTCTGGGTCGACAACATCGAGGCGATCACCACCCGCTTCAACGCCTGGGTCGCCCAGTAACCGTAGAGGCCGCGGCACCCTGCTGCGTTCGCATGATCCATCGCCGCCAGCCACCTCTGGCGGCGATGCACCCACGAGAAAGACGGGCGGACCGAGATTGACGCAATCCTTCATTCACTTCCACGAGGTCTCGAAGAGCTACGGCCCGATCCAGGTGATCGAGCAGCTGAACCTGGAGGTGGAGAAGGGTGAGTTCCTGTCGCTGCTCGGTCCCTCCGGCTCGGGCAAGACCACGATCCTGATGATGCTGGCCGGCTTCGAGGCGCCGTCGTCCGGCACGATCTGGCTCGACGGCCAGCGCATCCACGAACTGCCGCCGCACCAGCGCGGCATGGGCGTGGTATTTCAGAACTACGCGCTCTTCCCGCACATGACGGTCGCCGAGAACGTCGCCTTCCCCTTGCAGATGCGCGGCCTGCCGCGTGCCGAAATCGCCCGGCGGGTCGCCAGTGCGCTCGACCGGGTGCAGCTTTCCCATCTCGGCAGCCGCAAGCCGGAGCAGCTTTCCGGCGGCCAGCAGCAGCGCGTCGCGCTCACCCGCGCCTTGGTGTTCGAGCCGAAGGTCGTGCTGATGGACGAGCCGCTCGGTGCGCTCGACAAGCAGCTGCGCGAGCAGATGCAGCTGGAAATCCGCGACCTGCACCGCCGGCTCGGGCTCTCCATCGTCTTCGTCACCCATGACCAGAGCGAGGCGCTGACCATGTCGGACCGCATCGCCATCTTCGACAAGGGCCGCATCGCGCAGATCGGCACGGTCTCCGAAGTCTACGACCGCCCCGCAAGCCAGTTCGTCTCGCAGTTCATCGGCGAGACCAACCTGCTCGCCGGCACCGTTGCCGGACGCAAAGGCGGCGATCTCTCGATCCTGCTCGGAGAGGGGATCAGCGTGACCGCTGCCCCGCCGGTTGCGCCGCCTGCCGAGGCCACGGCCGTCGTGGTCTCGATCCGGCCGGAACGGCTCGCGCTGGGCGAGGCCGCGGGGCTCCACCAGAACCGTCTCACGGCGACGGTCGACGATATCGTCTACCAGGGCGACCATCTGCGCCTGCACCTGTCCTGCGGCGCCCTGAAGCTCGTCGCCCGCTCGGAGCGCGCGGCGGCGGCACCCGCCGTCGGCAGCACCACGGCCGTCGGCTTTGCCGCGGCCGACTGCTCGGTGTTTCCAGGATGAGCCCGGCCGCCACCGGCCGCCTCCGTGCCGCGGCGCTGGTCGCGCCGATGTTCGTGTTTCTCGCTGTGTTCTTCTTCTGGCCGCTGTGGACGATGATCTCGGTCTCCGTGCGCGACGATGCGATCTCCACCGCGCTGCCGCAGACGGCCGCCGCCATCGGCAGCTGGAACGGCGAGGGCGCGCCGGGCAAGGCGATCGAGAAGGCCCTGCTGGCCGATCTGAAGACCAGCGATGCGAGCCGCATCGGCCCCGCGGTGCGGCGGCTGAACAGTGAAGTCGCCGGCTTCCGCTCGCTGATGGGCAAGACCACGAGCGCTGCCGAGGACGCGGCCGATCTGGCGACAGTCGATTTTGCCGCGATCGATCCCCGCTGGGCCGATCCGCGCTTCTGGTCGGCGATCCGCAACGGCACCTCGGCCTATACCGACCGCAACATCCTCGCCGCGCTCGACCTCACCCGGAATGCAGCCGGTGCCGTCGAGTCGATGCCGGCCGGCAGTTCGGCCAACCGGCTGATCATCTTGCGCACCTTCTCGATCGCCGGGCTGATCACGCTCTGCACCCTCGCCATCGGCCTGCCCTATGCGATGCTCGCCGCTGCCACCACGGGCTGGAAGCGGAATGCGCTGCTGCTTGCCGTGCTCCTGCCGCTCTGGACCTCGCTCCTGGTGCGCACGGCCGCCTGGTTCATCCTCCTCCAGGACCAGGGCATCATCAACCGGACGCTGATCGACCTCGGCCTGATCTCCGGCCCGCTGCCGCTGATCTTCAACCGGGCCGGCGTGATCATCGCCATGACGCACGTGCTGCTGCCCTTCATGGTGCTGCCGATCTACAGCGTCATCTCCACCATTCCGCGATCGCTGATGCCGGCGGCGGCCTCGATGGGGGCGAGCCCGCTGCGGGCTTTCTGGCGTATCCTCCTGCCGCTGAGCGTCCCCGGGATCCTCGCGGGCAGCCTCCTCGTCTTCATGGTGGCGCTCGGCTACTACATCACCCCGGCGCTGGTCGGCGGGCCGAACGACCAGATGATCTCCTCGATCATCGCGTTCTATGCGCTGCAGACGGCGAACTGGGGCATGGCCGGGGCGCTCGGCCTGATCCTCCTTGTGGTCACCACCCTCCTCTATCTCATCTACGGACGGCTTTCCCGCTCCGGCGCGCCGACGGGGGCCTGAGATGCTTCGCAGCTTCCAGACCCTCTTCGGCCTCCTCGCGATGGCCTTCCTGTTGTTGCCGCTGGTGGCGATCCTGCCGCTTGCCTTCACCTCCAGCATCTTCCTGAACTACCCGATGCCCTCGGTCTCGCTGCGCTGGTTCGAGGTGCTGGCCAATGCCGACGTCTGGCGGCTGTCGATCTTCAACAGCCTGGTCATCGGCCTGTCGGCGACCCTCCTGTCGGTGGTGCTCGGCACCATGGCGGCGCTCGGCCTGCATGGCGCGAGGCTGCCCTTCCCGGATCTCTTGCGCACCGTCTTCCTGCTTCCGATGGTGGTGCCGGCGGTGGTGCTGGGCGTCGGCCTGCAGATCTCGCTGGTGAAGCTCGGCCTTGCCAACTCCTATCTCGGCGTCATCCTCGCCCACAGCGTCTTGTGCGTGCCCTTCGTCGTGGTCAGCGTGTCGACCGCGCTGCAGGGCATCGACCCCCGCATCGGCAGGGCCGCCGCAAGCCTTGGCGCTTCGCCCCTCACGGTGTTCCGGCGGGTGACGCTGCCGCTCGCCATGCCGGGCATGGTCACCGGCGCGGTGTTTTCCTTCGCGACCTCGCTCGACGAGGTGGTGCTGACGCTGTTCGTCGCCGGTCCCAACCAGCGGACGCTGGCGCGGCAGATGTTCTCCTCGATCCGCGAGAACATCAGCCCGGCGGTGGCCGCCGCCGCGGTGCTCCTGATCGTCGGAACGCTGCTGCTGGCAGGCCTTGCAGCGCTGCTCAACCGCCGCAAGCCGAAGAGTGGCACCGCGACCGCGACGCAGCCCTAGACTGAAGGGGTTTGCACCTGCGGGTGCCTTGGGGCAAGGCGCCAGCCAGTGTCGAGGCTGCCGTTGACCCGCTGATCCGATGTCCGCTGCCGGGAGGGAACGCGTCTGCATATCCCGCGAAGGTCGATAGCCGCCGGGTCACGTGTCGAGCTTGCTAGTGTCCGGCAATGCCGTCGCGGAGGCGGACGAAGTAGTCGTCGTTGCCGACTTGGCCGCCTTTCAGCGCCATCTCCAGGCCGTCGAAGGCCGGCGTGTCGCTGTGCGTCAGCGAGACCGGCGATCCCGGCGTTTCGGCGAGCGGGAAGCGCGGCGTCAGGGCGTAGATGTCGAGCTGCGGCAGCGCATGGCTCGAGGTGTCGCCACCGGCGATGACGGCGCGACGAAGGCCGGTCTCGGCGACGAGGCGTGCCTGAAGGCGGCCGAGGCCGACGCCGATGGCATGGCGTTCCTGCCCGGCAATGGCCGCGCCGAGATCGCTCTCCGGGCCCATGGCGGTGTAGATGATGACCGAGCGTCCTGTCGCGAGCCGCGAGAGGGCATCCTCGGTGAGCGCTGCGATGGCGGCGCTGTCGCCGCCGACGAAGGCGCGCGGGTCGAAGGCGATGGCGTCGAAGTCATGCGCCTCGGCATGGCGGATCTGGCGTTCGGTCGTGGGCGAGCAACTGCCGGAGACGACCGAAAGACGCTCGACCGGCGCCAGCGGTGCAAATGTCCTGGCGGCGCCGATGCGCCCGGCCTTCTTCCACGCATCTGCCAGCGCGTATTCCACGCCGGACGAGCCGACGATGAAGCGCGAGCCGGCGTCCGCGAGGCGCTGCAGCTGCCGGCCGGCAACGGCCTGCGTCGCGGCGTTGAGCACGTCGAGCAGCAGGGCGCCGGGGTTCTCGGCCAGTGCAGCATCGACGGCTGCGTCCGCATCGCCGTCGGCGAGGGCGAGGTGGTCGACGAGGGCGATGGCGAGGTCGGTCTGGTCGGCGAGGTGTCGGCGCAGGTCCGCCTCGTGCATCGGCGTCACCGGGTGCCGGCTCATGACGGGGTGGCGGTCGATGCGGAAGACCTCGCCGCGGAAGGCGGCGAACAGCTCGCCAAAGGCGGTATAGCGCTTCAGCTGCGGCGCGCCGACGACGATCGGCACCGTCTTGCCGCCGAAGGCCGCGCGGCCGAGCTCCATCGCCCGGCCGATATTGCCGATGCCGGGCGCGGAATCGAAGGTCGAGCAGACCTTGTAGTGGCAGAACTCCGCGCCTTGCCGCGCCAGCCAGGCGAAGGTCGGTGCGAGTTTTTCCGCCATCCACTCCGGCGTCTCCGATCGGCTGGTCCCGGCGATGCCGAGCGCCTGGACGTTGGCGAAGCGGGCGCGCTGCACGTCGGTCGGCAGGTCGAGGAACAAGACGGTCTCGACGCCCCGCAGCGACAGGGCCTCCATCACGTCGGTAGAGCCGGTGAGGTCGTCGCCGTAATAGGTTAGAAGCAGGGGAGCGGTCATGTCAGGCCTTGTCAGGGGGGCGGGCAAGCGAAAGCGGTGGTGTCAGGCGGCAGAAGCGTTGCCGCCGAACTTTTTGAGCGAGGCGGCAAGCTCGGGATGGTCGCGGGCATAGACGGCAAGGTCGATGCCGGCCTTGGCGGCCTCCCAGGCCTGGGTGACGGCGCGCACGCCGGCGGCCGGGCCGCCGGGATGGCTGACGACGCCGCCGCCGCAGAGATACATGATGTCCGTCGAGCCATGGGTGACGCGGAAGGTTTCCGGCGCCTGGCCGCCCCACTGGCCGGAGCAGACCACCGGCAGCGGCCGGTCGGCGGGAGTGGCGAGCGGATGCTGCAGCGCCTCGTAGGAGCGGACGAAGGAGGCATCCGGCTCCCAGTACTTCGCCGCGATGCCGTTGATCTGGAACTGGTCGACGCCGAGCAGCCGCCAGATCGTCTCGTAGACCGCAAAGTCGAGCCCGAGCGCCGGGTGGCGCGTCATCGCGTCCCAGCCATTGCGGTGGGCGTGCAGCACCAGCTGCGAGCGCTTTCGCAGGAACAGCATGGCGCCCATGCCGACCGAGTTGATGTTAACCACCGCCGCATTGCCGCCGGCGGCGACGACGAGATCGTGGTTGCGCATCATCTCGTCGGGATCGACGGCGGAGATGCCGAAAGCGATCATCACCTTCTTGCCGGTCTTCTGCTCGTGGTCGAGCACCACCGGCATCACGGCCTTCACCCGGTCCTCCAGCAGCGAGTAGGCCGGGCTCATCAGCTTCTCGTCGTCCTTGACGAAGTCGACGCCGGCGTCCGCCAGCTCGCGGATCATCGCCGCCGACTCTTCGGCCAAGAGGCCGAGCGCCGGCTTGACGATGGTGCCGATGATCGGTCGGTCGCGGGGAACGCCGGTCAGCGCGAAGGAGCCTTCAATGCCGAACTGCGGGCCGGGATAGCGTGCGAGGAAGGCCGGCGGCAGCGTCAGCCCGACGACGCGGAAACCGGTGAATCCCTTGATCGCAGCGGGGCCGCCGATGGCGATGGTCATCAGCGCGGCAAGATCGGTGCCGACGGCGTCGAGCGGATAGGCGATGTCGGCCTCGCCGCGGTTGTAGGGACCGGGCGTCCCGGCAGCATCGCTGCCGAAACCGGCCTCGTCCGTCGTGCCGAGACCGCGAACCGCGACGACCCGCGCGGCGACGCGCGCCTTGAGCTCAGGCGTTTCTCCCGGCAGCGGGACGAAAGTGCCGGTCGACTGGTCGGACGCGATCTTGACGGCGAGCTTTTCGACGCTGCCGGTGGTTTCAATGCGGTAGGTGACGACAATCTCGTCGCGCATTCTAAGTGTCCTCTCGTCGGCGGCGCTCTTGCCTATCGAAGCGTTCTGGTATGATCATTATACCAGAGCGTCCGGAGCTTTGTCGGCTTCTTCAGGCGCCGTTTGTCTTGGAAATCTGGCCATGTCCGTTCCCTCCCATCCCATTGTCCGGCGCAAACTCTCCGATGAGGTCTTTGCGCGGCTGAAGACGATGATCACCACGGGGGAGTTGAAGCCGGGCGATGCCATGCCCTCCGAGCGGGATTTGATGGAGCGGTTCGGCGTCGGCCGGCCGGCGATCCGCGAGGCGATGCAGTCGCTGGCCCAGATCGGCCTTCTCGCGATCTCGCACGGCGAGCGGGCGCGGGTGCTGGCGATGACGCCGCGCTCGCTGTTCGGCCAGGTGGACGCAGCGGCGGAAATCATGCTGCAGACATCGCCGGCGGCGCTGGGGCATCTCAAGGAAGCCCGCATCTTCTTCGAGCGCGGCATCGTCGTGCAGGCCGCGGCGAAGGCTACCGAGGCCGATGTCGATGCGCTCGACGAACTGCTCGACATGCAGCGCGTCGCGCTCGGCAACGCGGAAATCTTCATCGCCGCCGACATGCGCTTCCACCAGCGCATCGCGGCCATCCCCGGCAACCCGATCTTCGAGGCGGTGGCCGAATCCATGCTCGGCTGGCTGAAGCAATACCACACCGAAATGCTGATCTGGACCGGCAAGGAGAACCTGACGCTGGTCGAGCACGAGGAGATCGTCGCGGCCTTGCGCCAGCGCGATCCGGTGGCGGCGGAGGCGGCGATGGTCCGCCATCTCGAGCGCTCGCGGGCCCTCTACGTGCACCAGGACGCCTGAAGCGCGGGACTGGTCGCGACGGCTCATGCCGCCGGCACCGTCAGGCGGGCGACGGCATAGGGACCGAGCGTCAGCCGGGCGGATGCGAGATGGCGAGCCGGTATTCTACCGTCAGCGGCTTCGGCGAAACTGTCCAGATCCAGGATCGCCAGCTCGGCCGCTGGCGAAACGCTGCCGAGATCAAGCCTTTGCGGCGCTGCCGTGAGGTTGGCGAGCCAGAGCTCGGTGCTGCCGTCCGCATGCCGGACGGCGAAGCCGTCGATGCGCGTCCGATCGCCCGACACGACGCGGCGGCGCGGCAGGCCGGAAAGCTTGGCCAGTGCCGTCGCCACGTGAAAGGCCGGCACGACCTTTTCGCCCTCGACGAGCAGGCCGCGCGGGCCGGCGAAGCTGGCGCCGGTCCAGACCGAGACGTCGCTCTCGGCAAGACGCGCGGCATAGCCGACCAGCCAGGCGGCGGCAAACAGGCCGCGCCCGCGCGGATCGTCATGCGCCATGGCGATGCGCCGGCCGTCCGGATTGTCCATGGTGCGCGAACCATAGGGGTTCTGGCGCATCCCGATGGTCGTCGGGCCGAGGTGATAGGCCTTGGCGCCGATGAAGGCGCGCGTCGAGCGGGTGATGAAGGGGATCGCCTCCAGCGTCTGCATCACGCTGAGATCGTCCGCGGCGTGGACGATCGGGCAGGTGGCGTGCGCGACGAAGTCGAGGTTTTCCGCCGGCACGCGCTTGCGGTTCAGCTCGGTGAAATAGCTGAGCATGCCGCCGCCGAGCAGGACGCAGGGGAAGGCGGCGCGGGCCGCGGCATAAACCACTTCCAGCGGCGGACAGGCCGGCCATTTGCTGCCGGGCGGCGTCGACTGGCGGTCGGCGGCGGGGCTGACCATCACCGCATCATGCCGTAGACCGGCCGCGCGGACGGCGTTTGCGATATCGGCAAGCTCCGCTGCGGGATCGCCGATACCGGGGACAGTGATTTCCAGCGTCACGACGGCGTCGGGCACGGCGTCGGCGACACGGGAGAGCGCGTCGAGGTCCGCGGCGCCGTGGCCGGCCGCCGGGTCGAAGCTGAGTAGGAGATGCCGGGGCGCGAGCGCCCGAAGCCGGTCGCGGCCGGCCCATGCGGCCTCGGCTTCGGCTGGCGAGACCGAGACGCCGAAGCGCGGCATCGGCATAGAGATCTCATCGCCAAGGGAGATCGCGACCGTCTCCGCAAGTGCGGCGGGCTGGCGCGTTGCCGGTGTGGCCGGGACGGTCTCGGACGTCTCGGCGATGTCGAGGACGATGCTCTGCCGGTTGGTCTCGCCGGCGGGCAAGACGTAGGGCCAGGGCAGAGCGAGCGGCCGGACATAGGTCTTGTAGGAGGCATCGGACCAGGCGCGCTGGTCCTCCATCTCGAAACTGTCGCCGTCGATGGTGCAGGTGGCCAAGGTGCCGGGCAGGACCTCATGGGCGATGGCGCGCATGTCCTGGAACGGCTGCCAGGGCTCGATCAGGTCCGGGAACCGCGCCTGCTCGACCGTGCCGTTGGTATGGGTGACCGTGGCGGGCTGGCCGGCGAGGCCGGTTATCGGATGCAGGATACAGAAGCCGCAGCGGTTGGTCTCGAAGTCCGCGTCCGGCTGCGCCTCCACCGTGAAGGCGAGGCGACCCTCGGCGTCGCCGGCAATCTCGGCGGAAAAGCGCAGCGTCGCGCCGTTCGCGGCTTGGCACGAAGCGGTGTAGCTCAAGCGAAAACCGTCGTCGCGCTGCGTGACGGCGAGATCCTCGACCGCCGGCGCGTAAGTGCCCCAGTCGCGGTCGCGCACCACGTAGGCCACCGCGCGCAGCACCTCGACGCCGCGCCAGCGGATCGCGCGCAAGCCGCCGGCGACGAACTCGGCGCTGAGCGCGCCGGCGATCAGCGTCCTGACCGGCGGCAGCTTCTCGTCGGTGCCGTAGAGTTTGATCCGGTCGGCGGCGTCCATGTTTCAGACCTCCGTGGCCGGATCGACCGTCCGGCCGGTGGCGGCGCTGAGATAGGCGGCCTCGACCAGCGCCAGCGTCTTCAGATTGTCCGCGCCCGAGGTGTCGGGTGCCCGCCCCTCGACGAGCCGCTCGACCCAGTGCTCCTGGATCAGCTGCACGCTCTCCTGGATGTTGTGCCAGGGGCGCGAGGCCCAGGGGAGCAGCGGCGGCGCGACGTCCGCGTGGCGGGTGCCGGCGGCGGTGGTGACGCTCAGCCTGTAGCCGGCGCCGAGCTTCAGCGAGCCTGCCGCGCCGTCGATCTCGACCAGCGTCTGCGGGAACAGCTCTTCTTCGTTGCGCGTCGCATAGGAGCAGTCGACGACGCTGGTGAGGTGGCCGTCATGCGCGAGCAGCATGGTTGCGACATCCTCGCCGCGGATGTCCGGGTTGATCCGCGCCGTGCGGGCGGTGATCGCAGAAACGTCGCCGAACAGGAAGCGGGCGATGTCGAGCGAATGGATGCCGAGATCCTCGATGATGAAGCGCTCTCCCTCGGCCAGATAGGGCTGGCCGGAGAAGACGTCATAGGCGGAACGGAAGGACACACGGCCAAAGAACGGCGCGCCGATCTCGCCGTCGTCGAGCACGCTCTTCACCGCGCGAATGGCGCTCTGCCAGCGGAAATTCTCGTGCACCATCAGCGGCACGCCGGCGGCCTCGCAGGCGGCAACCATGGCGCGGGCATCGGCCATGGTCGGCGCGAACGGCTTCTGGCAGATCACCGGGATGTGCAGCGAGGCCGCGAGTTCGACCAGCGGCCGATGGCTCGGCGCGGTGGTGGCGATGTCGACGAAGTCGGGCTTGGTCTCGCGCAGCATGGTCTCGGCATCGGCGTAGCGCGCCGGGATGGCGAACTGCTCGCCGACGGCGGCCAGCCGGGCCGGGTCGCGGTCGCAGATCGCCGCGATCGAGACGCCCGGGATCGCCGCCCAGGCGTGCATCTGGTTCACCGCGAAGAAGCCGCAGCCGATGAGGGCGCCGCGAAGCTCTGCCATGGGATCGTCCCTTCGTTGTCGTTCGCCCCGCGGCTGGCGCTGCGGGGCGCAGAGGTGTCTTCCTGTGCCTCAGTCCGCCGTCGCGACGGGCTCGCGGATCCGGCCGGCGATCGAAAAGGTGAGGATGGCCGAGAGCAGCATGGCGCCGCCAACGATGATCATCGGCACGACATAGGAGCCGGTCCAGTCCTTCACCGCGCCGGTGATGAAGGGCGCGGCGAAGCCCGCGACGTTGCCGAGCGTGTTGATCAGCGCGATGCCCGCTGCCGCACCCGCACCAGTCAGCAACCGGCCAGGGATCGACCAGAAGTTCGGCAGGGCCGAGAAGATCGCGCAGGCGGTGACCGTGATCACGGCGATGGTGGCCGCCGGCGACGACATGACGAGCGCCAGCGGGATCGACGCCGCCCCGACCAAAGCCGGCACGCCGACGTGCCAGGCCCGGAAGCCGCGCCGGGAGGCGTCACGGCTCCACAGGAGCAGCGCCACGGCGGCGGGCAGATAGGGGATCGCGGTGATCAGGCCCTTCTGAAGCACGGTGAACTTGGTGCCGAAGCTCGCCTCGAAACCCCCGATGATCGTCGGCAGGAAGAAGCCAAGCGTATAGAGGCCGTAGATGAAGCCGAAATAGATCAGCGCCAGCACCCAGACGCGGCCGTCGAGCAAGGCCTTGACCGAGCCGAGGCCATGCTGGGCGGTCTTCGCCCTGTCCTCGCGCTCGAGCTCGGCGTTCAGCCAGTCCTTCTCCTCGGCGTTCAGCCAGCGGGCGTCGTTCGGGCGGTCCGGCAGGTAGAAATAGGTGACGATGCCGATGAGGATCGCCGGGATCGAAACGCCCATGAACATCAGGCGCCAGCCTTCGAGGCCGAAGGCGCCGTGCGCCCCGATCAAGAGCGAGGCGATCGGCGCGCCGATCACCGTGGTCAGCGGCTGCGCGACATAGAACACCGCGAGCACCTTGCTGCGGTGGCGGGAAGGCACCCAGAGGCTGAGGTAGAGGATCGCGCCGGGGAAGAACCCGGCCTCGGCGATGCCGAGGAAGAACCGCAGCCAATAGAGCTCCGTCGCGCTGCCGACCCAGGTGAACAGCAGCGAGACGATGCCCCAGCTGATCATGATGCGGGCGAGCCATTTTCGCGCGCCGAACCGGTGGAGGGCAAGGTTGCTCGGGATTTCCAGGAGGATGTATCCGAGGAAGAAGATGCCGGCGGCAAAGCCGAACTGGGCGGCGCTGAGGCCGAGATCGGTCATCATGCCGTTCGGGCCGGCGAAGCTGATCGCGGTGCGGTCGAGGAAGTTGATGAAGAACATCAGGCCGAGAAACGGCACCAGCCTCCAGGAAATCTTGCGGATGGCCGAGGTCTCGACGCTCCCGCCTCGTGGGTTCGCAGTGGTGGTCATGCATATCCCTCCCGTCGGCGCCGCCGAAGCGGCAACCGTAAGTCTGCACAGCGGCGGGTCCTGCCCCCGGCGGCGATGCGTGAAATGGTGGCGCGGTCGCCGGTATCCCTGCCGGACGATCCGATCACTGCGCTGGCCAGAGACCCTCGGCCGGACGCGATCGTCCGGCCGAGGGTGTTTTAGGCGATCAGGTGATGCGCTGGATCGAGTCGGCGAGTTCCTGCGGCTCGAACACGCGCTTCCAATCGTCCTTCATCAGCATCGGCTTGCCGAACTCGATCGCCTTGTTGCAGGCGTCGGAGAAGACGCCCGGCGTCTCGTCGAAGATCACGGCGCCGAGCACGTTCATGTGGCCGAGCAGGAAGTCGCGGGCGGCCTCGTGCGGCACGCCGCGGCGGACCACCTCGTCCATCGCCTCGCGCATGACGGCGAGCAGCGAGGCGCAGACCGTCTCGGACAGGCCGGGCTCGAGCAGCGCCATCTGCTCGACGGTGATGCGGTGCGAGCGCATGACCGGCGCCCAGATCACCTTGGCGACCTCTTCGCCGAGCGCATAGTGCTCGTCCGGCCCCTGCATCAGCGAGGAAACGATGTGCTGCTTGGCCACGACGCCACCAAAGAAGTCGCGCTTGGCGGCCGGGTCGGTCTCGTCGTTGAAGATCGGCGGGTGGCAGGGGTGGGTGACGAAGTAGGTAAGGTCCGGGCGCGCCGGCAGGTGACCCGCAAAGGGGGCCGCGGCGTCGAGCACGACGACTATCGTTCCTGGCTTCAGCTGGTCGGAAATGCCGGCGGAGACCTTGCCGATCAGCGTGTCGGGAACGGCGAGGATGACCACCTCGGCGCCGTCGAGCGCCGCGTCGGCGGGAACGCAGTCAAAGCCGAGGCCGGACTTCAGGCGTTCCTGGCCGGCGGGGCTCAGCTCGACATGGCGGACGTCGAAGCGCGAGCCCTTGAGGTTGGAGGAAAGCCGGTAGCCCATCTTGCCGCCGGCGCCGAAGAGCGCGATCGATGTCATGGTCAGTCTTTCTACTGGTGTTGACGGGTCAGCGGCCGAGAGCCGCCTGCCGCTGCAGGGCGATGCGTTGCTGCAGGCACTACTGGAACGGGTAGGTCGTTACCGCGGCGGTGATCCCCGGCCCCTTGATGACGGTCTGCGAGGACGACGGGACGCCTGTTTTCACCGCGCCGTCCGGAAGGATGCCGGTAGCGAAAGCACCACTGACGGTGTCGCCGATTCTGCCGGGGTGGCCGGGTATCGACGCCACGCGGGGCGGTCGCGGCGATGCGCTCCAGGGTACCGCCGGTGGCGGGATGCGGGCGGCGAGGCGCTGGTTTTTCCCGGACGTTCGCGGCCGAGCCGGGCGTACGCGGCGTGAGTGCAGGCCGCAAAACCTACGACGACCGGCGTGAAGATCTTGGCCGGAATCCGGTCATGCCTCAGCGAGAGCGCCGAGCGCCGAGCGGCGCGGGAATGGCGCGGATGCCGGTTGCGGGTTTCGAAATTGGAAAATGATCGAGCACTGATGTTCCTCCCGGATCATGTCGGCCTGACGGTGAATGTCCGATCGACAAGCGATGGCAGCACACCGTCCTCAGCGAGCAGCCTCCCAGCTTGTCACCCGCCGCCGCATATTTCCGGAAACTCATCGACTCGTCAACTGGTATAATGAGTCATTGTCCGAGCCGAAGGCGTTACACCGAGCGCCTTCGGAAGAAAGTGAGACGCGCCCCTTCGCTGATGGGGCCGGCGCGTTCTAAAACTGCACGCCGCGCGTCAGGGCGCCGTCGATGACAAGGTTGGTGCCGCTGATGAAGCTCGCGGCCGGGCTGGCGAGGAAGACGGCACCGTTGGCGATTTCCTGCGGTGTCGCCATCCGGCCGGTCGGGTTGAGCGCCAGCGAATCGGCGAAGAGTTTGGGGTTGCCGGCCTCGATCTGATCCCAGATCCCGCCGGGAAATTTCGTGTTGCCGGGCGAGACGGTGTTGGCGCGGATCGACTTTCCCGCCAGCTGGTAGGCCAATCCCTGCGTGTAGTGGATGATCGCCGCCTTCATCGTGCCATAGGGGCCGGCGGCGAAGTCGATCTCGCGGCCGGAGACGCTGGAGATGGCGACGATCGAGCCCTTGCCGCTGGCTTCTAGGAACGGCATCGCGGCGTCGACGAGGCGCACGGTGCCCATCATGTCGGTCTCAAACTCCTTGTACCAGCTGTCCTCGTCGGCGCCGACGGCGAGCGCGCTCACATTGGCGACGACGATGTCGATGCCGCCGAGCGCGGTGCCGGTCGCGGTAACGAAGGCCTTCAGCGCCGCACTGTCGGCAACGTCGACGGCGGATCCCGTGGCGCGCACGCCGAGCGATTCCAGCCGGCCAACGGCGGCCTCGACCTCGGCTGGGTTGCGCGCGCAGATTGCAACGGCGCAGCCCTCGCGGGCGAGCGTCTCGGCGATCGCCCAGCCGATCCCCTTGGTGCCGCCGGTGATGATGGCTGTCATGCCTTTCAAGCCGAGATCCATGGGATTTGCCTTTCCGTGCGAAGGGAGCGTGGGAGGGGAAGCGCGCTGCCGGCGGCCGCGATGGCGACAGGCTTTCGCATTTGGCAGGGCTTGGCAAGCGCGTTCAGGCACTGCCCCGGCTACCCTGGCGATGGTTTGCAAAACGCGAAAATCCGCGCTTGACATCGGCGTGATCCGGCGTCAGCTTAAATCCTAGGCGCAGAGCAGAGCTGCTCGATATCGCGTCAGAACGTGTGCGACATACCCGACATCGACCGGCACCTTCGCCTCGCAGCAGTCATGCTGAGGGGCTTTTTGCGTTTGGACACCCATGGCACGGCGCCTTCACCCCATCGGCCTGATCCTCTCGACCACCGGCTCCTATGGCGCGGTCGGCCGGTCGATGCTGAACGGGGCGCTGCTCGCCTGCCGCGAGCTGTCGGCCGATCCCGCGCTCGGCGTAACGCTGGAGCCGGTGCACCATGACCCCGCCGGCGTGCTGCCGGCCTATGCTGAGGCGGTAGAGGAACTGCTCGGGCAAGGCATCCGCCACGTCGTCGGCTGCTACACCTCGTCGAGCCGCAAGGACGTCATCCCGCTGTTCGAGAAGCGCGACGCCCTGCTCTGGTACCCCGCGCATTACGAGGGCTTCGAGTCCTCGCCGAACGTCGTCTACACCGGCTCGGCGCCGAACCATCACATCTCGCCGCTGATCGGCCACCTCGTCTCGGCCTATGGCGACCGCGCGTTCTGCCTCGGCTCCAACTACATCTGGGCCTGGGAGAGCAACCGCGTGCTGCGCGAGGACATCCTCGCCCGCGGCGGCACGGTGGTCGCGGAGCGCTATCTCGCCGTCGGCGACACCGACATGGACCGGGTGATCGAGACGATCTTCGAGACCGAGCCGGACTTCGTCTTCAACGCGCTGATCGGCCAGTCCGCCTATGCCTTCTTCCGCAAGTTCCGCGCCGCCTGCGCAGCCCGCGGCATCGACCAGGTCGCGCGCTATCCGATCGCCAGCTGCAATCTCTCCGAGCCCGAGCTCGAGGAGATCGGGGAGGGCGCCGTCGACGGGCACCTTAGCTCCAGCGTCTACTTCGCCTCGATCCCGACGGCTCGCAACCGCGCCTTCGTCGCCGCTTACGACGCCCAGTTCCCGGACGGTCCCTCGGTTTCGGTCGAGGCGGAGGCGGCCTATCTCGCCGTGCGGCTGCTGGGCCTGGCGCTGAACGAAGCCGGCACCGACGACGTCGCCGCGGTGCAGCGGGCGGCCCTCAGCCAGGTGATCGACGCGCCGCAGGGCAAGGTGCATCTCGATCCCGAGACCTTCCACGCCTTTCTCACGCCGCGCATCGGCCGCTCGCGCCGCGACGGCCAGTTCGACATCGTTGTCGAGGCCCGCGCGCCCTTGCGCCCCGACCCCTACATGGTGCGCCATGCGGTGACGCCGGCGGCGATGGCCTGGCCGGCTTTGCGGGTGGTCTCGTGAGCGCCCCCCGTTTCATCCAGAATTTCAGCCAGGCCCGCGCCCTGGTGATCTCGCGCGACGGCCGCGCGATCGACACGCTGTCGGCAACGCTCCCCAAGCTCGGCCTCAGCGTCCAGCAGGTGCCGCTCGGCGAGGACGGCGCGCAGCTCTCGGCCGAGGGGCTCGACCCCGAGCGCGACATCCTCATCGTCGACGGCGATCTCCACCGTCCGCTGCAATGGCCGAGCGCCGCGCCTTGCGATCTCTCGCCCGTGCCGGTGATCGGCATGGTCGGCGTCGAGGCGCCGAGCCGGCTAAAGGCGCTGATGCAGATCGGCTCGACCGCCTTCATCGCCAAGCCGGTGCACGGCGCGACGCTGTTCCAGGCGCTGGTGCTCGGCGTCAACGAGCACGCCCGCAAGCGCCAGCTCGTCGCCGACATCGCCGGCCACGAGCAGCGCCGACGCCAGCGCCGCTTCGTCATCAAGGCGGTGGTGCAGATCGTCACCGCCGAAAGGGTTTCAGACGAGATCGCCTACGACCGGCTGCGCCGCGAAGCCATGCGCGCGCGGATGAGCGTCGAGGCCTTTGCCGAGATGCTGGTCCAGAAATGGGCCGGCGAGGAAGACCCCGAGACGCCGCTTCGGCAGCAGATCGGGGAGTAGCCAAGAGCGCGGCAGGAGCACCCGCGCGGGCCGACGGGCCCGACAGCTCGAACGATACCGGCCAGGGCCCGCATGACGCGCATCCCCGCCGGCCCCTCAACACGGGAGCATCTGATGCAGACCAGAGCCAAGGGCGTCCTCGCGGCGCTAGGGACACTATTGCTTGTTTCCGGAGCGGCCATCGCCGCCGAGCCGATCAAGCTCGGCGTGCTCGAGGACCAGTCAGGCGATTTTGCCGTCGCCACGATCGGCAAGGTGCACGGCATCGAGCTCGCCACCGAGGAGATCAACAAGGCCGGTGGCATCGCCGGCCGGCCGCTAGAGCTCGTCACCTACGACACCCAGTCGGACAACACGCGCTACCAGGAATTCATGCGCCGCGTCCTGCAGCGCGACAAGGTCGACGTCGTCTTCGCCGGCTTCTCCTCCGCCTCGCGCGAGGCCTACCGGCCGATCGTCAACCAGTTCGACGGCTTCGCCTTCTACAACAACCAGTACGAGGGCGGCGTCTGCGACGCCAACATGGTCGTCACCGGCGCGGTGCCCGAGCAGCAGTTCTCGACGCTGATCCCGTGGATGATGGAGAAGTACGGCAAGAACGTCTACACGATCGCTGCCGACTACAATTTCGGTCAGATCTCCGCCGAATGGGTCCGCAACATCGTCAAGGAGAACGGCGGCACCATGGCCGGCGAGGAGTTCATCCCGCTCGGCGTCTCGCAGTTCTCGCAGACCATCCAGAACATCCAGGCCAAGAAGCCCGACGTCCTCGTGACCCTCCTTGTTGGCACCGCCCAGGCCTCGTATTACGAGCAGGCGGCCTCCGCCAACGTCAAGGTGCCGATGGCCTCCTCGGTCAATGTCGGCCAAGGCTACGAGCACAAGCGCTTCAAGCCGCCGTCGCTCGCCAACATGTACGTCACCACCAACTATATCGAGGAAGTCGACACCCCGGCGTCGAAGGCCTTCCTCGAGAAGTGGCGCGCCAAGTTCCCGGACGAGCCCTACGTCAACCAGGAGGCCGAAAACTCCTACCTCGCCGTCTATCTCTACAAGCAGATGGTCGAGCGGGCGGAAGGCTCGACCAAGCGCGACGACCTGCGCGCGGTGATCGCCAAGGGCGACGTCTGCATGGACGCGCCGGAGGGCAAGGTCTGCATCGACCCGAAGAGCCAGCACATGTCGCACACGATCTACCTCGCCAAGGTCGGCGACGATCACTCGATCACCTTCCCGAAGGTCTGGCAGGACATCAAGCCCTACTGGCTGGGCGAAGCGGGTTGCGACCTGACGAAGAACGATCCGAGCGAGCAGTACACCCCGTCGAGCCCGCCGCCGGCCGCCAACTGACCTGAACGCCCTCGGCCATTCTTCTCCCCTCCGGGGAGAAGGTGCCCCGAAGGGGCGGATGAGGGGGCTGCGGCTTACGGCAAACCCTGCAAGGGCGCTGCCCCCTCATCCCGCTGCCGCGACCTTCTCCCCGGCGGGGAGAAGAACGGCGCGTCTCCATCCCGCCTCTCCTTGAGACATCGGATCGAAACATGGACGTCCTCCACGACGCCTTCACCTTTCTCTACCAGGCGGGCGACGCCATCGCCTTCCTCGTCCTTGCCGGCTGCGGCCTTGCCGTGATCTTCGGCATGATGGGCGTCATCAACCTCGCGCATGGCGAGTTCATCCTCTGCGGCGCTTACGTCTCGGCGACCGCGACGCGAATGGGCCTGCCGCTGCCGCTGTCGATACTCGTCGGGGCTGTTGTCGCCGGCCTCGTCGGTATGATCCTCGAACGGCTGATCATTCGCCATCTCTACGACCGGCCGCTCGACACCATCGTCGCCACCTGGGGCGTCTCGATGATCGCGACGCAAGGCACGCTGATCCTCCTTGGCTCCACCATGCAAGGCACCGGCACGCCGCTCGGCAGCTTCACCCTCGGCAGTTATTCCTACTCGTCCTACCGCATCGTCCTGATGCTGGCGGCAGCGGCGACGCTCGCCGGCCTCTACCTCGTCTTCACCCGCACGCGCTTCGGCATCCTCGCCCGCGCCACCATCCAGGTGCCGGAGATCGCCGAGGCGCTCGGCGTCAACACGCGGCTGATCTACAGCCTGACCTTCGGCCTCGGCGCGGCGCTCGCCGGCCTCTGCGGCGGGCTCTACGCGCCGACCATGACGCTGGTGCCGACCATGGGCGCATCCTTCGTGGTCGAGGCCTTCGTCACCGTCGTCGTCGGCGGCGCCGACATCTTCCTCGGCACAGCGCCCGCCGCCGCCATCCTCGGCATCATCAAGGCGGCGCTCACCTCGTGGAAGGGGCAGCTGTTCGGCCAGATTGGCCTCCTCGTCGCCGTCATCGTCGTCATCCGCATCCTGCCGCGCGGCCTGTCCGGCTGGATCCTGAAAGAGAGAGCCTGATGGCCCGCAAACCCTCCCGCCTCGGAGCGTTCGCCGCGCGCTTCGAAGGCCCGCAGACCTTCGGCAAGGGGCCGAAATTCTGGTCCGGCTTCGCTTTCGTCCTGGCACTCGCCGCCGCCTATCCGCTGTTTGCGGACGGCTACGACGTCGGCAACAACGTCTACTTCTTCAACTGGTGCTTCATGGCGCTCGGCCTCTCGCTGATCTGGGGCTATGGCGGCGCGCTGTCTTTCGGGCAGACCGCCTTCTTCGGCGTCGCCGGCTATTCCTACGGCATCCTCGCGATCAACCTCGGCGACGCCTACGGCCTGACGCTGTTCTCGCTCATTGCTGCGGTCGCGATCTCGGCACTCTTCGCCGCGGTGCTCGGCTACTTCCTGTTCTTCGGCCGGATCAGCGGCGTCTTCCTCGGCATCGTCACGCTGTCGGTGACGCTGGTGCTCGAGCGCTTCATGTCGCAGACCGCCGGGCCGGAGTGGAAGGTCGGCACCGCGCGCCTCAACGGCTTCAACGGCATGGGCGGCATGTCGCCGCTCACCATTCCCTGGCCGGGCGGCGACATCGTGCTCTTCCCGGATGTGGCGCTCTACTACGTGACGCTCGCCTTGCTGGTGATCGCCTATCTCGCGCTGCGCATGCTGGTGAACTCGCGCTTCGGCAACGTCCTCGTCGCCATCCGCGAGAACCCGCAGCGGGCGGAAATGCTCGGCTACGACATCCGCAAATACCAGCTCGGCGCCTTCGTCATCGGCTCCGGCCTCGCCGGCCTCTCGGGCGTCCTCTATACCGCCTGGGGCCAGTACATCACGCCGTCCTCGATGGGCATGACCGCCGCCGCGCTGCCGATCGTCTGGGTTGCCGTCGGGGGCCGCAGCGACCTCACCGCGACGCTCCTCGGCACGCTGGTGGTGCTCGCCGGCTTCCAGGCGCTGACCATCTACGGCAGCCAGTACGCGCTGGTCGTCATGGGGCTGCTCCTGGTGATCACCGTCCTCGTCGCCCCGCGCGGCATCGTCCTCGGCCTCGGCGCCCTCGTCGGTCGCGCCTTCCGCCGCAAGCCGAGCGGGGAGCCCGCCTGATGCCGATCCTCGAGACCCGCGCCCTCAACAAATGGTTCGGCGGCCTGCACGTCACCGGCGGCGTCGACTTCGCGCTGGAGCCCGGCGAGATCCACTGCCTGATCGGCCCGAACGGCGCCGGCAAGTCGACGCTGTTCCGCCTGATCCTCGGCGAGCACCTGCCGACCTCGGGCAGCATCCTCTACCGCGATGAGGACATCACCAGGAAGAAGCCGTTCGAGCGGATCCGCCGCGGCATCTCGGTGAAGTTCCAGGTGCCCGGCATCTTCAAGGCGCTGAGCGTCCGGCAGAACCTCGTCATCGCCCTGCAGCACCATCTCGCGAAAGCCGATCTTGCGGATGAGATCGACCGGCTGCTCGGTTTCCTCAAGCTCACCGACGCAGCCAGCCAGCTCGCCGGCAATCTCAGCCACGGGCAGAAGCAATGGCTGGAGATCGGCATGGCCATCAGCCTGAAGCCGCAGCTCCTCCTGCTCGACGAGCCGACCGCCGGCATGACGCCCGACGAGACCTTCGCCACCGGCGAGATGGTCCAAGCGCTGAACCGCGACGGCGTCACCATCCTCGCCGTCGAGCACGACATGACCTTCGTCCGGCAGATCGCAAAGAAGGTCACCGTGCTGCATTTCGGCAAGGTCTTCGCGCAAGGGTCGATCGACGAGATCGTCGCCGACGACCGGGTGGCCGCGATCTATCTGGGGCAGTCCGATGCGTAGCGAGATCCTCATCAACACCGTCGGCCTCTGGTCCGGCTATGGCGGCAAGCCGGTGCTGCAGGGCGTCGACATGCAGGTGGCGGCGGGCGAGATCGTCGCGGTGATCGGCCGCAACGGCGTCGGCAAGTCGACGCTGATGAAAAGCCTGATCGGCCTGCTGCCGGCCGACAAGGGCTCGGTGGTGTTCGGCGGCACCGCGATCGACGACATGGCCGCGCACAAGCGCGCCCGGCTCGGCATCGGCTACGTGCCGCAGGGCCGCGACGTGTTCCCGCGCATGAGCGTCCTCGAAAACCTCGAGGTCGGCCTGTCGATCTCGGGTAAGGCGGCGCTGGCGGGACGACTGGACGAGATCTTCGGCTATTTCCCGATCCTTGCCGAACGGCGCGACCAGCGGGCCGGCACGCTGTCGGGCGGCCAGCAGCAGCAGCTGGCGATCGGCCGGGTGCTGATGGGTGGTCCCTCGCTGATCCTGCTCGACGAGCCCTCGGAGGGCATCCAGCCCAACATCGTCCAGGACATCGCGCGGATCATGGTCGAGCTCAACCGCAAGACCGGCGTCTCGATCGTCTTCGTCGAGCAGAACATCGACATGATCCGCGCCACGGCGCAGCGCTGCTACGTCATGGACAAGGGGCGGATCACCACGGAAATCCCGCCGGAAACGCTGGAGGACCGCGACGCGGTCCGGCGTTTCCTGGCGGTCTGAGACCTGCAAGGGCGAAGACCTTTCGGGCGAAACAGCGGGGCCGCGAAGGTCCCAACCGCCGGCAAAGCCGGGGATCAAAGAGGAGAGAACCATGAGCTGGTTGGAACAATCGATCATGGCCCGCCGCGGCGTCGCCGGGGGAAGGGCGGAGACGACGCACGCGATCACCGAGGCGAGCCAGGGCAAGTACCACTACGTCTACGGCGCCTTCGTCGAGCCGGTGCTGCGGGTCGATCCCGGCGCCGTCGTCTCGGCCGAGACGCACGACGCCTTCGAGGGCGCGATCAAGCACGAGACCGACAAGCCGAGCGAAATCCTGAACTTCCCCTTCCTCAACCCGCAGAACGGCCCGATCTGGGTCAATGGCGCAGAGAAGGGCGACACGCTTGCCGTCTACATCGAGAGCATCGTCCCCCGCGGCGAGCAGCCGCGCGGCACCACGGTGATCATGCCCGAATTCGGCGGCCTGGTGCCGACGCACGACACCGCGATGCTGACCGCGCCTCTGCCGGAGCGGGTGAAGAAAGTGCATGTCGACGCCGAGACCGGGGTCAAGTGGAACGACCGCATTACGCTGCCCTACGAGCCGTTCATCGGTACCATCGGCACGGCGCCGGAGATCGAGGCGATCTCCTCGCTCGTCCCCGACTATTACGGCGGCAACATGGATCTTCCGGACATCGGCCCGGGCGCGGTGATCTATCTCCCCGTCAACACCAAGGGCGCCTATCTCTACCTCGGCGACTGCCATGCCGCGCAGGGCGACGGCGAGCTCTGCGGCGTCGCCATCGAGCACCCGACGGTGACCACCATCCGCATCGACCTGATCAAGGGCTGGACCATCAAGACGCCGCGGCTGGAGAACGAGAAGTTCTACATGACCATCGGCTCGTCCCGGCCGATGGAGGATGCGACCCGCCAGGCCTATCGCGAGCTGATCCGATGGATGGCGGCCGATTTCGGCTTCGACGAGATCGACGCCTACATGCTTCTCACCCAGTGCGGCCGCGTCCGGCTCGGCAACATGGTCGACCCGAAATACACCGTCGGCGCCTCGCTGCTGAAGACCATCGCCGGCAGCCCCGCCTGATCCCACGCCGGCTCCGGGGGGGCGTGCCTCCCCCCGGAGCCGAAAGGCAGCAGTGTCCTCGCGCCAGCGGATGCCCGCCGCCCGCCGGGCTTTGACGGCTCCGAACCCTCCCATGTCCACTCGTCCGGCAGGCCAAGCCGCCGGCGCCGCCGGAGTGCGCCCATGACCTTTCCCGCCTACACCGCCGCCGCCGTGCAGTTCGAGCCGACGCTCGGCGCGAAGGCCGCCAACATCGACGGCCTGCTCGCGCTCGTCGAGGAGGCCGCGGGCAAGGGCGCAAAGCTCATCGTCACGCCCGAGATGGGCACCACGGGCTATTGCTGGTTCGACCGGGCCGAGGTGAAGTCGCAGGTCGAGCCGATCCCCGGCCCGACCACGGACCGCTTCGCCGAGGCCGCGCGGCGCCTTGGCGTCCACATCGTCATCGGCATGCCGGAGGTCGATCCGGCGAGCGACCTCTACTACAACTCGGCCGTGCTGATCGGCCTGGACGGGGTCATCGGCACCCACCGCAAGACGCATCCCTACATCTCCGAGCCGAAATGGGCGGCCTCCGGCGACCTCGGCCACCAGGTCTTCGACACCCCGCTCGGCCGGATCGCGCTCCTCATCTGCATGGACATCCACTTCGTCGAGACCGCGCGCCTGACCGCGCTCGGCCGTGCCGACGTGATCTGCCACATCTCCAACTGGCTGGCCGAGCGGACGCCGGCGCCCTACTGGATCAGCCGCGCCTTCGAGAACGGCTGCCATCTCGTCGAGAGCAACCGCTGGGGGCTGGAGCGCGGCGTGCAGTTCTCGGGCGGCTCCTGCGTCATCGCGCCGGACGCCGAGATCCTCGCTTCGGTCGACCATGGCGACGGCCTCGCGCTCGCGACCATCGACCCCGCGCATCCCGGCATCGGCAAGGTGTTCGGCGAGGCGGTCTTCGCGCAGCGCCGGCCGGCGCTCTACATGGAGCTGATGACCAACACGTTCAGCTGGAACCCCGGCGACTTCTTCGGCCTCTACGGCGAGAAGCCGCTGCCGGCCGGGCGCGTGGCGACGGTCGCCGCCGGACAGTTCGCCCCGACCGGCGATGCCGAGGTCAACCTCTCGCGCATCGCTACCCTCCTCGACGAGGCGAAGGCGTCCGGCGCCGAGCTCCTGGTGCTGCCGGAGCGCTGCCTGACCGGGCTCGGCGATCCCGAGGCGACCGCGGTGCCGCTGGACGGGCCTTTGGTCTTGGCCTTCCTCGACCGCGTGGCGGCGAGCGGCCTTCATGTGGTCGCCGGGCTCGCCGAGCGGGACGGGCAGGCTCTGTTCAACACGGCCATCGTCGCCGGGCCGCAGGGCCTGGTTGGCCGCTACCGCCAGACGCACCTTACCGCCGAGGACGCCGCCTGGGCGACGGCGGGCGACGATTTCGCCGTGTTCGACCTGGCTTTCGGCCGGCTCGGTCTGCTCATCGGTCACGACGCCGCCTTCCCGGAGGCGGGCCGGGTGCTGGCGCTGCGCGGCTGCGATGTCATCGCCTGCCCCTCGGCCTTCAAGGAGCGCTTCCATTTCGGCCATGCCGGCACGGCGGTGGCCCAGCCGGCGCCGATCCCGACCGGCGCCGATCCGCTACACTGGCACCATTTCCGGGTGCGGGCGGGCGAGAACAACTGCTACTTCGCCTTCGCCAATGTCGAGGATGCCGGCGCCGGCTATCCCGGCCTCAGCGGCGTCTTCGGCCCCGACAGCTTCGCCTTCCCCCGCAGCGAGACCGTCGTGTCCGGCAGTAGCCAGACGGGGGTCGCAGGAAACAGCCAACTGGCTGTTGCTGAGATAGACACCTCGACCCTTGGCGGGACCTACCCGACCAATGTCGTGCGCCGGAAAGACCTCGTCCTGATGCGCCAGCCTCATCATTATCGAGAGCTTATCGCGCGTTAAGGACGGCCCTTCGAGCCATCCAGGAAGTCCAAAAGGATCGCGTTCACCGCGTCCGGCCGCTCCTCTAGCGGAAGGTAGCCGCACTTGGCGATCGGCTCGGTCCTCAGGTAACCGCCATTGCTGTGCAGATGGCCGGTCTTGCCGCCGGAGGCGAACTCCTCAGAGCACCTTGGTCGGGCTGTCGATCTTCACGTGCTGGTCCTCGTGGTCCTGGCGCACGTCTTCCGCTGCCGCCAAAAGTCCACGAGCGTGCCGCGCATTGCGCCGTGCTGCTTGGAGCCCGTGCGTAGGTCGCGATGTCATCGGGGGCGTACCTGCGGGCCGTAGGTCCAGCCGGTGAGGTGATGCGGAGCCATTCCTCCTCGC
The DNA here is from genome assembly GCF_055730135.2 of Mesocryomonas lacus. Classification (NCBI taxonomy): domain Bacteria; kingdom Pseudomonadati; phylum Pseudomonadota; class Alphaproteobacteria; order Hyphomicrobiales; family Aurantimonadaceae; genus Mesocryomonas; species Mesocryomonas lacus. The sequence continues at coordinate 40,613 of NZ_JBUZWE020000017.1, read as the reverse complement.
ACCCGGTAATCAGCTGCTTGGAAAGGTCGCGGACGGCGATCCTTCGCTGAAATGGGCGACCAGGCGCTCGGCGACTGCCGCCGGAGCCTCCCGCTGCGGGAAATGGCCGACGCCGGGAAGGACGACCATGTCGAACGGTCCGGTGAACTTCTGCGGCACGTTTTTACTGGCGGAGGGCGGGTTTACGCCGTCGACCTCGCCCTGGAAGTAGAGCGTCGGCAGCGACAGGGTCTTCGTCCCCCTCACCTTGTCTTCCAGCCATTGGCTGCGCGGGTCGGGCGCGGCCTCGTCCCAACGCGAGCGGTAGCTGTGAAGGGTGACCTCCGCCCAATCGGGGTTCTCGAACGAGCGCGCCACCGTCTCGAAGGTCGCCTCGTTGAACCAGCCGGCCGGCGACCAGTTCACCCAATGGATATGGGCAAAGCCTTTGCGGTCCTGGCGGACGGCCTCGGCACCGCGCTCGGTCGCCATGAACCAGTGATACCACTGCCGCTGCGCCTGCTCGAAGGGCGGCGTCGGCATGCCGCCGAGGCGCGGCGGCGTCGAGAGGAGCGCCAGGCGGCCGACGCGCTCGGACCAGCCGACCGCGAGCGCCTGGCAATGTTGGAGCCCCAGTCATGGCCCGCAACCGAAAAATCCACGATGCCCAGCGCATCCATCAGCGCAATCGCATCCAGCGCGAGCATGGCGCTGTTCGCGGTTCGCGGAGCCGCGGCGTTGCGAAAGCGCGTGTCGCCGAACCCCCGCAAGGTCGGCACGATGGTCCGAAGACCTGCGGCCTCGAAAGCCGGGACAACCCCATCCCAGGTCGAAGCGTCGTCCGGCCAGCCGTGCAGGAGAAGGACGGCGGGCGCCTCGGGATCGCCTGCCTCCACGTAGGAGATGTCGAGATCATCTGTGGTGATGTGGGGCATGTCACGGACTCGCGGCGAGAGGAGAGAATTGAAACGGTGCGACGATCCGGTCTGCGGGACGGATCGATGCGGTAAGAGCTGCTGACGATGGTGGGAACAGGGCTGGCTGACACGAGCCTTTTCGCGGCCCTCGGGCATCGCATCATCTTAGCGCCAGCTGGCCATCCGCTGCGGAACGATGGCTCCGAGCCCCTGGGCAGCTTTGCAGTTGCGATGGCGTGACGATCGAGGCGATATAAATCGTGCCAGCCGTTTCGCTTGGCTGAACGATGATACGGCATATGACGCCCATGCCAATCGCACGGTTTTGGCCGCTCTCACTGCCGAGACCGCCATCCTGTCGACAGCCAAACCGCTTCGAGCCCGGTCACAAATCCTATGTCAGGTACCTCTTTAATTACCTGAACAGCGAAGCTTGCTTCGCCAGTTCCCGGGCGAGGGGCTCGAACACATCACGCCCCGTTGACTGTCCCGATGCGAAATTTGCCAGTTGCAGGAGGCCGTTCGGGCAGTAGCGCTCGTCGTCCCAGCCGGGATGGTCGAGCACAGGATAGAGGCAGATGCCCTCGACTGGCACGCCGGCGCGCATCGCCGCCCGCACCTCGGCACAGATATAGGCGAGCCATTCCGGCCGGCGACTTCCCTCGATGCCGGTCTCGGCAACGAAGATCGGCCGGCCGTAGCGCGCGAAGGTCTCGATGAGGATGCGGCGGAAAGGCTTGTAGAGGGGGTGGCCGACATCGATCGGCGGGCCGCCATGGATCCACTGGTTGTTCGAGTAGTAGTTGACGCCGACGATGTCGAGCAGCGCCGGCCGTCCGCCGATCTGCGGCCAAGCGTGGCCGGCGAGCATGTCCCAGGCCTGGAACTGCGCCTGGCGGTGGCCCTCGGCGGCAGGGGCATCGTAGGGCCGGCCGGGATCGCAGATGACGTTGATCACCGGGTCGGCATGGACGAAGCGTGCCGCCGGCACGACGGCGAGGATTGCTTCCATCGCGGCGATCGAGGCGCGGGCAAGCTGCACCTTCAATTCGTGGCCGCGGCCGCGGGCGAAGGGGTTGAGGTAGGACGCGTCGCCGCCGCCCCAGGCGAAGAAGGAGATCTCGTTGACCGGGGCGAAGAACGGCACGCCATCGGTCTCGGCGGCGATGACCTCCGCGGCCGCCGCAGCGAAGGCGGCAAAGCGCGGCGGGAAGTCCGGGCCCCAGATGTCGAGATCGTCCGGCCAGCCATAGTGCAGGATGTCCCAGATCACCTGCATGCCGGTGGCGCGGCTGGCGGCGAGTTGGGCGCACAGGCTCGCGAAATCGTAGGTGCCTGGCACCGTCTCGATGAGGTGCCAGCGCAGCCCGTCCCGCACGGTCAGGATGCCGTGTCGCTGCAGCAAGCGGAAATCGCTCTCCGCCTCCGCGTCGTGGCGGGTGGCGGCGATCATGTCGAGCCGGCGACGGTCGTGCGCACGGCGGTGTGTCGAGGACTCGAAGCCCCCGTGGAAGAAGCTTTGGAACAGCGTTGGCGCAACAGCCTCGGCGTGTCGTTCGGCCAGCACCTCGTTGAACAGCGCCTGCCATTGCTGCACCACGACGGCGGTCGCGTAGGTCTCCTCAACCTTTGCCCGCAATCCCTGGCCGAGCCGACTGCGGAGGTCGGCATCGCCGAGAAGGCGCAGCACACTGGCAGCGACGGCGGCGGGGTCTTCGTGCGGCACGAACAGGCCAGTCTCGCCGTCCGTCACCTGCTGCAGCGTGCCGTTATCGGCGGTGAGGACGACCGGCAGGCCGGCGGCGCCGGCCTCGGCAACGACGTGCGGCATGCCCTCGCCGCGCGACAGCCAGACGAAGACGTCGAGCGCGGACAGCAGCTGCGGAATATCGGGGCGATCGCCGAGAAAGCGCAGCGCCGTGCCGAGGCCTGCCGCGGTCGCACGGGCCTTCAGCGTCTCGGCATAGTCCGGCATGAAGGCGTCTGGCCCGCCGATGACGAGAAAGCGGGCGTCCGGACGCGCCTTCAGCACCAGCGCTGCGGCGTCGATGAAGTCCTCGACGCGCTTCTTTGGATCGAGCCGGCCGACCCAGCCGATCAGCGGCACGCCCTCAGCGATGCCGAGCGCCTGTCGCGTCGGTGCGCGGGCTGACCTATCGAAGGCGGCGAGGTCGACCATTGACGGAATTTCGAGCGCGTGTTCCTCCCGCCCGGGCATGCGGCCGGCCGCGGCGTCGCGGATTGAGCGGCAGACCCCGACATAGCGCGCCGTCAGGTGTTTTGGCCCACCCAGCGCCTCGGAAACGAGGCCGCCATGCTCGATCAACGGCGGCCGGAGGTGCAGTCGCTCCAGCGCCGGATAGATGTCGGCGACGTTCTGGCAGGAAACGACGATGTCGTAGCCGGGAATTTTGCCGGCGAGGTAGGACACCGTGTCCTCGAACGAGAGCGTGTAGGGCGTGCGGTCGACGTCGATGCCGAGCGCCTCAAGCTGGGCATGCGTCTGCTCCGGCATGTTCGGCATGCGAAAGCAGGCAATGACGTCGATCTGGGTGTGGCGGCGGTCGAGATGCTCGGCCAGGAGCCGGACCTCGGTCTCCTCGCCGCCCACCACCAGCCAGGCGAAGACGAAGAGGATGCGGATCGGCGCCGCCTCTTCGTCCATGACGGCGATCGACATCAGTCCTGCACCTTGAAGACGATCTGCAGGAAGTCCGGCCGCTCGTCGACGAGATGCTTCAGGAAGCGCGGCGCGTCGTCGAACGGCACGACCTGGGTGATCATCTCGGCGACGATATCGCTGCCGCGCTCCTGCAGGAGGCCGATCGTCTCGGCGGCAAGGCGGCGGCGGTTCCAGGCGAAACCGAGGCCGCGTGGCACACGGTTGATCTGGGCGCAACGGATGGCGAGGCCGTTGTGGTGGAACTCCTCGCCGAGCCGCACCGCTTCGGCGCCGCCCTGGTAGAAGGCGAGGTCGATGACCGAGCCTTGCGGCCGCAACGCCTGCAGGGCCGCGTGGAGGCTCCGCGCATCGGCGCGCGTCTGGAAGACGACGTCGGCGCCACGGTCGCCGCCACCATGGTGCCAGTTGGCCTTTGCATGGTTCCAGGCCTGGGCCTCGTCCATGGCGGTAAAGCCAAGCGCCTCGGCCTTCGCGCGGCGGAACGGCGACGGGTCGGCGATCACCACCTCGGTTGCCCCGGCCCGCGCGGCGAACAGAGCGGTGAGAAGTCCGACGACGCCCGCCCCGATGACCAGCGCCGGCCGGCCGGTCAGGCTCTCGCCGAGACGGGTGACGTTGGCGCCGCCGAGCTCGGCGTCGGCATGCAGGATGCCGTTCGCCGCGATCGGGCCCATCTGCGCGACGTAGATGCCGAGGATCGGGTCGATGTCGCCGGGCACCGGGATCAGCACCTCGTGGAACGGGTCGGCGGTATGGCCGGACTTATGGCCATAGGCCGAGGCGACAGTGGCCCCGACGGGAAAGGCCGGCTGCCGGCTCTCGCAGACGCGCGCGACCTCCATGTAGCCGAGGAACGGCACCGGAAAATGCTGGCCTGCCTCGCCCGGTACGAACACGCCGCGGCCGCCGTCCCAGCGCGAGTGCAGGTAGGGATTGGTGTTCTTGTAGAAGGTCAGCTCGGTGCCGGCGGAAAAGCCGGTGTAGAGCGTCTCGAGCCGCACCTGTGCCTCGTTCGGCGGGCCCTCGTCATAGCCGAAAAAATAGGCCTCGCCAGGCCGCTCGACACCCAGCGACCGGACTTCCCGGTGACCATGGCGCGGCTCTGGCGCCGGCCTCGGCTGGTGCTGCAGTGGGGCATAGGTCATCGCGGGAGTGCCGCTCGGCGACAGCTTGACCGGCGCGCCCGTCCGGGCGGATTCGACGACGGCGAGCGCAAGGCGGTGCGAGCGCAGCGCCTCGGCATAGGGCGAACGGATGCGGTTCTCGCCGCCCTTCACGGCATCGATGAAGTCGCGGTCCTCGCGCCAGACCGGATCGCCGTCGGCGCCGCGCACCGGACGGCCGCGGCCGGTATCGACCATGATGTCGCGGTCGGTCAGCTCGATCGCGAGCTTGTCGGCGAAGATGTGCAGGCCGACACGGTGGCTCCAGCCGAGGAGACACGTGGAGGAGAGGTTCGCGACGACGCCGGAGGCGAAGGTGAGGTTCGCCGTGGTGACCGTCGCCACGTCGAGGCCCGGAAACTCCGGCCGGTCGATCTGGCTGGCGCGGCCATAGACCTCCTCGACTTCGCCGACGAGAAAGCGGGCGAGATCGAGGAGATGCGTCGCCTGCTCGATCATCTGCCCGCCAGAGCGGTCCTCATGCCACCACCATTGCGGCGGCGGCGTGGAATCCAGCCAGTAGCCGGAGAGCAGCTGCGCCGGGTTTTGGGCCAGCAAGCCCCGCGCTTCGTCGACGGTGTCGAGATAGCGCCAGTGATAGCCGACGGCAGTGACGAGGCCTTTTTCCGCGACGGCCGCGGCGATCTCCTCCGCGGTCGCAAGGTCGAGCGAGACCGGCTTCTCGACGAAGAACGGCAAGCCGCGGGCAATCGCCGCCCGCTCCGGCGCGCCGTGCGCGAAGGGCGGAATGCAGATGAACAGCGCGTCGAGCTCGACGGCCGCCAGCATCGCATCGTGGTCGGCAAAGGCTTTGGCGCCGAAACGCGCTGCAGTTTCCGTGGCGCGGGCAAGGTCCGTGTCGGCGAAGGCGACGACGGCGACGTCGTCAAAGCTTTCGAGCACACCGAGATGGCGGTGGGCGATGCCGCCGGCGCCGATAAAGCCAATTCTGATGGGGTGCATGGAAACGTCCTGGTCAGGGGTCGATAAGGTGTCGCGGTAAAGGCGGCGGGTGGCATCGGCCATCGCCGAGGCCTGGAACTCGCGGCGGAAACGTGCCTCTCCGGCAATGCCGGCAGCGTGGGCCTTGGCGCCATCGGACAGCGCCCCGACGATCGCCGTGGCCAGCGCCAGGCCGTCGCCCGGCGGCACCAGCCAGCCGGTGACGCCGTCCTCCACCGCTTCGGCTGTGCCGCCGATCGCCGTGCCTACCACCGGCACGCCAGCGGCCATCGCCTCCAGCACCACCAGCGGCAGGCCCTCGAAGAACGAGGGCAGCACGAACAGATCGGCGGCGGCAAGGAGATCGCCGACATCGCCGCGCTGCCCCAGCAGCCGGACCGCGCCGGAGAGCCCGAGGCGGGCAATGTCGGCCTCGATCGCCGGCTGCAACGGCCCGGTGCCGGCCAGCAGCAGGATGACGTCCGGATGCGCCGCGCGGATCGCTGGCAGCGCCGAGATCAGGACGTCATGGCCCTTCTGTTCGGTAAAGCGTGCGACGGTCAGCAGAACGGGCGCGTCGTCGGAGATGCCGAGCGCGATGCGCGTCTCGCGCCGGCCGCGCACGGCCTTCCTTGGCTCGACCCCGTTGGGAATGGTCGCCAGGCGATCGTCGGAAAGGCCGGCGATGCGGAAACTGTCGGCTGCCGCCTGCGAGACACAGACGAGCCGGTCGACCAGCGCAAGGCCCTCGGCGTGCGTTCTCGCCTGACCGGGGTCGGTGATGACGTAAGGCAGGTGTTCGGTGCGCAAAACCGTCCGCACGCCCGCATCGCGGCCGATCCGGGCGAGCAGATGCCCTTCCCAGCCGATGCCGGCATGGATGTGCAGAATGTCGATGCGGGCTCGCTGCAGCCAGCGCGTGAAATCGGCGGGATCGTTGATGGCCCGCGCCGTAAGGTCCCTGGAGGCTGCTGCATCGAGCAGGCCCGATGCAGCGTCTGCGGCGATCAACACCTCCATCTCGCCCGACAACTCGCCTGCGAGAAGCAGCATGTGCGCGCCGACGCCCGAGGGTTCGAGGCTATCCGTCGCCAGGCAGACGCGCAGGCGCCTGCGTGCAGCACCGTCCGGCATCAAGCTGTCGGACTGGCAGCGGCACCTGCGCTGACGGGAGCACCCGCCCGCTGTGCTGTCATCCGGCGGTAGGTGGCGAGAGCCTGACCGACCACCTGGTCCATGTTGTAGTAACGGTAGGTCGCCAACCGCCCGACGAAGCTGACGTCCGGCCGCGACGCCGCCAACGCCTCGTACTGCCGGTAGATCGCCTGGTTCTCGGCACGCGGGACGGGATAGTAGGGATCGCCCTCGTCACACGGAAATTCGTAGGTTAGGCTGGTCTTCGGATGGATCTGGCCGGTGAGGTGCTTGTACTCGGTGATCCGCGTGTAGGGCACGTCCTCCGACGGGTAGTTCACAACGCCGACAGGTTGGAAGCGCTCGCTATCGTGGGTTTCATGACGGAAGGCCAAGCAACGATAGGGCAGCTTGCCGAAACGGTAGTCGAAGAACTCGTCGATCGGGCCCGTGAAGACCGTATGCTCTGCCGCAACATCACCGAGATCGCGGAAGTCGACGGATGTTTCGACCGTGATGCCCGGATGATCCAGCATCCGCTTGAACATCGCCGTGTAGCCTTCGGCCGGCATGGCCTGAAAACTGTCCTGGAAATAGCGGTCGTCGGTGCTGGTCCGGGTCGGCACGCGCGCGGTGACCGACTTGTCGAGCTCCGAGGGGTCGAGGCCCCACTGCTTGCGGGTATAGCCGCGGAAGAAGGTCTCGTAGAGCTCACGCCCGACTGCGGCGACGACGACATCCTCGGACGTGCGGACAGTCTCGACCGTCTCGGCGCGCGCCGCAAGGAAAGCCGCCGCGGCGCTCTCGTCGGCGAGGTCGAGGCCGTAGAGGAGGTTCAAGGTCGTGCGGTTGATCGGCATCGGCAGGAGTTTGTCGCCGACGCGCGCCAGCACGCGGTGCTCGTAAGGACGCCAAGCCGTAAAGCGCGAGAGGTAGTCGACCACCTGCTGGCTGTTGGTGTGGAAGATATGCGGACCGTAGCGGTGCACCAGCACGCCCGCCTCATCGAGATGATCATAGGCATTGCCGGCGATGTGATCGCGGCGATCGACGACCAGCACGCGCTTGCCGGAGCCCGCGGCCAGCCGCTCGGCCAGCACCGCGCCAGCAAAACCTGCGCCGACGACCAGCACGTCGTAGCCCGGACGGCTCGTGGTGCGAACCGCCGGGGCGGCCGGACGCTCGTCATTGGCCGCGTCCGCCCGCGCCGCACGGGCACGCTGAACCGCCGCGCCGACGAGCCTGTCCATTGCGGCAAACGTGCGGTCCCAGGAGATGTCGGCAAGCACGGCATCGGCGGCATCCCGCCAGGTACCAGCCGGCGGCAAGGCGAGCGCCGCCTCGCAGCCGGCGATGAATTCAGCCGGCGAGTTCGCCACCGATACAGCGTCGAGCGCGCCGTAATGGCGCACGACGTCGGTGATCGCTGTTGAGACGACGGGAACGCCGCCAGCAAGATATTCCGGCGTCTTGGTCGGGCTGATGAAGCGGGTCGCCTCGTTGATCGCGAACGGCATCAGCGCGACATCCCAGCCGGCGAGGTAGGCTGGCAGTTCAGCATAGGAACGGTTGCCGAGCCAGTGGATGTTCGGTCGGCGCGGCAGGCTGGCGGGATCGATCTTGGCGATCGGGCCGATCATCACGATCGACCAGTCCGGCCGCGCCGTCGCAACAGCCTCGATCAGCGCCAGATCGATCCGCTCGTCGATGACGCCGAAGAAGCCGAGAACCGGGCCCGTAAATGCAGCCTGATCGGCCGGCACGATGGCACGGTTCTCGCGGGCAGTTCCGAAATGCGCCGCATCGACTGCCGAAGGGAACGCGTGGACCGAGGCGTGCAGATGGCGCTTTGCCTCGTAGAGGCTGTATCCGCCGGTGAAGACGACGTCAGCCCGGGCCAACAGATCGCGTTCTTGCTGCTGCAGCCGCGGATCGGCAAAGCGGAAGCCGGCGAGTTCGTCCATGCAGTCGTAGACGACGGCGGCCGACGGCAGCGTCCCGGCGAAGGCGAACATCATCGGCGTATAGAACCACAACACCGGCGGCGTGGTCATGCTGGTCTCAACGAGCATGTCCAGCAGTTGCCGCAGGCCGGCTTCGCGTTCCGCCTCGTTCCACCAATGCGGCAGCCGGGGCCGCAACGCGATGACGTTGTCGGCGGGGAACGGATGATATTCTAGATAGGGCAAGGGGTGGTCACACCCGATCGGCTCCTCGAAGAAGAAGACCCGCCGTCCCGCAGCAAAACGGCGCATAAGATGCTGTGGCCGCTGCAGGACAAAGTCCCAACGAAGATGGGAGAAGCATATAACCGGAGACTTGTCAGTAAACTTTGTATCGACAGCGCTGACGTCTACTAATCCGGAGTTATAGTGCGTAGGCTTCGACAAGGGGAAGTTCTCTCGTAAGCAGGTGAAACTGAACCGCAGGGGTGGAAGACGCGTTCCTGTACGAAAGCGTACGTAATCGGCTTATTGGCGTTGTGGTAAAAACGGCTGGAGGCGTTCGATTGTCCGAGGCCAGGTCCAGTGGTCGAGAACGGCTTGTCGCGGCGCGAACCTTGCAGTGTCCGCCAGCATCGCCGTGATGGCTTCGGCAAAGTCGCTGGCTTCAGCGACGCCTCCCGTCGTCGGCAGAATGAACTGTCGGCCACAGCTCAACTGGGCATTGGCGAGGACCGGCAGGCCCGCCAGCATGTACTCGGTGATGATCGCCGGCGCGCCGTCGTCGACGCCGCAGACGACCCCGATGCGAGCGCGGTTCATCAGCCGGTTGACCTCCTCGAAAGGCACGCCTGGCGGGCCGACGAAGTCGACATCGAGGCCGCTCTCCTCCGCGCGATGGCGGAGTTCGCCGGCCATCTCGCCGTAGCCGAAGACGCAGAGTGTGCGCAGCGAGCGCGGCAGCCGCTCCAGCGCGTCGAACAGGATGTCGTGCCGCTTGTAGGGCTGTGCCGCGGCGACATAGATGATGTCGTAGTCCTTCGGCAGGCCGAGGGGGCGAAACGTCAGCGGGTCGGCAAATTCCGGGCCGATCGGCATGATCGCCGTCGCCATGCCGGGATGACGCTCCTCGACTTCCTGGCTCTGCCATTCGGCACCGGTGAGGACGAGGTCGAAGAGCCCGCTGACCTCCGGCGGCACCCGCAGTGCCGGCGCGTCGATCGAGTTGTAGACCTTGAAGCTGTTGCCGCAGGCGCGGAGAATGTGGGCATCGACGCCGAGGCCGTAGACGCAGAGGATATGCGGCGCGCCATTGGCTTCGAGGAAGCCCAGCATGTCGCTGGAGCCGAAGGGTGCCGGTTCGCGGTCCAGCTGGAAACTGCGGCGCGACAGCAGCGAGCCGTCTCGGCGGAACCGGTCGCCGCCGTCGCTCCTCCGGTGGTGCCAGATTTCCGCGTAGTCGACGATGCCGGACTTGATGCAGGCCAGCGGCAACCGCTCGAGATAGCCGCCGATGACGTCGAGGTTTTCGCGCGCACGAGAAACCTCCTCGGCCGGCGCGAAAGCCTCTTCCTGATTGCTGCCGTCAGCACCCGTCGCAGCCGACGCTTCGGAATTTCGGGGAGGGGTGTTGTCGACGAAATCGCTGATGACGACGATCGACGGCACCTTCGTCAGCGGCAGCGCCGTCATGCCTCCCTCCGATGCAGCGCTCCAACTGTCTGCAAACGGCTGGCTATAGGGATGCCAGCAGGGTCGTCCTCTCTGACAAAGCGCGAATAAATCATGCCAAGCGTTCTCCTCGGCACTGCAAGGAGCCGCCGGTCGGCAGTGTTCCGGCGACCGGACTGTCCATTTACCTCGGGCGTTCACAAATCCGTGTTGTTGGCGCTAGAGCGTCGTGGAAAAGCTGAGACTCTCTCCGCTGAACTCGACCTGTTCTGGCGAGAAGGCCCCGTCAGTCGCCGCTTAAGCGCATCGGCACGGCTCGCTGCCTCAGGCGAACCGCAACCTTGTCCCGATGCCGGCCGTCCCAGCTTTCTGCAGGATCGCGGCGCCAAGGGCGATGTCGCTGAGCGACAGCCCGCGATGCCAGAACAGAATGGTCTCGTCGTCGCTTTCGCGTCCGGGTTTCAGGCCGGCGATAATCTGCCCGAGCTCGGCATGCAAAGTTTCCGCCGAGAGCTTGCCGGCCTCGACATGGGCGCGGAGCGATCCGAACTTGCCGCCCTTGCACTGGCCCCAATCGTCGACCACGAGCTTCGACATGATGTCGGTCAGCGACAGTTCCACCGCGCTCATCGTGCCGTAGGGCACCACCAGTGCGCCTGGCTTGATCCATTCGGTGAGGAGCAAGGGCTCCGGTGCGGGCAAGCGCGACGCCTCGACGACGATGTCCGCGCCCTCGATGCAGCTTTGCCAGTCCGTGGTCACGATAACGGGCTTGCCGAGATCGCGCTCGAGCTTGGCGGCAAACGCCTCGCGGCTTTCCGGGCGGCGGGAATGGATGCGGATCTCGTCGAAGTCGAACTCGTGGTCGAGCAGCCGCACGTTCCAGTAGGCCGTGCCGCGCGCGCCGATGTGCCCCAGCACCTTCGAGCCCTTGCGGGCGAGATGCCGCGCGCCGAGCGCGGTGACGGCGCCGGTGCGCATGTCGGTGATCGCGGTGGCATCGAGAATCGCCTTCGGCGCGCCGGTGCGGGGATCGAAGAGGTTGAGGACGCCGAACTCCGACGGCAGGTTCTGTTTGTAGTTGTCGACGAAGTCGCCGACGACCTTCACCCCGGCAAGGCCGAGCGGCGCGACGTAGCCGCGCAGCACGTTGAAGTGGCCGTGAAACGCCGGATCCGGCTCGAGGTGGACACGCGGCTCGATCACCGTCTCGCGGCGCCCTTGCGCCCCGAGGCCTGCCTCTACGGCAGAGAGGATCTCCGCATCGGTCAGCTTCAGAGCCTCGATGTCGAGAGCGTTGAGGTAGTCGATATAGATGGGATCGTGAGGGGTATCGGTCATGCGGGATGTCCTCGAGGGGAAGGCGGGGTGGGGAGGCCGAGGCGCTGGCGCAGACTGCCGCCATCGGATTGCTCGGAGACGAGGCCACGGCGGCGGAGTTCGAGCAGGACGAGCCGCACGAAATCCTCGAGGCCGCCGGGGAAGAACGGCGCCATCACGTTGAAGCCGTCGGCGGCGCCGGCCTCGAAACGCTCCTGCATCGCGTCGGCGATATCCTTGGGCGTGCCGATCACCTGCCAGTGGCCGCGCGCGCCGGCGAACTGCCGGGCAAGGTCCCGGATCGACAGGCCGTCGCGGCGGGCGAGATCGACCATCAGCTGCTGCCGGCTCTGCATGCCGGCATTGGCGGGCATGTCGGGCAGCGGCCCGTCGAGGGAATGCTCGCGGAGGTCGGGCAGGCTGAGATAGCTCGCCAGCAGCGCGACGCCGACGGCATCCGGGATCAGCTGCTGCAGCGTCTCGTATTTCGCCCGGGCCGCCTCGCGTGTCTCTGCAACGTAAGGGCAGACGCCGGGCATGACGATGAGATCGGCCTCCCCGCGGCCGAAACGCGGCAGGAGATCCTTCAAGGCGCGAAGGCCGTTGCGGGACTCGTCGAGGGTCTGTGCCGCGGTGAACACCACTTCCGCGGTGCGGGCGGCGAGCGCCCGCCCGGCCTCGGAGGCGCCGGCCTGGACGATCAGCGGCCTTTCGATTCCCCTGGCCGTCCAGTAGCCCATCGCCGCGTCGATGAAGCTTTCCGCCCGGGCGTAGCGTTCTGCCGGGGGGCGCAGGCTAGTACCGAAGTTGGCCGCCTCGAGCTCGCTCGCCGAGGTCACGAGGTTCCAGCCGCCGCGACCGCCGCTGACATGCTGCAGCGTCCCGAGCGAACGGGCGAGGGTGTCGGGCTCGTTGTAGCTGGTGGAGGCGGTCGAGACGAGACCGATGCGGCGTGTCTGGGGCGCCAGCGCCGCCAGCAGGCTGAGCGGCTCGAACGTCGTCGACCGCGCCGCCTGCGCGGCGATCTCCGGATCGCACTCGCGGATCGCCGCCGCGTCCTCGAGGAAGAGAAGGTCGAAGCCAGCACTCTCCGCCAGCCGCGCCATCGCGGCGAAATGCGGCAGATCGATCCCGGCACGGGCCTCCGCATCCGGATGCCGCCACGAGGCGATGTGGTGGCCACCGGCCATCAGGAAGGCGCCGAGCTTCATGCGGCGAACGGTCATCGGCGGCTCCCGGCAGGGGGCGTCCGCCGCTTGACCAAGCCGAGCCGGGCGCGGAGCGTCATCGCCTCATCAGTGCCGCCGAGCCTGTCGCTTGACGAGAGGAAGCTCCGTATAGAAGACGCCGATCCTTCCAGCAGCAGCCCGTCAGCCCCGCCGGACGGGGAGGGTGCGGGGCCTGCCTGTGCGATTGGCCAGACTTCGAGCAGGCGCACCGCCGCCCGGTCTCGTCCTGCCTCGGTCAGCATGGCTTCGATCCTGGTGGCGTCGATCCCGTCCTGTCCGGTCCGGAAGACGATCACGTCGGCATGGCCTGTCGCGAGCCTCAGCGTTTTCGGGCACGGCTCGATGACGACGAGCGGACTCCCCTGCGGCGAGGGGTTCACGTTGAGCGGTCCCCGGACGGAAAAGCGCGGCCCTTCATGACCGAGCACCTGCATCTTCGCCGGATCGAAGACCCGGCCTGCCGCCTTGTCGTAGGCGAAGGCGTCCGGCGCCCAGCTCTGCCAGAGAGCGGCGACCACGGTGAGATACTCCGCATCGTCTTCGGTCAGGCCCTGAACCGCCCAACCGGAGCGACCCGCGGTGAGGAGATCGAGCGAGGCGAAGCGGCGGGCGAGATTGTAGGGCCGGTGGCTGCCGGGATCGGCGGCGGCGACGATGCCGATGCGCTTTGTCTCGCCGGCCAAAGCCGAGGCGAGCATCGTCTCGTCGAGATCCGAGGGCGTGTGGCCGCTCAGCTGGATGAAATCCACACCGCGGGCCTCCGCCATCAGCACGAGATCGCGAAGCTCGGCAAAAGGGGTTTCCGTGCCGGCGTTGATCGACAGGGCAAGGATGGGGACAGGGGTCACAGGGCGAAGATCGCGTCGCGCGTCAGGCGGCCGACGGGTGTCCCGTCAATGTCGACGACCGCAAGCTCGCTGGCGTTCGCACTGACCATCAGCGCCAGCGCATCGCGCAGGTTCGCCGTGCTGGCCACGGCGCTGGCGCCCGCCGGCGCCGTCTCCGCGGGCGTCATCGCCTGGGCAACCGTGAACAGCCCGAGCCGTCTGATGGCGCGGTCAACGCCGACGAAGCTCTCGACGAAGGCATCGGCGGGCCGCGACAGGACGGCGTCGGGCGTATCGTACTGGACGATCCGCCCGGCTCGCATCAGCGCGATCCGGTCGCCGAGGCGGATCGCCTCGTCGAGATCGTGGGTGACGAGCACGACGGTCTTCTTCACCCGCTGCAGGATCTGCCGGAACTCGTCCTGCAGCCGCGCCCGGGCGATCGGGTCCAGCGCACCGAAAGGCTCGTCCATCAGGAGCACCGGCGGGTCGACCGCCAGCGCCCGGGCAACGCCGACGCGCTGGCGCTGGCCGCCGGACAATTGCCGGGGATAGCGGTCGCGCATTGCCGCCGGATCGAGGCCGACGAGGTGCAGCAGTTCCTCGACGCGCGGCCGGATTCGGGTCTCCGCCCAGCCGAGCAGGCGCGGCACGGCGGCGATGTTCTCGCCGATGGTCATGTGTGGGAACAGGCCGACCTGCTGGATGACGTAGCCGATGCCGCGCCGCAAGGTGACGGGATCGACCGACGCGATGTCGCGGCCGGCAACGCGGATACTGCCGGCGTTCGGGTCGATCAGCCGGTTGATCATGCGCATCGTGGTGGTCTTGCCGCAGCCGGACGGGCCGATCAGCGCGACCGTCTCGCCCTCGGCGACCTCGAGCGAGAGATCGTCCACCGCGGCGCCGCTTGTTCCCTCGAAGCGCTTGAAGACATGGCTCATCTGGATCATGCGGTGGCACTTTCGGGAAAGAAGGTCTTCTCGATCCGGCCGAGGATCAGCTCGGAGCCGAGCGCCAGGATCGCGATCGGCACCGCGCCGACGAGGAGGCGCGACATGTCCATCATGCCGATGCCGACCGCGATGAAGTCGCCGAGCCCGCCGCCGCCGATGAAGGGGGCGAGCGTCGCGCCGGCCAGCACCTGCACCGATGCCGTCCGCGCGCCGGCAAACATGGCGGGCGCCGCCAGCGGCAAGCGGATGCGGCGCAGTACCTCGTTCTCGGTCATGCCCATGCCGGTCGCCGCCTCGACCGCATCCGGGTCGACATCGCGCAGGCCAACGAAGGTGTTGATCAGGATCGGCGGCAAGGCGAGCACGATCAGCGCCACCACGGTCGGCCACAGGCCGATGCCGATCAGCGGCATCATGAGGGCGAGGATGGCAAGGCTCGGCACCGTCCGCAGGGCGTTGACGGCGTTGACCACGGGCACGGCGAGCTTGCGGTGGCGGATGATGAGGATCGCCAGAGGAAAGCCGATGGCGAGCGCGACCAGCATCGCGACCGAGGACATAACGAGATGGCGGCCGAGCGCCTGGCCGAACGTGTCGGGGTGCTCCCAGATCCAGGCGAAGGCGCCGGTGACGATGGTCATGCGGGTCGCCAGCGGGACAGAAGTTTCTCCCCGCGGCCGAGGATGATGTCCATGCCGGTCGCAAGGGCTGCGGTCAGGAGGGCGCCGACGAGGATCTTCTCGATATGGTCCTGGTCGAGGCCGGTGAGGATGATCGTGCCGAGACCACCCCCATCGATGAAGGCGGCGACCGTCGCGATGCCGATCACCGTGACGAGGGCGATGCGCAGGCCCGAGACGATGAGCGGCAGGGCCAGCGGCAGCTCGATCCGCAGCAGGCGCTGGGTGCGGCTGTAGCCCATCCCGTCCGCGGCATCGAGCACCTCGGCCGGCACGCCGCGCAGGCCCGTGACGACATTGCGCAGAAGGATCAGCAGGCAATAGGAGGAGAGGCCGGTGATCGCCGGCGCGGCGCCGAGGCCCATGATCGGGATCAGCAGCGCAAACAGAGCAAGGCTCGGGATGACGAAGATGATCCCGGTGATCGTCAGCACGAGCGCGTAGAGCCTCGGCCGTCGGGCGCAGACGATGCCGAGCGCCAGCGCGATCGCAAAGCCGATCGCAACGGATGAGAAGGACAAAGCGAGATGCTCCCAGAGCGCCTCGAGGATTTCCGGAAGATGACGGGGTGCCCAGGTCAAACGCGCGCAGTCCGAGAGAATTCGGCGCGGGATCGATCCCGCGCCGCCAAGGGAGCCGGACTATCCGGCCGGCGCATAGCTAGAGGCCGTTCGCCTCGAGGAAAGCCGCGGCGACGTCGGCCGGCTCCTCCTTGTCGCGATCGACGCGGGCGTTCAGCTCGCGCACATTGTCGGTGGTCAGCAGCGGGCTGATCTTGTTCAGCACTTCGGCAATCTTCGGATTGGCGGCGAGCGCATCCTGCCGCACGACGGGAACGAGGAAGTAGGGCGGGAAGAGCTTCTTGTCGTCGTCGAGCACGGCAAGCTTTCCGTCGGCGATCTGCCAGTCGGTGGCGAAGCCGTAGCCGACATCGATGTCCTTGTTCTCCAGCGCCTTGTAGCGGATGCCGAGCTTGGCGAAGATGCGGAAATCCTTGAACTCGATGCCGTAGACCCGCTTCAGGCCCGGCAGGCCGTCGGCCCGGTCGCCGAAACCGCCCTCGGCGCCGAAGCTCAGCTCCTTCGAGGCGGGACCGAGATCCGAAAGCGTCTTCAGCTTGTACTTCTCGGCGGTCTCGGGGAGCGTCAGGATGGCATAGCCATTGTTGATCTTGGTCGGGTCCAGCAGGGTCAGCTTCAGGTTCTTCTCGTAGAAGTCCTTGACCTGGTTGTAGATCGTCGTCTCGTCACCCTGGAGGTCGCCCTTCACAACGGCCGCCAGCGCGGTCCCGGTATATTCCGGGTAGAGGTCGATCTCGCCGTTCACCAGCGCCGAATGCGCGATCAGCGTGGCGCCAAGGTTCAGCCGGCGCTCGACCTCGATGCCGGCCTTCTCCAGCGCCAGCGCATAGATCTCGGCCACCACGAACTGCTCGGTGAAGTTCTTGCTGCCGACCTTGACCGGCGCGGCGATGGCGTTTCCTGCAACCGCCAGCGAGAAGGCGGCGGCGAGGCCGGCAAACAGCAGTGATCTGAGCTTCATGTCTCGACTTTCGTAGAATGCGCGACGGCGATGGCCAGTGGCAGAGTAGGGGATCGAGAGCGAGGTTTCTCGCACCTCGGTTCCTTATTCGGTGCGCTGAGGGAAATGGAATGCTCCCAAGGCTTGATCCGCTGGGTGTCGCCTCGCTAGAGCAGCCGGGTCGGTATGCCGGACGGCTGGTCGTCGCCTCAACTCGTCGCCGACCATTTCTGCTCTGGCCAGCGGCACACGCGCGCCTGATCAGATCCGGTGAAGGCGCTTCGGTGCGGGGCCTACACCGTGCTGCCTGTCACCGCCAACCCGGTCCTTGCGTCTTTTGGGAGATCACAAACCCGGCTGCACGCTTTCCATCGAGACGGGCGGGAACAGCTCACCGGTGGCTGCGCGGGCGCCGGTTCTGAAGCGCGGGCGGCCGAAACGGGTGGCGCTAAGAAGGCAGCCTCCGGGCTCCCTGCCGTCACCCCTTCTTCTGATGCTCGGGATAGTCTGCGCCGAGCGTCGTGTCCTTCCACGCGTCGAAGTTCGCCCGCATCGTGTCGAGCTTCTTGTAGGCGAGCTCCAGCGCGGGCGCGCCGAGGAGAAGCCGAAGCGGCGGCTCGGCGGACTCGACGGCTGCGATGATCGCCTCGGCACCGCGGACGGGGTCGCCGACCTGGTTGCCGGAGCGCTCCCTCGTATGCGTCCGCCGGACGCCGGCCGTCTCGTCGTAGTCGGCGATCCGGGTCGGCGACTCGACGATCGAGCGGCCGGCCCAGTCTGTGCGGAACGGTCCGGGCTCGACCAGGGTCACGTGAATGCCGAGCGGGGCAGTCTCCACCGCAAGGGACTCGGACAGTCCCTCCACCGCGAACTTGGTCGCATGATAATATCCCGTCGCCGCGAAGCCGACGAGGCCGCCGATCGAGGAGAAGTTCACGATGTGACCGCTGCGCCGGGCGCGCATTCCGGGGAGCACTGCCTTGATGAGGTCGATCAGTCCGAAGACGTTGGTCTCGAACTGCTGTCGCACCTGGTCGTCCTGGCCTTCCTCGATGGCCGAGACGTAGCCGTAGCCGGCATTGTTGACGAGAACGTCGATCCGCCCGAAACGCGCCTCGGCCGCCTGCACGGCCGCCTCGACCATCGCCTGGTCGGTGACGTCCAGCGCGAGGGCCAGAACCTTGTCCTCGTGTCCCTCGACGAGGTCCTGAATTTTGCCGATGTCGCGCGCGGTCGCAACGACCTGGTGCCCGCGCGCGACGGCTGCTTTCGTCAGTTCCCGGCCAAAGCCCGTCGAACAGCCCGTGATGAACCATACCTTCGACATCGCGATCGCCTTCCGTCTTCTTATCAAGGAAGCGGAGCTAGGGCGTTCGCGCCGTTCGGTAACCGGTCGACGGCGAGAATGGCGGAGCAGCGGCAGACGGCGGCGCGAAGCTACCCGAGCGCGGAGCAGGCCGTTGCGATGCGGGCGCAGGCCTCCCGCAGCTCCGCCTCGGACGTTGCGTAGGAGATGCGGAAGTATGGGGCGAGGCCGAAACAGGATCCCGGCACCACGGCAACCTTTGCCTCGTCCATGAGGTAGCGGCCGAAATCGGTGTCGCTCTCGATGCGCTCGCCTTTCGGCGTCGTCTTGCCGATCATCCCGGCACAGCTGGCGAGGGTGTAGAAGGCCCCCTCCGGCTTCCGGCAGGTGATGCCCTCGATGGCGTTCAGCGCTGCTACGACGAGATCGCGGCGCTTCTGGAAGTCCTGCGCCCGCTCGAGGACGATGTCCTGTGGGCCGGTCAGCGCCTCGACCGCCGCCGCCTGGCTGATCGAGGAGGGGCAGGAGGTCGACTGGCTCTGGATCACCGCCATCGCCTTGATGAGCGGCTCGGGCCCTGCGCCATAGCCGATCCGCCAGCCGGTCATCGCGTAGGCCTTGGAGACGCCGTTGACGGTGAGGGTCCGATCGCGGAGCCGCGGCTCGACGGCGGCAAGGGTCGCGAAGGCAAAACCGTCGTAGACGATGTGCTCGTACATGTCATCGGACATCGCCCAGACGTGGGGATGGCGCAACAGGACGTCGGCGAGGCCCTGGAGGTGGTCGGCTCCATAGGCGGCACCCGAGGGATTGGACGGCGAATTGAGGAGCAGCCACCGCGTCTTCGGGGTGATCGCCGCCTCGAGCGCTTCGGGCGTCAGCCGGAAGCCGTCGGTCTCCTGGCACGGCAGCACCACCGGGACGCCGCCGGCGATCGCGACGATGTCGGCATAGCTTGTCCAGAACGGCGCGGGGATGATGACCTCGTCGTCGGCGTCGAGCGTCGCCATGAAGGCGTTGTAGAGAATCTGCTTGGCGCCGGTGCCGCAGGTAATTTCGGACAGCGCGTAGTCGAGGCTGTTGTCGCGCTGGAATTTCAAGCGGACCGCGGCTTTCAGCTGGGGCGAGCCGTCGAGGGCGGTGTATTTGGTCTGGCCATCCCGCATCGCGCGGACCGCCGCTTCCTTGATGTGCTCGGGCGTATCGAAGTCCGGCTCGCCCGCGCCGAGGATGATCATCGGCTCGCCGGCGCGCTGACGCGCGCCGGCCTCGGCAGTGATCTTCAGGATCTCGGAGACGCCGATCGCGCCGATCCGGCTTGCCGGACGAAAGCCTGACGCGGTGCTCATGCGGTAGCCGAGCCCGTATCGTCGTCACCGCCGATGTCGAAGGTGACGCCCTGCGCCAGCGGCATCCGGTAGCCGTAGTTGATGGCGTTCGTCTGACGGCGCATATAGGCCTTCCAGGCGTCCGATCCGCTTTCGCGGCCGCCGCCGGTCTCCTTCTCGCCGCCGAAAGCCCCGCCGATCTCGGCCCCGGATGGGCCCATGTTGACGTTGGCAATGCCGCAATCGGCGCCGACGGCCGACAGGAAGCGATCTGCCTCGCGCATGTCGGTGGTGAAGATCGACGCGGAGAGGCCCTGCGGCACGCCGTTCTGCAGCGCGATCGCCTCTTCGAGGCTGCGGTACTTCACGACGTAGAGGATGGGCGCGAAGGTTTCGTCGAGCATCGGGCCGGTCTGCGCAGGCATTTCGACGAGGGCGGGACGCACGTAGAACGCCTCGGGGGCAAGGCCCTCGGTGACCCGTCCGCCTTCATGCACGGCGCCGCCGGCGGCGCGCGCTGCCTCCAGCGCCTTCTCCATGCCCCGGAAGCTGGCCTCCTCGAACAGCGGTCCAACCAGCACGTCGCCCTCGAGTGGATTGCCGATCGAGACGGTCGAGTAGACCTTCTTCAGGCGCGAGACGAGGGTGTCGTAAATGCTCTCGTGGACGATCAGGCGGCGCAGCGACGTGCAGCGCTGGCCCGCCGTGCCGACCGCGCCGAAAGCGATGGCGCGCAGAGCGAGGTCGAGGTCGGCGGAGGGCGCGACGATGGTCGCGTTGTTGCCGCCGAGCTCCAGGATAGCACGGCCGAAACGGGCGGCGACCCGCTGCCCGACGATGCGGCCCATGGCGGTCGAACCGGTAGCGGAGAGAACCGGCACGCGGCCGTCATCCACAAGCGCGCCGCCGACATCGCGGCCGCCGATCATGAGAACGCTGAGGTGCTCGGGCGCCTCCTCGAAGCCGGCGATGACGCGCTGGGTCAACGCCTGGACCGCGAGCGCCGTCAGCGGCGTCTTTTCCGAGGGCTTCCAGACCACGGCATCGCCGCAGACGAACGCGAGCGCGGCGTTCCAGCTCCAGACCGCGACCGGGAAGTTGAAGGCCGAGATGACGCCGACGACGCCGGCCGGATGCCACTGCTCCTGCAGCCGGTGGTCGGGCCGCTCGGAGCCCATGGTCAGGCCGTAGAGCTGGCGCGACAGGCCGACGGCGAAGTCGCAGATGTCGATCATCTCCTGGACCTCGCCGAGGCCCTCGGACGGGACCTTGCCGACCTCGATGGTGACGAGGCGTCCGAGATCGTCCTTGGCCGCCCGCAGCGCCTCGCCCAGCAGACGGACGAACTCGCCACGCCGCGGCGCGGGGACAGTGCGCCACTGCAGGAACGCGTCATGCGCCTTCGCGACGAGGTCCGAAGCCTCCGCCGGGGTGGTGTCGCGGATCTCGGCCACGGTCTCGCCGGTGAGGGGCGAGCGAACCGCCCGCGTGCCGCCCTTGTGCCGCGTCAGATCGACACCCAGCGTGTTCAGGAGGCCGGCGACTTCGTCGGCGAGGCGCTGCGGATGAGCCATGTGTTCGTCCTTGCACAGTTGACATGTTCGGACTGCCGGTATCTCCCGTTGGCTCTCGGGCTGCAAGGGACGCTCTGTTGTACCCCCATGCCAATTTGGAATGGCGAGGTATGAATGGGTCTTTCGCGCAGTCTGATGCCGTCCCTCCAAGAGCTGACGACGTTTGAGGCGGCGGCTCGCCATGGCAATTTCACCATGGCCGCCGATGAGCTGGCCCTGACCCAGAGCGCCGTCAGCAAGCAGGTTCGTCAGCTCGAAGAGACCCTCGGGGTGGTCCTGTTCGACCGCACCAAGGGGCGCGTGACACTGACGCGGCTCGGCGAGCGCTACATGCGGTCGGCGCGGCGCATTCTGCGGGAATACGAGACCGAGACGCATTCGATCATCGCGGCGGCCGGCAGCGAGTCCGCGCTTCGGCTGGCGGTGCTGCCGACCTTCGCCTCGCGGTGGCTGATCCCCCGCCTGCCCGAGTTTCTGGCTGAACATCCTGACGTCACCGTCATGGTGTCGACCGAACCCGAGCCCTTCGACTTTTCCGAAAAGGTGGTGGACGTCGCGATCCACTATGGCGCGCCGAACTGGCCGCATGGCGAGACGGTCTATCTCTGCCATGAAAGCATCGTGGCGGTCTCCAGCCCTGCCTATGTCGAGGCGCGGGGCCTTCGAAAGGCCGGCGATCTCGCGGGGGCGACGCTGCTGCAGCAGGCGTCGCGGCCCAGCCTCTGGCAGGAGTGGTTTCATGCATGCGGGGCGGACCATCCCCATCCCTACCGTGGCCCGCTGTTCGACCAGTTCGCGATGACCAGCCAGGCGGCAGCGGCGGGGATGGGCGTGGCGCTCGTGCCGACGTTCCTCATCGAGCAGGAGCTCGCCAGTGGCCAGCTCGTGGCGCTCGAAGAGCCCGCCTACAAAGGCAATGGCGCCTATTACGTGGTGACCCCGCTCCAGGTGCAGCATGCGCCGCTGGTGGCGGCGTTCGTCACGTGGATCAGGCAGGAGGCCGGGCGCTGAGCCTTGCGAGGTCGGCGCCTGTCGCGGCCGATGCCTGATTTTCGCTTTCAAGCGCCTGCAGCAGGATTTCGACGGGATGGGGTGGCCGCCGTCCCGTCAGGCGATGGGTCTGGCAGCGACAGGAAAAGCCGCTCGCCGCCACCGATCCTTCCGGCAGGCTGTCCAGCGGCGCGCGCCAACTCATGTCGAAGAGCTTTTCCGACATCGCGGCATGCTCGCGCTCATGGCCGAACAGTCCCGACATCCCGCAACAGCCCGTCCGCGCCACTGTGAGGCGATGGCCGAAGGCGGCGAAGACAGTTTCCCAGCGCCCGGCCGCCTGCGGCATCGCGGTCTTCTCGGTACAGTGGAGAAACAGGCTGAAGCTGCGGGGTGCCGACGCCCGCCGAACGGACAGGCTGTTCTTGTCGAGCGCGCGGGCCAGGAACTCGTCCAGCGTCACCACCGGCAGATCGATCGCTTTCTCCTTTGGGTTCCGGTATTCGGAACGGCCCATCAGCGTCGTCACCGCGTCGAGGCCGACGACGGCAACGCCCGTTGCGGCAAGGCTTGCCTGGAGCGCGCGGGCGCGGTTTGCCGTCGACGCGAACCGCGGGAGGAAGCCGAGGACGTGCAGCGCCTTGCCGTTCGGCAGAAGCGGCGCGACGTGGACGGCGTAGCCCAGCTGCTGCAGCAGGCGCTGCGCCGCCAGCGGCACCGCGGTGTCGAAGGCGGAGGTGAAGGTATCGGGCAGGAGGATGACCGTGCGGGCCTTTTCCGTGTCGGGCAGCGCCGACAGCGCCGCGGTGTCGATGCGGCCTGTCCGGAAAGGCGTGCTGGAAAAGGCCGGCAGGTCGACGAGCCCGATGGCCTTCAGCGCGCTGCGTCCTGGCCGGGACGAGGCCAGGGCATTGGCGAGCCATGGCCAGCGCATTGCCAGCGGCGCCACGTGCTCCAGGCTGGCGGTGAGATGGTCGCGCAAGGCGCGCCGGTGGGTGCGGTGGAAGACTTCGAGGAAGCGCGACTTCATCGAGGGGATGTCGACCTGAACCGGACACTGGGTCACGCAGGCCTTGCAGGAAAGGCAGGTGGAGAGGGAGGCATGCACGGCCTGCTCGATCTCGGAAAGGCCGGGATCGGACGATCCGTCCCCGGCCAGACTGCGCCGTCTCGCCCACTCGCGCAGCAGCGTCGCCCGGCCTTTCGGGGACTGCGTCCGGTCGCGCGTCGCCTTGAAGGAGGGGCACATCGCCTCGTCCGCATCCCAGCTGAAGCAGACACCGTTGCCGTTGCAGGCAAGCGCGCGCTCGTAGCCATCGGCATGTTCAGGCCGGATTGTCGCGTCGACGGCGCCGCGCAGCGGCACGGTGTCGATTGTTTGCACCGGGACCCCGCCAAGGCTCGTCGTCAGCTTGCCGGGGTTGAGGATGTTCTCTGGATCGAACGCCGTCTTGATCCGGCAGAGTTCCGCATAGAGCACCGGCCCGAAGAAGAACGGCGAGTATTCGCCGCGGTACCCGCGCCCATGCTCCCCCCAGAGGAGGCCGCCATAGTCGCGGGTGAGACGCGCAACCTCGTCGGAGATCGGCCGGACCAGCCCCGCATCGTCGGGGTCCTTCATGTCGAGGAGCGGCCGCACATGCAGGCAGCCGACGTCGGCATGCCCGTACATGCCGTAGGCCAGGCCGTGCCGGTCGAGGAGAGCCCGGAAGGCGCGCACGAAGTCCGGCAGTCTGTCGGGCGGCACGGCCGCATCTTCGACGAAAGCCGTGCCTTGCCGGCGTCCGGGCACCTTGCCGAGAAGACCAACCGACTTTTCGCGCAAGGTCCAGAGCTGTGCGATGAGGCCGGGATCGGCGATCAGCTTCCAGTCGACGACGGAGGGCTCCAACGCTTGCGCCAGCACCGCCTCGAGCGCTGCCAGCTGCGATGCGATGGCCGCCTCGCTCTCGCCGACGAACTCGACGAAGTTCATGCCCTTCACGTCGTCGTCGCGATCGCCGCCGAGCACCTGGCCGATGCCGGCCCAGACGATGTCCTGGCGGGCCAGCGCGATGACGTTCTCGTCCAGGAATTCCACCGCCAGCGGATCGGCCTCGAGAAGCCGCCCGACGTCGGACAGCGCCGCGTCGACGCTCGCATAGCGGATGACGGTAAGGGCGCGGTGCGCAGGCTTCGGCAGCACCCGCAGCGTGACGGACTTGGTCAGCGCCAGCGTTCCCTCCGACCCCGCCAGCAAGCGGTGGAGCGAGAAGTTGCCGTCAGCATCCAGCGTCCGCTGCAAATTGTAGCCGGTCAGCCCCCGGTTCATGCGCGGAAAGATCCGGGCGATTTCGTCCGCCTGCTCGGTCACGACGCGGCGAACCTCGGCGCAGGCGCGGCCAACAAGGCTGTCTTCCCCGCAGAGGGCATCGAGCCGAGCGGGCGACAGCGGCTCGACCCGGAAGTCCGATCCATCCGCCAGCACGACGTCCATCGCCTCGATATAATCCGACGTCCGGCCATAGATCCGCGAGCCCTTGCCGGAGGCGTCCGTCGCAACCATTCCGCCGATGGTCGCGCGCGTCGCCGTCGACACCGTCGGCGGAAAGAACAGGCCGTGCGCGCCAAGGAAGCGGTTCAGCTGGTCGAGGACGACGCCTGGCTCCACGGTCACCGTGAGGCCGGCCGCGTCGAGCGACAGGATGCGCGTCAAATGGCGCGACGTGTCGATGACGATCCCCGTCGTCAACGACTGCCCGTTCGTGCCGGTGCCGCCGCCGCGCGCGGTCAGCGGCAGTGGGCCGCCTTCGGCGCGGGCCGCCAGCGCAACGGCGAGGTTCAAATCGTCCCCCGTCCGCGGAAACAGGACCGCGGCGGGCAGGACCTGGTAGATGCTGTTGTCGGTGGCCGAGACGAGACGGCTGGCGGTATCTCGGCCGACCTCGCCGGCAAACCCCTGCTGCTGCAGGCGCGTGAGGTAGAGGTCGACCGGCGCTGCGTCCGGTC
This sequence comes from Mesocryomonas lacus, assembly GCF_055730135.2. Lineage (NCBI taxonomy): Bacteria > Pseudomonadati > Pseudomonadota > Alphaproteobacteria > Hyphomicrobiales > Aurantimonadaceae > Mesocryomonas > Mesocryomonas lacus. The sequence continues at coordinate 15,462 of NZ_JBUZWE020000017.1, read as the reverse complement.
GCGCGCGAAGGGCGGGTGCGTTCATCGCGTCACGCGCGGATTTTCTGATCCAGGCTGGCAAGCGCGCTGTTCCGGGAACGGGCTTCCATCTCGGCATAGAGCGTGGTCTCGTCGGCGACCGCTGCGCCGAGGTCGTCGATGAAGGCGGCCCGGTTGGCCTGCGCTGCAAAATTGCGCTGGGACTCATCGCCGAGATTGGACTGGAAGATGCCAGCGGCGCTCACCGGCAGGAAATCCTCGTAGGTGATCGGCTCTGCCGCGAGGAAGCCCTCGGCGATCAGCGTTTCGGTGTCGCGATCTCTCGGGACACCCGGCTTGCCGGTGGGGAGGTAGCGGAAGAAGGCGAGCTCCTCGCGGCGCAGCGTCCCCTCGTCGTCGGGGAAAGCCTCGAAGGCCCGGGAAAGAGCCAGCATGTAGTCGGCGGCATTGCTGCCGTCACCCTTGACCTGCACCGCATCGCGGACCTCGGCAAGCAGGCGATCATAGAGGTCGCGGCCTTTCGGCGTCAGGGCGATGCCGCGCTGCTCGACCTCGCCGAAGCGGGCGGTGTGGGTTCCCTGCGCGAGGCTCGCGTCGTCGCCTGCCGTGAAGGCGACCGGCTCTTCCAGGGCCTTGAAGCTCGTCTGCCGCAGGAGGATCGGCACGCGCCGGGGCGGAGGGCCCTCGATCACGGCTTTTGGCGAGATGCCGTGCGCCGGCATGCGATCCTGCACGGCGTCGATGTCGAGGGTTCGCGGCGTCAGATGGTTGATATGCGGCCCCTTGAAGCAGACGACATCTGCCAGCAGCGGGTGCGCGGCCCGCAGTCGCTGGTAGACGTCGACGGGGACCGTGGCCTCGCTGTGCCAGCGGAAGGTTTCGAGCGCCTCCACCACGAACTGTTCGGCTTCCTCTGTGGTCAGGCCGCCCTTCGCCTCGGCAGTGTCGATGAGGCCGAGGCAGCCCGGGGTGAAGATCCGACGCTCCGCCAGGATGGCCGCGGCTTCGGCCCGCAGGGCTTCGTCCTTGATCAGGTCGAGGCGAAGCAGCGAGGTGAAGACCCGGAAGGGATTGCGGCGCAGCGACTCCGCTTCCACCGGACGGAAGGCCGTGGAGTGCACCGGCACGCCCGCCACGGAAAGGTCGTAGTAGCCGACGGGGACCATGCCCATGACGGCGAACAGGCGCCGCATGGTCGAGAGTTCCTGAGGCGTGCCGAGGCGGATGGCACCATGCCGCTCGAGATCGAGACGCTCGACCTCGCCATTGTCGACAAGCCGCTGGTCGAGGACGCGGTCGGCGTGCCGCGTGTCGGTGTTGACCGCCGCCACGAGCGTCATCAGCGTGCCGTACTGCGGGACCTCCGTCCGGTACATATCCGACATGGCCTTCGAAAACCGGATGCGGATATCGTCGGCGGACGTGAAACGGGAAAGCGTTGGCATGGGAAGATACTCCGGTCCTCGATCACATGCAGTCTAGGACGGAAGGCAGCTCGGTTTGAGCGACGACTGTTCATCAGCCCATTCCAATCTGGAATGATAACGCCCGTTGATCGGAGACGAATCTCAGAACGCCTTTAGGCGGCCGCCGGTGGGTGAGCGGATTTCCGCAGCGGTTGCGCTGCCCTGATCTCGGCCAGAGACGACCAGCACGGGAACCAAGATCGGCCGCAAAGCGGCATCGTTCCACGCCGCCGCCGCTGGTCCGTCTCTTACAACTCGACGCCGCCCGTCAGTCCGCCTTGTATCCATTCGCCTTGGAGACCGCGGCGGCCGCTTCCATGACCAGCGGCGCCAGCTTCTTGCGGGCTGCATCGCGCGAGAAGCGGGACGACAGCGTCGACAGGTTGATGGCCGCGATCGGCTTGCGGGTGAAATCGTAGACGGGCGCGGAGATCGATAGGCTTCCCTGGTCGAAATTCTTCTCCGTGACGGCAAAGCCCTGCCCAGAGACTTTGCGCAGGAAATCCAGGAGGCCGGCCTCGTCCTTGAATTTCATCCGCTCACGGATGTCGGCATCGGCGCGCTCCCACATCGCTGCAGCGGCCTGCAGGGATGTGTCGGCGAGAATGACCTGGCCGGACGACGATGATATCGCGGGAAACCGCGTCCCGACCGGCAAGTTCACCGACGCGACATGCGTGCAAGGCACGTTGCCGATGATGACGATGTCGTCTCCATCCAGTTCGACCCAGGACACCGTCTCGTGCGTGCTCTCGCCCAGCCGGGAGAGAAAAGGCGCGGCGCTTTCAAGGGCGGCGTTCGTGGACAGAAGGCTCTGGGCGAAGGTGAGGACCTTCGTTGCCAGCCGGTACTGGCGCGTCACCGGGTTCTTCTGGAGATAGCCGAGGGCTTCGAGCGTGTAGACGAACCGCTGCGCAGCGCTCCGTCCCATGCCGGTCGCCGTGGTGATATCGGACAGAGTGAGGTGGCGTGCCCGGCCGTTGAAGGTCTCGAGAACCAGGAGCGCCTTGGCGACGGAGGCGACAAACAGGCGCTCGTCGACGCCGTCGGCGCTCAACGATTTGGACGGTGGGCGTCCTTCCTTCACGGCGCTCGGTGTATCCGCTGTCATGTCCGAACTTGCATCCATTCCGTCTTCTGCCTTTGTCGGTCGCATCACCAGAGGGCCGGGCGCGACATCCCGTCAATGCCCCTCTTCTTTGCCAGCTCTCTGTCAACTCTTTGCCGGCGCTTCCGCTCGGCGGATCGGCTCATCGGCCGGCTGGAACAGTCCGGCGAACTGCTCCTTCAGCGTCGTCCGCTGGATCTTCCCCAGCACATTGCGGGGCATCTGATCGACGATGGTGATCGCCTTCGGCACTTTGTATCCGGCGATCTGGGTTTTCAGATCCTGCAGCATGCGAGACGTGTCGACACGTGCGGCAGAATCCGACAATTGGACGACCCCCACGACCGCCTCGCCAAAATCGGGATGCGGAACACCGATCACCGCCGATTCAGCGATGTTTTCGAGGCGGTTGATCGCGAGTTCCACTTCTTTTGGATAGACGTTCAGTCCGCCGGTGATGATGAGGTCCGCGCCCCGGCCCAGAACCGTCAAATGCCCACGCTGGTCGAGACTGCCGAAATCGCCCGAGATGAACCAGCCATCCTCGGAGAAAGACTCCCGCGTCTTCTCGGGCGCGTTGAGATAGCCGAGGAAGGGGAAGGGCTGCCGGATCTCGATCGAGCCGACCTTTCCGGCGTCCACCGGCTGCCCCGCGCTGTCGACGATCCGCACCGTCGAGCCGGGAAGCGCCCGGCCGGAAGAGTTCGGCGCGCGGCTTTCGCCTGCCGCATGGCTCGTCACGATCAGCGCTTCCGTCGAGCCATAGCGGTCGAGCAGCTGATGCCCCGTCACGCGCTCGAAGTCGCGGAACAGGTCCGGCCGCATCGGGGCGGATCCGGTGATGAAAAGCCGCAGCCCGCCGAAAGACGCAGCGTCGAAGCCCGGATGCGCGAGGAGCCGGGAGTAATAGGTCGGGACGCCCGCAAAGATTGTCGCGGCCGGGAGTTTTGCGATGACGCTTTCGGCCTCGAACTTCGGCAGCAGGATGATCGACCCGCCGCCGGCGATCATCGGCGTCGTCGTGCCGAACAATCCATAGGCCGTGGGGTTGGCGTGGAGGATCCTGTCGTCGGGGGTGATTCCCCAGCTTTCGGCCAGCGCCAGGGCATTCCAGATCACCAGCCCGTTCGGGAGAAGCGCACCCTTCGGCTTGCCGGTCGTCCCCGAGGTATAGACGAGCGCGTTCGGCTCTTCGCCAAGGCCGCTTTCGGTTTCGAAATTCGCCGGCAGCGAAAGGCTGCCGTCGGTGAGGGAACCCTCACCAAACCGGTCGAGGGTGAGGAAACGCCGGCCGGCACGGACCATCGTCGGACCGTGCGCGGGATCGCAGACGGTCATCCGGGGCGCGGCATCCGTCAGGACATAGTCGATCTCGACCGGCGTCAGGCCGATGTGGATGGGGAGATAGACGGCGCCGAGACGGGAGACGGCGAGGTAAAGCAGGATCGCCTCCTGGGACTTGTCTAGCACCCCGGCGACGATGTCGCCTTTGGCGACGCCGCCATCGCGAAGCCGCCGCGCCATGCGCGCCGTCGCCGGGGCGACGTCGCCATAGCGGACGATCCGGCCATCCGCCCCTTCCACGAAAACCCGTCGCCCGTCCTCTGGAAAGCAGGCCTCGAGCGCCCGAAAGACGTTGTCGTCGGCCCGGCCGACGCTGGCTGCGGCATTCTCCATCGCTCACATCCCCCGGTTGATGGCGGAGCGGGAGCGCAGCCATTCCGCCAGCAACACGATGACGACGATCAGGCCGAGCGTGATCGTCGAGACCGCCGCCATCTCGGGGCTGACCTGCATGGTTGCGGCGTCCCACATTTCCTTCGGCAGCGTCGCGGTCAGGCCCGCCGTCACGAACAGGGCGAGGGTCAGGTCGTCGAAGGAGGTAACGAAGCCGAACAGGAAGGCGGCGACGATTCCGCCCTGGATCAGCGGCAGCTGGATCTTGCGGAACGTCGTCCAGCGGCTGGCGCCGAGGGTCCATGCCGCATGGTTCAGCCGGTAGTCGTAGCCCTTCAGCAGCGCCATGACGGTGACGACGACATAGGGGAGGGCGAGCGCCGTGTGGGCCAGCGTCAGGGCGAAGGACGAACCGACGAGACCCAGCGGCGCGAAGAGGTAGAACAGTCCGACCGCGAGGATCACCCGTGGCACCATCATCGGCGTGATCAGGAGGATCAGCCAGAACGGCCGCCAGCGCATGTTGCCGGAGCCGAGCGCCAGGGCCGCGGCGACGCCGAACACCGTCGCCAGCGCCGCCGCCCCCAGGCCGACGATCGTCGAGCGGATTGCGGCCGGCAACCACAGCGGCGATTCCCAGACGCGGAGATACCACTGGCTGGAGAACAGCTGCGGCGGCCAGCTGAGGAACGACTGCTTGGTGAAGGAGACCGGGATCACGAAGAGGATCGGCAGCACCAGGAAGCAGAGGACGAGGATGGCGGTCGCCCAGATCAGGACGGCGCTCATCTTGCGCCGAGGACGATCGGCCAGAGTGGGCCGGAGGCGCAGGAAGAGCCGCTCCACACGCTCGCCGGCGGAGGCGATGAAGCCGAGAAGGCTTCGGGAAAAACGGCCCGTGCCCTTCGCCTTGATCTGCGCGTCGCCCGACAGCGTGCTCAGCCCGACCAGCCGGTCGAACAGGATGAAGAAGGCGATCGTCGTCGCGAGAAGCATGACCGACAGGGCCGCCGCAAATCCCCAGTTCAATCCTTCCTGGACCTCGCGGATGATGATGCGGGTGATCACCGCCTCGCCTCGGCCGCCGAGGAGGCTCGGCGTGATGAAGAAGCCGAGCGCCGTGACGAAGACGAGGATGCCGCCCGCGGCGATGCCCGGCATCGACAGCGGGAAATAGACCCGCCAGAACGATTGCGAGGCGCCGGCTCCCATGGTGGCGGCCGCGCTCATGACGTTGCGGTCGATCTTGGCGAGGACGGGCGCTGCGGCCAGGATGAAGAGCGGCAGGAGCGCGTGCACCATGCCGATCAGCGCGCCGGTATAGTTGTAGATCATCGTCGCCGGCACGTCGGTGATCCCGAGCGAGACCAGCGCCTCGTTGATCGCCCCTTGCCGCCCCAGGAGAACCATCCAGGCGAAACTGCGCACAAGAAAGCTCGTCCAGAACGGCAGCATGACGAGAATGATCAGCTTCTGCCGCGCCGAGGCGCCGCTGGAGACGAGGAGATAGGCAACGGGGTAGCCGCCGATCACGCTGATCAGCGTTGTCCAGAAGCTGAGCTTAAAGGTGATCCAGAGCGACTGGAGATAGATTGGCGAGGAAAAGAGCTTCTCGTAGTTCTCGCTGGTGAAGGCGCCGGTGCCATCCTTCAGGCTGAGCCAGAGGATCTGGCCGACGGGATAGAAGAACAGCGCGAAGAGAAACAGGATGGCCGGTGTCAGGAGAACGAGCCAGGTCCGGTTGTCCTTCCAGAAACTCGATGGGGCCATTTCGGCGGACGCCATGGGCGGTTGCGCAAGGCTCATCGCGTCACTCCTTCCCGGGGAAGGTCAGGGCGGCCGATACCGGCCAATGAAGGCTCTGCGACGTCCCCGGCGTTGCCGCCTGCTCCGGCGCGCCGGTGAGATAGCTCGACGCCAGGACGCCGATCCCGGGCACGTCGACATAGACGCGCGAAAAGCCGCCCGCGAGAATGGAATCGCTGACGGTGCCCGACACCTCGTTCGCGTCGCTGCCGGGGGCCGCCGGTCCGAGCACCGTCCGCTCGGGACGGATCATCACCCGGATGTGCTTCTTCCCCGCGCAGGAGGGGCTGAGCACCGCCTTGATGGTCTTGCCACCAGCGATTGACAGGATTGTGCGCTCGCCGTCGCGTCCCGCCACTTCGGCGTCGATGAAGTTGGAGCTGCCGAGAAAATCGGCGGTGAATTCGGTCTTCGGGGCAAAGTACAGCTCGTCCGGACTGCCGAGGTGCTCGATCCGGCCGTCTTTCATCAGGCAGATGCGATCCGACATCGTCATCGCCTCGTCCTGGTCGTGCGTGACGTAAAGCAATGTCGTCCCGGTCGCGCGGTGAATGCGCTTGATCTCCAGCTGCATTTCCTCGCGCAGCTTGCGATCGAGCGCGCCCAGCGGCTCGTCCATCAGGATGATTGACGGCTTGTAGACGAGGCAGCGTGCGAGCGCGATGCGCTGCTGCTGGCCGCCGGACAGCGCCCGCGGCAGCCGGTCGCTGACGTGCGACAGCCGGATCATCTCCAGCGCGGAGCCGACCGCCGCCTTGATCTCGGTCTCCGAATGCTTGCGCATGCGCAAGGGGAAGGCGACGTTTTCGAAGACGCTGAGGTGGGGAAACAGGGCGTAGCTCTGGAACACCATGCCGATGTCGCGGTCCTGGACCGGCAGATAGGTCGACAGTTTTCCGTTGATCCAGAGGGCGCCCGAGGTCGGGGTGATCAAGCCTGCAGTCATCATCAGGAAGGTGGTCTTGCCCGATCCCGAGGGGCCGAGAAGACTGAGGAACTCCCCCTCGCGAACGGTGATCGACATCTCGTCGAGGGCGACGACCGGGCCGTAGGACTTGCTCAGTCCCTCTGCCTTCAGTTTCGCCGGCAGCGCGCCGTCCGTCCGGAGCGGACTGTTGGTCGCCGGGGTATCAAGGGCCACTACGCTCATTTCGGTTTCCTCCGCCTGATCGGTTGATCGACTGATCTCCGACCTACTGTCCGGTAAATCGCGGCTTGCGCTTCTCGGCGAAGGCGCGGGCGCCTTCGCGGTAGTCATTGCTGCGATCGGCCAGCTGCGAGAGCCGCTCGATTTCAGGAATGATGCTGTTGAAATCCCCCGCCATCGCGGCGTCGCAGGCGAGCTTGGCCGCAGCGATCGAGATCGGGGCGTTATCGATCATCGGCGCGAGGAAGCGGCGGGCGGCTTCGACCACGTCGCCCTCCTCGACGGCGGCGACAAGGCCGCAAGCGGCGGCCGCCTGCGCATCGATCAGCGCGCCGGTATAAAGCATGTGCCGCGCCGCACTCAGCCCCGCGGCGGCAATCAGCAGCCGGGTGCTGTCGGCGGGATAGACGAGACCGAGCTTGGCCGGCGGGACGCCGAACCGCGCCGTCGGGTCGCCGATGCGGAAATCAGCCCGCAAGGCGAGGGTGCAGCCGCCGCCGACACACGGACCCGAGACGGCGGCGATGACGGGAACGCGGATCTCTGAGATCGCCGCGTAACAGGCCATGATGTCGTCCCAGTAGCGCAATCGCGCCGCGGGATCGTCGCGGACGCTGGCGAAGGCCAGGATGTCGTCGCCGGCACAGAACGCCCCACCGGCACCGGTCAGGATCACGCCCCGGACGCCGGCCTCACCGCCGAGCTGACGGAAGGTGGTGCCGAGATCGCGCCAGGCCGCGTGATCGAGGGCATTGCGGCGACGCGGTCGGTCGATGACGACGACGGGGACCGCCGGGTCAGTACGATCGAGGACGATATCCGACATGGCGATCTCGCTTCGGTGTGAGGCTCGAGGAAGCGCGGTGGCGCGGCGCGGCCGCCTTGTTCAGGACAGCAGCCAGGCGTCGAAGCGATCCTCGAGCGCTGCCCGGTTTTCCGCCCAATAGGCCGCATTGACCGGAATGAGCTGCTTCAGGATCTCGGGATTGGTCGGCAAGGAGGCGGCGAGCTCCGGCGGTATCAACTCGATCGCTTTGGGATGAACCGGCCCGACGGCCATCTTCGGCGTCCACGCGGCCAGCCGCTCCGGCTGGACCGAGAACTTGATGAACTCGCGGCAGAGATCGGCTTTCGGCGTTCCCTTGAGGACGCCCCAGCCGGCGGTGTTGTAGTAGCCATCCTTCCACGAGATCTTGACCGGCGCGCCGCCGGCGATGGCCGGCTGGATGCGCTGCGTCCAGGTCGCCACCATGTCGACCTCGCCGCTGGCGATGACCTGCGTCGACTGCGGGCTGTTCTCCCACCAGACCGCGATCGCTGATTTCACCGTATCGAGCTTGCGAAGGGCGCGGTCGACATCCAGTGGATACAGCTGGTCGCGCGGCACGCCGTCGGCCAGGAGCGCGGTTTCCAGCGTATCGAGCGCCGTGCGCCGCAGCGAGCGACGGCCCGGAAACTCCTCGAGATTGTAGAAGTCCGCCCAGCTCGCCGGCGCCTTGCGCCCCTCGAAGGCATCCTCGCGATAGCCCATCACGTTCGGGAAGAGGTAGAGTGGCACGAAGAGCGGGTTGCGCATCTCCGCCGGGATCGCCGCGACGTTGGAGTCCCCGTCGAGGTTGAGCGTCTCGAGGTATTGCGGGCCCAGCACCAAGGTCGACAGCACGGCGAATTCCGCCATGTCCCAGCTGTAGTTCTTCGTGTCGACCATCCCCTTGATCATGTTGATCGGGGCCTGGCCGGATGTGACCTGGACGGCTTCGATACCCGTTTCCTGTGTGAACGGGCGAAGGATGAACTCGTCATAGGCCTTGGCGAGGTCGCCGCCGCTGCCGCGCAGGACGATGCGGCGGTCTTCCGCATGTGCCCGTCGCATCACCATCGGCACTGCCAGCAGCGCCGCGCCGGCGGCTCCCGCCGTGATCAGGGTTCTGCGGGACAGGATCGGCCCCGCACCCGCAACTGCATTCTTCGACTTCTGCATGGTTCGCTCCGTGGCCGTGTTGCGGGGGTTTCGCTGCCGCAAGGAAGGGCAGGTCCGTATAATTGCATATCAATTATGATTATTACATTGCAGTTTCGGCAGACTGTCAATGCCCGTATGCACGTTTTCTACCCACCAATAATGTTTGACACACTTCTGCGCAATAATTACAGTTCGATCGTAGTAATTGAATACCAATTTAAATTGCTATGATACGCAGACCCGAAGGATCAGCATGACAAACGCCGCCGACACGACACTGCGGTCCCTCTGGGACACCCGCGCTGCCACGACGCCCGATCATGTCTATTGCCGGTTCAACGACGAGAACTGGACGGTCGGTGCCCTCAACGCGCGGATCAATCGACTAGCGAACGCATTGCTGGACAGCGGTCTTGCGCCGGGCGACAGGGTCGCCGTGATGCTGCCAAGCCATCCCGACCACATCGTCGCGATCTTTGCCTTGGCCAAGGTCGGGCTGATCCGGATCCCGGTGAACACGCACCTGAAGGGGGCTGCGCTGGATTTCGTGTTCCGCCAGTTCGAGCCCAAGGCCTTCATCGCGGACATCGCCTACAGCGAGGTGTTGGCGCCGATCGTGAAGGACGCTCTGGTGTCCCAGGCCATCTGGCGGGGAACCGAAGGCGCGGACTCGTTTGAGGGACTGATTGCGGCATCGCACGATGCCGCTCCGACCCATCGGCCGCATACCGACGACATCATCGCGATCACGCCGAGTTCCGGCACCACGGGGGAGCCGAAGGGTGTCCTCAAGACTGACCGGAGCCTTCGGGCCGGACCGCTCGGCACCATTGTCCTCACTGGGATGAAGCGCGGCGACGTGTTTCTCCTGTGGGAACCCTTGCATCACGGCGCCGGGGTGGCCGTCCTCATCGCCGCGATCATGGAGCCGATCACCCTCGCGCTGGTCGAGAAGTTCAGCGCCTCGCGTTTTTGGGACCAGGTGCGCCGGTACGACGTCACCCATATTCATTATCTCGGCGGGGTCCTTCCCATCCTCCTGAAGCAGCCGGAAAGCGCGTCCGATCGGGACCACAAGGTGCGCATCGCCTGGGGCGGCGGTTGTCCCGTCGAGGTCTGGAAAGCGTTCGAGGATCGTTTCGGGGTGGTGCTCCGCGAAGGCTACGGCCTGTCCGAGATGACCACCTTCGTGACCGTCAACCCGGAAGGCCGCCTCGGCTCCTGCGGGCGCGCCCTTCCGATCTATGAGACCCGGCTCGTCGACGACGATGGCAAGGACGTTGCGGTCGGCGATGCCGGGGAGATCATCGTCAAGCCGCTGGCCGAAGGCCTCGCCTTTCGCGGCTATTACCGAAACGAGGCGGCAGCCGCAGCGCTGGTGAAGGACGGCTGGTTCCAGACCGGGGACCTCGCGCGCAGCGATGCCGACGGTTTCCTCTTCTTTGCCGGCCGCAAGAAGGACAGCGTCCGCCGACGGGGCGTCAACATCTCCGCCTGGGAGGTCGAGCGCGTCGTCCTCACCCATGACGACATCGCAGAATGCGCCTTGATTGGCGTGCCGAGTGAGGTCGGCGACGACGACCTCAAGCTCTTCGTGCGCTTGGCGCCCGGCGCTTCGATCGAGGCCTCGGCCCTTGCCAAATGGTGCGAACCAAAGCTGCCCTACTTCCAGATCCCGAGATACATCGAGTTCATCGACGAGTTTCCGAAGACCCCGACCGAGCGCATCCGGAAGGCAGGTCTGTCCCGGACCGTCGACCGGGCCTTCGATGCCGAGGCCGCCAAATAGGAAGAAGGAGGTCGGCTCAGTGTCGGACGACGGCTTGGCCTGAGTCAGGGTCGAACGAGCCCACCTCGATCAAGGCGCAACCGGTCTCAGCGGAAATAAGTCGGCGGCGGCGGGCGTCACCGACAAGGCTTGTGACAATCCCAACCGCGGGTGCCGTCGACCCACGCAGTGAAAAAAAAGCCGTCGCGCCAGATCCTTCTCTCCGTGGGTCGAAGGCGGCGCTCCGTCGGTGCCAACGGCAGACGGGCGTTGCTGACGACAGTGGCTTCGTGTGGGGGACGCACCAACCAGGCGAAAGCCTCTGTCCCACCGAAGTTTCCACCGTTCAGTCCTGACCTAGGAAATCGGCAGAGCCAGACCGTTTCCCGGCAGATCCACGGCCCTTGTCCCGTCGTTGAAGGATGTGACGAAAGGCTCCACGTCGGCGGCGGGGAGGGCGCGCGCGAAAAAATAGCCTTGCATGAAATCGCACCCCAAAGCCTGCATCGTCGACGCTTCGAAGCTCGTCTCAATCCCTTCCGCCACGACGTCCATGCCCATGGCGCGGCCGAGCTGCACGACCGAGCGGATGATGGTCTGTGCCGACTTCGTCCGCGACAGGCCGGTCACGAAGGAACGGTCGATCTTCAATTTGTCGAAGCGGAAGTCGATCAGGTATTTCAGGCTGGAGAAGCCGGTCCCGAAATCATCCAGCGCGATCAGAAAACCCATCTCGCGAATCTTCTCCAGCGTCGAATGGGTGTTCCTCGACGGATCAAGGAGCAGGCCCTCGGTAATCTCGAAGGTGATCCGGCCCGCCTCGACCTTCGTCTCCCGCAAAAGGTCCGACAGCATCAGCGGCAGATCGACGTGGCGGAACTGCGCCGGCGAAAGGTTGATGGCGACCTCGAGGTCGGGCCAGAGGGCGGCTTTGCGGATCGCCTCCCGCAGGACCCAGTCGCCGAGCGGCAGCATCAGGCCGCTCTCTTCGGCGATCGGAATGAAGACGGACGGCGGCACGGCGCCCATGGTGGGATGGGTCCAGCGAAGCAAGGCCTCGACGCCGGTCACCTTGTTGCGGCGCGCCGATATGACCGGCTGAAAGAACAGGGCGAGCTCGTCGTTCTCCAGCGCGTTGCGCAGATCGATCTCGATCTGGCGGCTTTCTTCCAGCTTGAGCGCCATCTCTCGGTCGAAGAAAACGGTCTGGTTCCGCCCTTGCTTCTTGGCGACATAGAGGGCGATGTCGGCATGGCGCATCAGCTCGCCCGCGGATGTCCCGTGGTGCGGAAATTCCGCCAGCCCGAGCGAAGCGGTGACGTTAATTGGCATCCCGTCGACGACGAAGGGCGTACAGAACGCCTTCGACACCATGGCCCCGAGCCGTCCCCCCTCGTCGGGCCCGTTTCTGCGATGCAGGATGGCGAACTCGTCGCCGCCGAAGCGGGCCACCAGGCAGTCCGGGTCGAAGCCGCCGCGCAGGCGCAAGCCGACCTGCTTGATCAGATCGTCGCCGGCGTGATGGCCCATCGTGTCGTTGATGTCCTTAAAGCGATCGATGTCGAGATAGCCGACGATCAGACCTTCCGGTCGAGTGGCTCCGGCTGCCGCGCTCGCCACCGCGTGGTTGACCTCCGCGATGAACATCGGCCGGTTCGGCAGACCCGAGAGCGCGTCGTGCGCCGCTTCGTGCCGCGCCCGCGCTTCGTTTCCGGCAAGCTCCGACGATGCCGACGTCAGGCGCCTCAGCATCTTTGCCGACAGGAACCACATGCCGATCACCCCGATAAGAAGGAGCGGCAGAACGACCGTCAGAAGCGGCTGTCCCGGCTGGCTCGTCGTCCACGTCAGATAGTCGCCGCTCTGGCCGTCATCGGTTTCGAACGGCTCCGAGACGACATCGCCGCCGGACTGGTCGCGCGCGGTAAAGTGGAGCTTGGGAATGAGCAGGGAGCCGCCGACCGCGTCGATGAAGTCGGCGTCGATCTGGTTCACGGTTACCAGCAGAAAGGGATTGCCGCGGAGCAGCGACAGGTCGACGTTTGGAACGATGGTGATCGACGCGATGATCGTCGGCTTTCCGTCGATGAGCGTGATCTTGGCGCTCCATCTTGCCGACTGAAGCGCCCCTTTCAGGAACTTGTACCGGCCCTGCTTGGCGGAGAAGGCGGCCGTCCGGTCGATGCCGGATGCGGTGGCGCGCCCGCGGGCGACGTCGACGATGTCCTTCAGGTCACCGCGGCGCTTCAGATAGAGTGCGGGATTGGCACGCTCGCTGTCGCGAAAGGCGTAGATCGGCTCGTCGCGATCATTGAGGATATAGACCTCGTCGTGACCGAAAGTTTCGGTGAAATAATAGCCGAAATTGGCGTCGGCGAAGGCGAGATTGAATGTGTTGGAGATGTTCGTGACGGCGTCGTCCCACCAGGCGATCGTCTTCTGCTGCTCAAGCGTGCGCTCGACGCTCTGTGTCAGCGCGTTTTCGATCCGCATCCGTTCGGCATGGAGTTCGGCGCTGTTCGATCGCAGGCCGATGAAAATGACCAGCGCGATCAGCATGAAACCGGAAACCGCGATGGCTGCTCCGATGCCCAGAGTGAGGCTCCGAAGGGGGCAATGGGGCGTGGCGCCGTTTCTGTCCGGTAATAAGTGCATCGACGCCTCGGATTTGTAAGCAAGTTAACTGATAGGGGCTAATCAGATGTAAACCGCTGATCTCTATCGTGCCTCGGCGAAAAGCGGCTGCCCCTCCAGCGGCGTCTTCTCGGCCGCTCGTTTCGTTCGGGCCTGTGCAGGATCATAGAGCGGTGTCGTCTGCAGTTGAGGGATCGGGTGGGCTCGGATGGCCGGGCATTTCTCGCGAGCTCAGATCTACGCTCTGACGCGGACCGGGATCGTCGCGGCCGTTTGGCGCAGTTAGTCCGATTCCCGTCGAGGTCCGGAGCCGTGCGAAGCCGAGCTCGGTGCAGGCCGCGGGTTGATGATGTGCCCATTGTTGCAGGCCAAACATCTCGACGTCTTGGTGTTTTATGTCGAACCGCGCGCAACACGCCGGGGCGAGGCCGGCAGTGGGAATGGCAAGAACGGCTTCACCTTGCAGGCGCTTCGCGACCTTGCCAACACCGGCGGCCTTTGCCGACGAACGCTTGTCGATTTTCGCGCTGTTGCGGCCCTACAGCGCTGGAAACGGACGCTGCGGGCCTGCGCTGTGGAAGAGGCGCGTCCTCCAGGGAAGCACGGACGAGCTTGCAACCCTCATCCAGAAGGGAGCGCCGTGCCCGCCGGTTCTTCAAGACACCGGAAGACGCCTCTGCGTTCACTGACGGTTGCCGCTTTGTCTGCCGAAACCTCAGAGGGTCAGAGAGCGTAGCCGACCCAGACGTTCGGTTCTTGATAAAGACCGGTCTGGCGTTCGAGATCGACCTCGATGGGGGCGAGGGCCCCTTTCAGCACATAGGATGCAGAGGCATCGAAGCGGTGGCCGATCCAGGCCTCCCAGAAGGAGACGTGTTCTTCGACCACCATCGACCTCTCGCAGGCCCCGATAATCCTGGCGCCTTGGGCGACATGGCTGCGCAGCCAGGGATCGAAGACCTCGCCTTTGTCGTTTGTCCAAGCCGCATAGTCGGTCATCGGCACATGCGGATGCTGCCATTTGATCGAGGGGCGGACGGGTACGACGAGCGCATCATATCCCCGTTTGATCGCCATCGCCTTCAGTTCACGGATCATGCGCTGCGCATATCCCTTGCCCCGGTGTTCGGTCGGCACCGATACCGCGAGGGCGCCGAGGACGTTCACGGGCCCGACGGATTTGCGGGACCCGGTCTCGACGAGCCAGTCCCAGCCTTCCTGCGGTAAATCCTGAAGGTCGCCGGCGTAATGGAACGGAACGCAATTGGCTAAAGCCACGGGCTCATCGCCAGTCTCATCGACGAGACACAGCTGCAAGTCCGCATGATCGTCCAGAATGTCGGCGTAAAATTCCCGGTGCGCCCGCGTGTGGCTGAGAAACCCGAAAGGCTCCCAAATCACATCTTCGAGCCGAATGGCCGCTTCGGTCAGCCCCGGACTACTGGCCCGCGAGCGCACCACGAGATTATCCACGACCACGCCCTGCTCCAGCCCTGCCATCGTATTTAATGCAAAGCTTACCTGCCTTTCTGCAGATTCGCATCAGGAACGAGCGTTTGTCGCGGGCTGAAGTGTCGATGGCGGTTGAACGCCTGCAAGGGAAGGGTGCCTGCTTTCCGTGACCATAGGGCTGACTGTTCGAGTTTTCGAAGCGTTACCGGCTTCTGCTCGATGAGGCGCTCGGCGTCGTATCCGTCACGCGGCCTTCATCCAAAACTGCAAGATAATTGAGACCGCCTTTCCGGGAGCGAATGAGGAAAAGAACCGGTCGCATCAGGGAAGGGTGTCGCGGGTGAGCGTGCCGCATATGTTCGGAACACCTCAAACGCAGGGGTTTGCGCCCTGCTGAGACGAATTTTTCCGATCTGCGTGACGGAATGACGGGAACCCTGTTGACAGTCTGCGCGGGCATAT